>JAWOCK010000109.1:0-4419 GCA_046483845.1 Thermoplasmatota archaeon | reverse complement strand
CGGTCTGGGTGGAACCGGTCACCGAATTGGAGGAGCTGTCGGTCACGGTGAGCGTATAGGTCATGGAGCTGATAGAATCATCAAGGGTGATGTCAAGGCTCCAGGTTCCGTCACCGTCGTCGCTGAGTGCAGTATTTGTACCGCTCAACGAACCGTGGCTCCAGGTCACGGAAACACCGGACACCGCCACGTTGTCCGAAGCGGCAACGTCGAAGGAATACGTGTCGCCGGTGGTCCCCGTTGCCGGGCTGTTATCGGTAAAGGTGGGATCGTCATTGTCGGTGACCGCCTGGGATACACTTGTGGTGGCCGAAGGATAATGTGCCCACTGACTTGCGTTGTCCACCGCATGGAACCTGTAATACAAAGTATCGGTGGAGTCGGACGGTATCGTAACCTGATACGTCCAGTTGAAACCCGTACGGCTCATGGAAGAGTTCGTTGCAGTACCGGAACCGTACCAGTATTCCACATATGTGCTGCTCACATTATAATCATCGGTGACATTTATTCCGAAATCGAAGCTATCTCCCGTGGTGGCAGTGGTATCTGAAAGATTGGAGCCAAAAACAGGTTTGGTATCCGCAGCTGAAACATCCTCCAAAAGGAACGGTACAGCCATCAAAACCAATGCCATTGCAAACATTATAGAAACGGTCCTCTTATACATTGGATCACCCTATCTCAGATCGGAACGATTTAGGTAACTAAACCCCTAGTAGGAAACTTGCATTTCAACTACTTTGTGTTATTTAAAACTTTGTCGATGGATCTTAAGTCTGGGTGATAAATTATAAATAGAGACCTGAACGAGAATGGCCCTATCCCTACTTCCGGGAAAACCCATTATGAGCCAAAGGAAAGCTGCTTTTATCTTTTTTTCTGATCGCTTTCACTCATATCAGAAGGGGTAACGTTACGGGGTCGATCTGTAAGGGTGAGAAGCCGGATCCCGTTGTTCCGGGTACTGGTACTTCGTCACATATAGTATTACATAGTTCAGGGGGTGGATTTCACCCTTTTCTATGGCAATCTGCCCAGCATTCCCCTCAAGGAGACCTGTGAACAGCAGCATTCTCTTTCCTACCTTTGATGACAACTAACAGAACAGCCGCGGCTGCGACAAGTAATATCAGAAGCGAACCCGCCACTATGACCAGAACCAGCAACAGGCTTCCATTCTCTTCCTCTTGATCCACCCCATCCTGTTCGGCCTCCACCACCTTCAGAGAGTAGGATTCCTTCGCGACGTTACCGGCAGAATCCTTGACATACACATAGATAGTATAGTTGCCGGGCTCGGTATAAGTGTGTTCCATGATATTGGTGTTCTCCCACTTTGGACCCGATCCATCGAAATCAAAGGCGTAAGCGACTATCCCACCCTCATCCGATGAGCCGGAAATGTCCACTGTCAAGTTGTTCCCCTCAACAAGAACACCATCATCATCGCCTTCGATGGAGAGATATATCATCGGCAATATGGAGTCCTTCTTCACTTCTATCCTCCTCGGCTCCATCTCATTCCCGGCCTGGTCCGTCGCCCAGTAGGTGATGGTGTTGATACCTTCGGGTATCTTCATGGGACCCCTGTAGAGTTTCTCATCCTCGGGACCCCACCGGTAATAGATCTTGACCATCGACGATCTGTCGTCCTCACCGGAGGTGGTGAGTTCGATCGATGAATCGGGGGATTTGAACCAGCCGTTCTCACTCTCAGTGGTGAAAGAGTGCTCCACCGAGGGCACTCTCTTGTCCACCTTAACCAGGTAGAATAGGGGAGATGCCTCGTTTCCGGCCTTGTCCTTGCCATACACCCATATCTCGTTCTCGCCTTCCGGGATCTCGAACTTGGACACATATTCCTCTGTGGGGTCTCCGTTTATGGAGTAGTTGATCGTCATGTCTTCCTCTGAAGGAGTTATCTCCAGCATAGGCGGGATGTTGTGCCACTCGGAGGAGTTCTCGGCGGAATATTCGAAAGCGTCGAACATCCCCTCGATCTCCGGCTCTATTGAATCGACCTTGAAATCCAGTCTTGTCTCGTTCCCCCGGTTTCCCGCTTTGTCGATGCATAGGAACCTGAGCTCTGTCTCGCCTTCCGGTATCGATATCGGGTCCGAATACAACTGAAGCTCCCTGCTGTTGAGAGCATAATAGATGGCTTCGGAATCTGTGGATCCCAAGGTAACATCCGGGTTGGAGACATACCAACCGTTCTCGCCGTTCGGCTCCTCGGGAAATACCGAATAGGAGAGATGCGGTGGGATCGTGTCGACCAGGAAGGTCCTTGTCTGCCGCTCTTCCTCGTTCCCTGCCTGGTCAACGGCCTTCCAGTAGAGGACACCCTTTCCTTCTGGTGGATAGAAAGCTCCGGAGTAGGTAATGTAATCGTCATTATTGAACTTGTACATTATCTCGGATTGACCATCATTGGTCCCCAGGGTCACCTGCGGAGGGGAGGAATACCACTGGTCCTCCGGTATCTTGGGATCCACCTCGATGCTGGAGGTTGGAGTGACGGTATCGACCTTGATATTGAAGAAACTCCTCTCTTCGACATTACCGTGCCTGTCATCGGACCAAAAGGAGATGTTGTGGACCCCGTCGGTTACATAGAAAGGGGACCCATATGTTGTTTTCGGACCTCCGTCCATGGTGTAGTATGTATCTCCTGACCTCTCAGAAGCCTCAAGGGTGACCAAGGGTGGACTGACATACCAACCATTCTCCCCGTCCGGGATCCTGGGGGAGACCGAAAGGGTGGTTATCGGAGGATCCATATCATGGATGTCGACCTTGTATGATATTGTGCTGTATGATGTTGATGACATTACTAACTGGAAAGAGGAATAACTGTCCCCCCATCCCGAGAAATCGTAGACCAGTGATCCTCCCCCGTTGTGAAGGAACTCTACCTGGGTGTTTCCGACCTCTTCCTGATACATGGCAATATAGGGTTCCCCCTGAGAATAAGAGACCTCTAAGCGATAGTCGTCCCATCCCTGATCAGGTGAGCTGAACCTAAGTACTGTCACGGAATGACCGTTGATCTCCATATCGCCTGAGACAGGTGTTCCTGAATGACTTTTCCTGATACCTATGTTGATCGATCCGTAGGGGTAGGTCTTTTCACCATATTCATACTGCCCGTTACCGAGGTTTCCATCGTTGAACCTTGTCGCCACCATCCACTCGGCGAATACATCCTGGAAATCCTTGCCTGTGCTCAGCGCGGATAGGGCACTTGTTACACCTGATGTACCTCTCCGTGTCTGCCTCACCAGAGCATTGGTCCAGTTTTTGCCACCATACTGATGCGTCAGATATAGCTGGAAAAGGAAGGCGATGCCGTAATATGCAGTGGTCCCATCCTGAATGAACGTGTTATCGGATACCACAAGTCCGTAATGGCTCCTATACTCCAGATAGGCCCTGACATGGCTTGCCGTTACCGAGCTCAGACCATAGACGAGATACGCCCCGTAATCTGCACATCCCTCGTCTATCCAGAGGTTCTCGTAGGGATCGTACTGCCTGTGGACATAATGCTGGAACTCATGGGCCGTGATAGGGCCTGCCCATGACAGATCGGCCCTGTCCACATGGAACTCATCAGTGCCCGGTTGATAATATCCGCCAACGCCGGAATAACCATCTATCTGGTGTACGTAGAACTCCACATCGGATACCCTGTTCATGGGATCGAAGTAATCCTTGACCCGGGGGAATGAAAAATTTACGAAATCCGATATTATCCTGTCCAGAAGCTGCTCCTCGTTGGATGATAGGTCACCTCCACCGCTTGATGAGATGTCGACGTAAACGATCAATATGTGATCCTCATAATATGTGTCCCATGTTGCCCGGGTCGGTGTGGAACTGGAAAGGGACGTGCCTCCCTCTTGATAAAGGACGGCATCATCCGGCATGGGCTCCGGGGTCTGTATGAACTGATCCCCCTGATGAGAGAACCTAGGTCTGTAACCCGCTTTTTCCAGACCATCGAAATCCAGGTCCGTGAAAGATTTTGGACCTTCATCTGGAATAACAGGTTCCGAACTGCCGTTCGTTGATATCAATGGTAAAATGGATAGGGATAATAATGCCGTGATGATGAATGTTATCCATCTTTTTCTTATGCTGTTTCTGGGTATCACTTGATTACACCTCCAGATCGCTCTGTTGTTGTACTTATCCTTTGGGCCCCGGCCATTAATAGTCTTGTTCCTAAATATGTCAGGGAATAAGTCAAATGGAGATGACTTGTGGGACTCGACTGTGCTGAAAACAGAATAAATGGATGTTTTTTATACGTATATTGTAGTTGACAGAAATGCAGACCCATCGAAGTGGGATCATGGTCTGGATACCTCCCCTGAGGTTCCCTTTCAACTCCGTGATAACGGAGGGCACATG
>JAWOCK010000063.1:0-19708 GCA_046483845.1 Thermoplasmatota archaeon | reverse complement strand
TCCTGATATGTCCCTGAAAATGATAGGTCCTACCCGCACCAAGTATGTCATTATCGGGACCGCTGGCGTCCAGCAGCATCAGATCATCCATAAATATCTCGGAGGGGATCTGATAATGGAGGTAGACCGCGCCGCTCATGTAGGGTTCTCCGGGGATCTCGGCAGCCGGGTCGCCCACGGCTATCTCGTAGCTGCCGTCACCGTCGAAGTCCAGTATCTCGAAGTTTTCGTGACTGTAGTGGGCGAAATCGTTGTATCTTTCAGGGCCCCGGAGCTCGAAGGAGGGGTCCTCGAACTTCATGTTCAAGTAGGGTTCCACCAGATCGTCCGTCACATTGGCATAGAAAATATTGTAGCTCCCGTAATTGTCGAAATCTATCCCGTAGGATGAGTATATCAGCAGATCATCCCTGCCATCGCCGTTCAGGTCGTCCAGGCCCTTGAAACCAAGACCCCACCCTGACCTGGGGCCCCTGAAGTAGAAATCGTTGTCCACAAGTTGGATCTCCCCTGTTCTGAACAGAGGGTCCCCGTAGAATATGTAGACGCCGCCGGTATTGTCGGTGAAACCGTAAGGTGCACCCACCGCAAGGTCATCTATACCGTCGCCGTTGAAATCCAGACAATCCACCAGTGAAAGGCCGTAATCGGCATAGGAGGTGATCCTGACATGGGAATATGTCATTATATCGATCTCCTCCGGCAGGTCCCGCCCGCCGAAGATCACCTGGACCTCTCCGGACCCCATTCCGTTGGAGTTCATGTAGCGAGAACCTATGAGCAGATCGGGATAATCATCTCCATTTATGTCCCCTGCAGATAGGTCGGAGGAGGCCAGCCCCCAATAACCCAGACCGTTTTCCAATGTAGTATCGCTGGTATAGATGCGATGATCGTACTCTCCGTGGCTTACATTGTATTCCGACTGGAGAGCAACTGCTCCTTCCCATATGTATATTGAGCCTCTGATGTAGCTGTGGCCGAGGTCCATCTCCGTTATTATGATATCATCGTAGGAGTCCTGATCGATATCGGCCACATGGCAGTCCATTCCGAAGAGCATGCCCATGTCACTTCCTATGAAGGTGACATCGGCATCGAGCACGGACATCTCGCTGCTCCAACCGGAGGAGCCCAGGAAGATGTAGGCCTCGGGATAATGGTCTGGTTCCGACGGGAAGCCCAGGTACTCGTCACCGTATCCCGTGATCAGCAGGTCCATGACCCCGTCATTATCGAAGTCCCCGACCTCCACATCTGTCCCGAGGAGCTGATTGGAAAGGTATCCTCCTATGATCACATCAGCATCATCAAGGGCCAGCTCCCTGTCCCTTCTCCCGCTGAAATAGATGAAGACACCTCCTCTTGAATTATTGTATCCAACGGATGACATTATAATATCATCAATATGGTCACCGTTCATATCGGCCGTTCTCAGTTTATATCCTCCACGATCGTAGTTGTTCTCTCCGTACATGTATTGCTCAAGGACCTTGTCCTCCAGATCGAGCGTTCCATAGAAACCCTCATCCGAGCCGGCCATTGATACGATCTCCCGCACCTCATCCTCTCCAGAACCGATCTGAAGCACGGGCAGCGCCAGCAAGGAAGCGACGACCACCGAAAATATGATCATTATCATTGCCCTTCGTTCTCCGAAGTGTGATACCATTTTCTCACCTCTACATAGGGATCCGAAATGTGACCTACCCCAAGGTCCATATTCCGCCTATGACCGTTCCAGCTAAGAAATTTATAAAGAGGTATTGGAATGGTTTTTCCGATGTATTAAAATGTTTCTTCCATTTAAGCCATATGGTACAGCGACCAGTGTACTATACGATCCTGCCGTCCTTCATCTTTATGGACCTCTTGGATCTCCTGGATATCTCCGGATCATGGGTGATCACAACCAGGGTCTTCCCCAGATCCCGGTTCAGCCTCCTCAGCTGATCTATTATCATTGTGGAATTCTCCGTGTCCAGTTCACCCGTGGGTTCATCGGCCAGAATGAAAGGAGGATCATTGGCCAGGGCCCTCGCTATTGCGACCCGCTGCTGCTCCCCGCCGGAAAGCTGGGAGGGCAGGTGCGACAATCTCCTCTGCATCCCCACCTCGCGGAGCAGTTCAACGGCCCTACCTTTCGCATCAGTGCCCCATTTTTTGGACTCCTTTATCGGCAGAAGAACGTTCTCCAGTGATGTAAGGGTGGGGAGCAGATAGAACTGCTGGAATATGAAACCGAACCTCAACAGGCGTATCCTGGAAAGGTCACCCTCCGAAAGTTCGTTGACGTGGTCGCCATCTATGGTAATACGGCCCTTTGTGGGACGGTCCAGTATCCCTATTATGTTCATGAGGGTGGTCTTACCGGACCCCGATGGGCCGGTTATCGAGATGAGCTCACCCTGGGTTATCCTCAGGTTGACGTTCCTGAGCGCCCTGACGAAGGTCTCCCCCATCCTGTAGGTCTTGTATATCTTCTTCAGCTCCAACTCCAAAGGCTGGCCTCCGGGACTTGACCATGGGGTAACATGGTACCTTCAAGATAATATTATCTGTTGTAATGGGAGGCCATTCCTTTCTTCGGGACCATCGTGGTGGCCCTGAAGGCGGGAACCAGGGAAAATACCAATACCAGCAGAAAGAGATAAAGAACGGCTCCAAACACCAAAAGAGGTTCAAAATGGGAAAGGTCGATGTTCAGACCGTAGAGGTCACCAAGATAGGCATCGATCCCTTTGGAGCCGAAATAACCGGGCAGCACGCCAAAAAGTGCCCCGAAGAAGGCCAGAAGGAGGGAATCCTTCACGATCTGCAGGAATATGGTCCGACGGGATATGCCAATGGACCTCATGATGGATATGTCAGAGCTCCTCTCCTCCACCTCTATGATCATTATGGAGGAAAGAAAGAGCACACCTATGAATATGGAGGATAGTGCAACAGAGACGGAGAAGATCTCCAACAGGAGCACCTCCTCCTCGATCCTGTACAACCTGGATTCCCTGTTTGTGACCTCCAATCCCGAAAAATCCCTGGATATATCCCGGGCCACCTCCTTCTGCTCGGATGGGGAGAGGATATCCTTTTCCAGATCAATGTAGATGGCCGTGGAGAGGTCCGTCATTGGTCCTTCCGGAGTGTCCACGATGTGATTCTCCGAGGCATACTGGAGCTCCGAAAGATGCATAACGGCTATTCCGCTCACCAGATCGGAGGACAATCCGCTTCCGGCGAGCGAGGTCTCCACCACACCTCCCACCATGAACGAAGACCGGATATTCCCGTCTACACCGCAATAGTAGACCAGGTCACCTATGGAAAGGGAATTCTCCTCCATCAGGGTCCGGTCAAGCAGTATCTCCCCCGTCCAGCCGCTTGAATAATTCCCATCGTAGAAAGGGTCCCCCTCCCTTTCGAACCAACCATCGAACCTCAATATGTCCGATCTGACGAACAGCTCGTTATCCTCATTGAGGAAGTCGCTTGTCAGGTCGGGGACCAACCCGACCATGCCTACGGTACACATGTTCAACGGTTTTCCTTCCACCCCCTCCGATGGGTCCGCCCAGGGCCCGGACCCCTCTCCTGCTGAACCAAAGGAGAGGCTACCAAGGATTGTAAGCAAGGGCATTGCCGCCGAGATGTTCTCATCCTCCCTCAATTCACGGGAGGCCCGATGGGATCCTTCTATGGAGGGGACCAATCCCGTCGAGGATATCACAATATCCCTGGGACTCTCCTTTAGTCTTTCCTCCGATTCCCTGTGAAGTCCCAGCGATATAGAGGTCAATGAAAGCAGCATGGCAAAGGAGACGGCTATTGCCATTACTGTCAAGAGATTCCTCCCCCATCTTCTACCAATTCTCTTGAACATCATCACAGCTCACCTCTTATCACTTCCACGGGGGACCTCCTAGAAGATATGAAGGCCGGGACCAGAGCGGATATCAAGGAAAGAACAAATGCTGCCAGGATCGTGAACCCTATCAAATACGGTTCCATGCTGAAGGGATGAAAATCGGACGGCAAACCATCCACAAGGCCCTGGATACCGCTGTTCAGCACCGCTGCCATAACAAAACCCAGTGCGATCCCTGCTGCGGATCCCAATGCATAGATGACCACCGATTCCCTGATCACGAAATGGAATATCCTCAAAGGACGGAACCCTATTGCCCTCAATACCGCAAGCTCCAGGGACCTCTGCTTCGTGGATATCATGAATATGGTGGAGGTGAATATCAAACAGACCAGAAGTGTCACCGTTATGACCATGATGGAGAATCCGTCAAGTATGCTCATGAACTTGTACACCTCGAAGAGGAGGTCCTCCTTGAGGTAGAGATCGACATTATCCCTGAACAGGAAATCATCTCCCAGGGACCAATCCACAAGCTCGTCCAGGTCCACATCGTCCCCGTAGGACAGAAGTATTTCCGTCAGAGTGTCTCGCTCCAGCATTCCCTTGATATACTGGAGCTCACCAAGGTGGACCAGCATTGTCTCCGAACTCTTCGAAAGGGCGTCCAGGAATATCCCTTTGATCATGAACTGATAGGGTTGTTCGGTCTCGATCCTGGCCGATATCCCTACAACATCACCCGGAGAGAGTCCTGTCCTCCTCTGCATGGCCTCCGATATCAAAAGCTCCCCGGTCATCAAAGAACCATTCACCTCGCCTCGAGAGATATAGGTGTCCCTGATGGGGTCCTCATCAATATCGAACCATGTTCCTCCCGTGATCTTGAACTGGTGGAAATCTCTCTCTGCTCCGGGAACTATGCCATATACCATTGCTTCGTCGATATCGAGCTCCCCTGTCCTGTAAAAGAGGGACCTTTTCAGTCTTGGTGAAGATGCTTCGAAAGAGCTGGAATATGAACGGAGCTCATTGATCACGGCCCAACCCTGATCGAAGCTCTGCAGGTCCACCAGCAACGGGTTGAGCGATTCCGGGACGACATATACATCAGAACCCACCTTTTCTACGGCTTCTTTGGAACTTTCACGGATCCCGATGCTCAATGAGGACAATAAAAAGAAAAGCGCTAACGAAGAACCTATGGCGATCACCAGTATGGCAGTCCGCAGAGGATGTTTCCTCGGATCGGAAATGAAGAACACGTCTGGGCAAGGTTGAACAGTGGATTTATACTTTTAGAAAAAAAGAAAAAAATGGGTGCCTTATCAGTAGACACCCAATTGACTGGTCTTTTCCTTCTTCCTTCTCATCTCTTCTTCTTCGGCAGCCTCTTTCCTGTTCTTGTATTCCAACCAGAGGATCAGAACGATCCAAACAGGTATGAAGAACACGGCCATTATGAAGACGAGCGAGTAGACGGAGTTCACCATCAATGAATCACCAAGATGCTGGAAGAATATCTTCATGATCCAATACCAGAAGAAATAGGTCACCAGTATGAACAGCACGATTCCTGATATGATCAACATCAAGATGGAACCCATGATGTAGTAATTATTTATCACAGGGGTCAGGCTGAACTCACCGGTGGACATATCCTTCGCATACCTGATAATATCATTGAACCTGTGTGCTCCGTGGAACATCTCCATCATGAACATGAAAGAGAGCGAGAACAGGAAGAGCAGTACCCAGTCACCGAAGTTGAGGACCTCGATGTCAAGGAGAGCTTCGTGGTTGAAACCGATATGGGTTATACCGGCCAATATGGTGACCGTCCCGAGAGCATACAGGAATGCCGCCATGTCCAGGCTCATCCAGTTCAGTATATTCAGAGATGTCAGGAAATTCGCTACGAGCAGACCGCCCGTTATCACAAGAGCGATCACGGCGTAGACTATAAAGAACAGGACCGGGCTGGATCCCAAATATACGGACCAACCCTTCCAGAGTATGAACCCTGCAAGGAAGATCGCCCAGACCCATAATATGATACCCGTAACGGGTATCCTCGTGGTACGGATTGGGTTGTACCTGCTCACGAACTGAGAGCTCAACAGGAACAATCCACCAAGCAGATATGTTATCCACCCGAATATGGATATGTCCCAATCAACTGCAAAGGCCATGAACAGGAAGGAGGCGATCCAGAAGAGGACCCCTCCTGCCCACATCAATATGGTCTCACTTGCTTGAAGACCTATCTCGAAAGGAACCAGATCCTCCATCTTGTCAGCATATTCTGCCATTCATATCACCTCAATAGTTCCTCGCCTCCAGCAAGATCTGGGTCAGCGGTGTTGCTGGTTTCCATTCCAGTACCTTGACCCCGTAACCTCTTAGTTCCTGCATCAATATCTCCCTATCAAGCTTGAGAATATCATAGGCGATCTGATTTATCTTCTCGCCCTTCTTCTGTTTGGCCATGATCTCGAACTCGATGGAGTTGGGAGATATTATGGTAACGTCCATTTCCAGCATTCTCATCATACTGACGGCCTTCCTGATGGAGTCATCCTCCTCCAGGTTGGTAATTACTACCACCGGGGAATTCCTGGGCATGTAAGGTAGAGATACCTCAACGATCCCCGAAAGGGGAATATCGCCCTTTGGCTCTGCCCCCGCCAATGCCGTCAACAGTTCGAATAACTGTTTCTGTCCGGTACCCTTCTTTATTGTAAGCACCTTGTCCGAGTACACCACCATCTGTACCGAATCCCTCCTTTTCAGGAAGAAATTGGCAAGTGTTGCTGCGGCACGCGCACCGTAAAGGTTCGCATTGTCCGAATCCATACCGTACCTTGATGCGGTCCTGGAGTCGAACACGATGGTAATATCCGAAACCGAAAGCCTTTCATGCTCGTTCACAAGGAGCTTTCCGGTGGATGCATAAGCCTTCCAGTTTATGTCCCTGAACGGATCGCCGGGCATATAATCCCTTATGGCGAAGAACTCGGATCCAGGTCCTGGCATCTTGACCTTCATCTCGCCGGGGTACATCTTGGGCTGTCTCGATTTTATGTACAGCTCCTTAATGTCCCTTACCTGCGGGAATACGGTCAGATCAGACTCGAATGCAACGGTCTTTTCCCTGTAGAACATGTTGAAAGGATCGTGGGTACGAAGCGTTATGGGCCCTACCTTGTAAATACCCTTTAGCGGGCACTTCACGGTGTATTTCAACCTCGTCGCGCCCTTGGGATTTAGATTGAGGTAGGTATAATTCGTACCATCCTTCAGCTGAATAACCCTGGGAAGCTTGTCCCTGACCTCCAGGAAACCGGTCTTTCCGCCCTGGTTCAGGATACGGAGCTCTACCTTTACGGTCCCGTCCTCGAAGATCTTCTCCTGGGACATCTCCCTGTCGGCCGTCAACCTGGTGGACGTGTTGGCGAATAGACTGACCGTTGTATAGACCAGCGAAGCCAAGGCTATCATCACGATCAGTAGGTTCTTTGTCGTAAGTCCCAATATCGTGAGGATCACGGCCATGCTCACAAAGGAAGCTGCTTTTTTCGTCCACATGTTCAAACCACTACTCCAAATGTTGTCCGGGCGGGGATGGAACCCCTCCCGGACGACCTAATTTCAAGATCAAACAGCAGGTACAGGTACCTCAGCCAAGATCTTGTTGATTATATCCTGCGCCAGCACACCACGGATCCTCGGTTCCGGTTTCAGAATGATCCTATGGGCAAGTGCTGGCATTGCCACTGCCTTTACATCATCCGGTGTGATGTAATCCCTACCCTGCAGGACAGCTCTCGCCCTTCCGAGCTTGAAAAGAGCCAGCGAACCCCTGGGTGACGAACCTACGACGACCCTTGGGTCCTCCCTTGTCCTGTACACGATCTCCACAATGTAGGTGAGCAGAGCAGGATCCATATGGACCTTCTCCACCACCTGCTGCATTGCAATGATCTTCTCCGGAGAGGTTATGGTGTTGATGTCCACCTGGTCCTTTCCTCTCCTCATCCTTCGGATAAGGATCTCCCTTTCATCTTCCCTGGAGGGATAGCCCATGGACATCTTCTGCATGAACCTGTCCACCTGAGCCTCTGGCAGGGGATATGTCCCCTCCTGCTCGATGGGGTTCTGGGTTGCCATCACCAAAAATGGTTTCGGAAGCCTGTGGGTTACACCCTCAATGGACACCTGTCTCTCCTGCATGGCCTCCAGCATGGCGGCCTGGGTCTTTGGAGGTGCCCTGTTTATCTCGTCAGCCAGGATGATATTGGCAAATATCGGTCCCGGTCTGAACTTGAACTCATTATCCTTTTCGTCGAAAATATACGTTCCCGTGATATCCGTAGGAAGCAGATCAGGCGTGAACTGAATACGCCTGTACTTGCATCCGAGGGCATCCGCGAAGGTCATGACCATGAGAGACTTCGCAGTTCCCGGGAAATCCTCGAAAAGAATATGCCCGTCTGCCAGGATCGAAAGAAGGACATGCTCTAGCACGTTCCTCTTTCCGATAATGGCCTTTTCCACTTCAGCGATCAGTGCCGTGGATGTAGCTGACACGCCCTTGATCGCCCTCTGAACCTCCGGAGAGGTCGTAGTCTTCTTCCCAGGCGCGGGCCCCTTCTGCGGTGCAGCGGGTGCTCCTTTGGGAGGTGCCTGCTGCTGAGCGGGTCCCTTCGGAGGGGCCTGCTTCGGTGCTGCGGGTGGCCTTGCCTTTGGCGCTGGTTGGGTTCCATCCGGTGTCATTTCTCATCACCTATCTTTTTTGCTCATACTTTCTGTATCTTCTTAATCTTATCCATTATCCTCTGCAGTTCCTGCGAAGAGAAGGTTCTCTCCTTGTTCTGCAGAAGTTCTATCAGATCTGGATCCTTAACCGAACTGTAAATGGTCGATTCGTTGAGGGAGGAAAACTCCTCCGGACTCAGACCCCTCATGAGCCGTATCTTCTCCTGAAGTGCCAGTCTTATCTTGGTGGTCTGCAGCCTGTTCTCGTTGGGTATGGACCTTCTGGGTTTGAGCACACTTATATCGAAGTTATGCGCCCAGCTCTCCTGATCCTTCACTAAGAGTGCCGCGAATATCATGAGGAAACCCACCGAGAATATGGTGGGATATGCATAATACGGGCTGGAGGTAATGAAACCGGTTACCTCCATGGTCTTGTAGAAGGGTTTGAAGAAATGATCGTCATTGGAATGCCTGCTCTCATCCACGAGTATGAGGTTCGTCTCTCCTTCCTTTGCGGGGCAGAGATGGTGAACAAGGTCCATCAGGAAATACTTGTTATCATAATCGAGCTTGGGCTCTCCTATCCAGCTTTCATCCAGCCACCAATATTTCTCCACCTCTGTTTCGGACCAGAAATCCTCCGCGTTATCTGCCAGATCATTGTCATCTTCCTGGTCCTTCCTGCTGATATCTCCAGCTTCCCTAAGGATCTCCCTGTCCTCGTCCACCAGACCGTCGCCGTCATCGTCCTCTCCGTTACCCTCAGGGTCCAAGGGAAGGTTCACGTCAAAACTGATATGGTTCAGGGAGTAGAGGTCGTTCATGAATATCGATGGATCGGATATGAAGCAGATGGACCCGAGTTCCGTGATCACCTTCTCAGCTTCCATGTTGAGCTCCCCGACCCTGTATGTCTTGGGCCTCCCGTCAGATGCCTTGATGGTCTCCTTTGATTCTCCGCTCTTTATATCCACGGCCCCCGTACCATCATCGGCCACGGGAACCTCCACACAGATCTGGATCTCATTGCCAACCGATGATACCTCGTCTGCGTTCTTCCCCTTCAGGTCACCTGTGGTGGGAATGGAAAGTATCCCGTTGCCGTCCATGTCTATGAACGATTTGGAAGAACCGTATGCCCAGATCCACGGGTTGACACTGGAAGAAAGACCGGTGGGTTTGTACGTGATCAACTGATAGCTCTGGAGGTCCTCATCGTATATACCGTCATCATCATCATCCAGACCGTTCAACCACTCCAGGTCAACGTTCTTGTGACCCTTCATCCCATCAATGGGCTTCCAGAGATCATCCGCGTCACCGCCGGGCGTGAACATAACATCATCGTCGATGGGGTCCTCGTCTATCCCCTCATCCTCCTCGTCAACTATCCCGTCCAGATCATCGTCCCTCAGGTTATTGGAGAGTTTGGAATTGTCCCTGTCGTCATCGAAGTTCTTCGAGGAGCCCGTATTGTCATCCTCATCGATCTTGCCGTCTCCGTCCTGGTCGTCATCCCAGATGCCATCTCCGAAGGGATCGTCCCTTGTCCAGACCTTGCCTCCTTCCCTGTCGTATATGTCCGACCCCATATGAGCGGTCACAATGGTATAGTTCGCATTGTTGTCAAAGCTCTCGTCGTAGAACTGACCTCCGAAATAGGTTACCCCGTATTCGTTGGCTATCTGATTTGCGTAACCGAAGTCATCGGCTATTATCGCATGACCTCCCCTTGCCAGAAAACAGTTCAGGGCACGTATCTCCTCTTGGGTATAGGACTTTTCCACCCCCACGGCAAGATAGATGGTCTTCTCCGGTTCCACAAGGTCTCCCAGGAGCAGTGTTGGGGTCGATTGGATGGACCTTACCTTGTAATCATTTACATCATCCCCTTCTTTGCTGGAGAAGATCGAACCTTCCACATGGCTATTGTATTTCTGAATATCGTCTATGAAATCATCTATGTCAGTGTAATCATCACCATAGGCCGAGAACATCTCCTGGTTATCTGTGGCACCCGATACCTCGAATATCAGGGAGAACACGGGCACCACTATGAAGATCACTCCCAGCAGAACCGCAATGGCAATGGTGATGGCTTCGTTCCATTTCATCGGGATCACACCTCCTTCGAATCACTCAGTTTGACCTCGGTCTCCACATATTCCTCATCGGCAAGCTCCATCTGTCTGAGAGCTGCCTCCTCATCCAGGATGATGTTGTCCAGTGAGCTCTCTACACCTCTGAGGCTCTTTATGGCCCTATCCTTGTGACCGGAGCCTATGACATGCTTGGAGTACCTTGCTTCCTCCAGGATATCAAGGAACTGATCGAGGCTGTTCTCGTCGATGGGGAGGGCTGTTCTTACGGCATCCTCGAACTCCCTGAAGGTATCGGCGTCACGCCTCATGAAACCATATCTTCTGAGATGAGCCCCCATCTTCTGATATGCCTTGAAGATCACAGCCGAATAGGGATTTCCTGTCTCCAGCTGGTCCGCGGCCTTCTTGATTATCTTCTTCAGTGATTTGAGCCTTCTTCTCCTCTCGATATACTTGTAGAAGAAGAACAGTGCCACACACACTATCAGGAACAGTATGAACAGTATCAGGAACAGGAGCGCCCAATTGGTCTCGACCGGCTCTGGCGGGGTCTCCCTGTGATAGGTGCAGAAATATGTCTTGGAGCTCTCCGTGAAACCATCGTCTCCAACGAACTTTATCTGGATGGTCAAGTTGGACGAATCCTGGTCCTCCGTTATTACGAAGGTATTACCGGTGGCCGTGTCCTTGAACCGGGATGTGAAGTTGAAGTGCACCCTGCCCCGGATATCTGTCGTGGCCCTGGTGGTATT
The DNA here is from genome assembly GCA_046483845.1 of Thermoplasmatota archaeon. Lineage (GTDB taxonomy): Archaea > Thermoplasmatota > Penumbrarchaeia > Penumbrarchaeales > Penumbrarchaeaceae > JAYEPK01. The sequence continues at coordinate 8,228 of JAWOCK010000063.1, read as the reverse complement.
GGTATATGCACCCATTGTGATGTTCAACCAGACGGTTCCATAGGTCACGGGATCGCCGCTGGTTACCTCGGTGGATCCTACAAGTATCTGCCAGGTGAACACCCAATCCCCGGGTCTGTCCTCATAGAGATCATATCTCCGGTCCGGGGGCAGGTCGTCATCCTCGGGTTTGAAGAACACCTCACTGACCCTGGTGGAGGACCATACCTCGGCACTGGTGATGTTCTCGGAAGGCTGATACAGAGCCACTCCCTCCGAGCCTATCTCCGGGTCGAACTCAACTATGACCTCCACATCGCCGACCTTCAACTTGGACGGTACGTTCTGGGTCTTTATCTCGAAGAACCCATTGAACTCCGGAAGGTTCGGATCGGACTTCGTCCTTCCCACACCCATCTTGAAGACCTCATCTCCCTGCTTGAGGTACGTTGTGATGGTCTGACCGCTCACACCTTTGGTCTTGTCAGTCACACCTCTGTAGGACTCCAGGAGCTTGCCGGTGATCCGTGCCTCCCCGTTCCTTACAAGTCGGTCCGGTACAACATCGAGATCTATTGCGGTCTCAGAGGTGATCACCATCTTGTCAGGAGTCGCGATCTGCGGCATGTATGCATCGTTGGGAAGGTACCTGACCCCTCCAACTCCATAAGGGAACTCCTCGGAACCCTTGTACTGAGCAACCACCCACACATCACCGACGCTCATCCGTTCCCCGATCACATAATCGGTGAATACGAACTTGCCGATGGAATTGGTGGTTGCCGATCCTATGTAGTTCCCGAGACCTCCCGAGGACTGAAGGGAATTGTAGTTTCCGTCCCAGAAATCCAGCCTATATAGGTTCACGGAACGGTTGCCTATGCCCACACCCCTATCGTCCAGCAAGGTCCCGGAGAGCTCCACGTTCCTTCCCTTAACTGCCGTGGTGGCATTTATGGTCAATTCGGTGAAGGACACGACAGAGAAAGGATCCCCGTCGGTATCCGCATACGTGGCGCTGTCATAATAGGTGGAAAAGTAATCCGTGGAATATGTCACCCGCACCGGAACCGGACCCAGGGCATGGCTGGCCGTTATCGGGATGTCGGTCTTGAATTCACCATCGGGGTCGGTGACCAGAGGTATCCTCTTCTGCCAGTTCTTGCCGAAGCCCCAGAAGAGAATGATCTCCTCGTTCCCCACACCTCGCGGGTTACCCGGAGTGGACAATGTGAGGTCCTTCAATCTGCCCCGTATCCGGGCATAGTTCCATTCCCTCTCCTTTCCATCGGGGCCGATGAACTTCTTCCTGGTTATGTAGGTGTTCAATGGATTTCCCCATTGGTCCTGTTCCGTTGAATCGTCTATCTCGTTATCGTTCTGATCCATCCAAACGTCTACCTCTGTACGGGCCCGAACCCTGAACTGGGTAGTGTTCTTTGAATTACCGTAGTATATTAAGGGGTCATGGTACCGACTCTCGTCGAATGTGGTCTCCACCGAGACCGTCACCGGACCCAGGTTCTGGGTGTCACTTGCCGGAAGCTCGTACTCTATGGAGAAGGTTCCGTTGTCATCCATGATGAACCTTCTCGGAAAGGATTTGTGGTAGGGCTCCATGACGTCCCCCCACATGGCGTTGAAAGTGTATTGATTACCGAACTCCACACCGTCTATGGACAATCTCGGTCCCTCAATTACCCTATCCATCTGGAAGTAGAGCTTGTCCACAATGGAGCCGTTGATATAGATGCTGTCCCCCCTGTAGACCCAGGTTACCCCGTAATTGGGGTCGATATTGTCAAAGAGGACCATGGTTGGTCTTCTCACGTGTATCGTGGTGGTTGCGTTGCTGGGGTCGAAGTAATTGTTATTTGTTATATTGTACGCAGGACTGAACTCCACGGCCACATCATGGGGTCCGGCGGATTCGCCCAATGGGACCTTGTAGGTGAACTCGTACTCGGAGAAATAACCGCCGGTGGAGGGGGTTGCTGTGGTCTCCGCCACCGCTTTCCCATCCCAGAATAGCCTCATGGTCTTGGCGCCCATGTTCGTGTATTCGTATGACGTATCCTTGATGGTCCCTCTCACGGTGAAGGCCTCGCCGACGTTCACCAGGTCCGGCCCCTCTACCTGCACAGTGGTCTCCGTCTTGTGCCATATCTGTATGTAGAGCCTTTTCTCGAAACCTCTCCTTGCGATGAAGGCATGAGGGTCCTCATCTATCTTGCCATCCCCATCGTTATCCAGACCGTCAAGTATCTCCTCATCCACGCCCTCAGGGGTTCCTACCTTCGGGATCCCGTCCCTCCCATCGTCCACAACACCATCATTATCGTCATCTATACCGTTGTTCTGGAGAATGTCTGCATCTCCGTCATCGTCCTCGCCTATCTTCTTGTCCCAGAGAGTGTTGTAAATTTCCGGTGTTAGGTTGTAGAACTTGGCCCCGTTGGTGGTCCAGACGCCCTTGTACACAAATGAAAGCTCCACCCCCCTGTCACCGTTAGCTGCAACCGATGTGACATTGGCATTCAGTGTTATGGGGTTGGTCTCGTTGCCCAGGAACTTGGAGGGCATTGAGAACCTGCCCGGGGTCATGTTCAACTCCTGGTTGTCCCATTCGGTCATCAGATCCTCTCTGAAGTATACATCGGTCCCCTCTGCCCATCTGAGCTCAACGAACTCCCTTTCTATCGGAAGGTCACCCGCATTCCTCTCACCGTCGGAGTTGTTGTCCTCCAGCAGCAGTCCTTCCAGTTCCATCTCGTCTCCGTAATGTACCTTCTTCGGTGCATCCAGAATATAGATCAATGTGGATGTGTTCACGGCTCCCCTGACCGGGTCATCGACCTCTTCCTCGATAACTTGCCAGGTACCGGTTTCAGGTTCATAAGCGGAAAACGGAAGAGGATCGGCATCCAATTCCTTCACCGGAGCGTCTTCCAGCATCGTCCGGATACTTTTTTCAGCCCCATCTTCACCGACCTGAGGCCAGGCCTCTCCTTCTTCCTGACAGGCGGGGTCAGGGAACGGATCATCCCTGAAGACCTCTATCCGGGGGTCCCGTTCAGGTGCCGAGATCGGGCCTTCTTCATGAATATCATCAGTTCTATCTTCAACCTGCTCCATCTCCGGCAGATCCCCCGCCTCGACATCAACAGGGTTGTCGGAAACAGATACATCCAACTCATCAGAGGTCGAATCAACAAGACCTACGAATGAAGTGGCGATCATTGCCAGCAAAACGAGCGTCACAAGGCTCTTCTTCATGTTATACCTCCACGAATCCAGCACTTTCAGAAGATTGCTGGGATAGGGTGTTCCCATAATGAATGGGCGGGATTTAAGCCCCTAACACCCGGGCCATATTTTAACCTTTGTGTCCACAGGATGCTGGACACATGGACAGGCCTGTTATGAGTATCCTTTCCCAGTTCGCCTCCAATACACTGGATGGTGTCTGTTCCGCTCCATTGATTGGGGTTTTTATAAATATATTTTACTCATGTGAAGGGGACCCCGGTCATGGAAGCAGCTCTCTTCATTCCCATCTGCTTCAGAATGGTAGGGGCAATGTCCGCTATGGTCCCGTCCCCGCCCCTCATTTCCATCTTCTTGTCGATCCCCTTACCCACAATTATGAGATAAACGGGATTGGTGGTATGGGCCGTGAATGGGATGTCCTTTTCATGGTTCCACATTTGCTCGGCATTCCCGTGATCGGCGGTGATCAGGAGCTGATAATCATTGGATAGCGCCTTTTCAACCAGTTCTCCCAGACAGGAATCCACCGTCTCGACCGCCTTTACCGCAGCCTCCATAACGCCCGTATGTCCCACCATGTCCGGATTCGCGAAGTTCAGCATACCCACATCAAAGCTTTTCTCATCTAGCTCGTTGTTGACCTCCTTCAGCACCTCCGCGGCGGACATCTCCGGCTGGAGGTCGTAGGTCTTGACCCTGGGAGAGGGGACCAGGATCCTCGATTCACCCTCGAAGGCGTCCTCCCTGCCGCCGCTGAAGAAGAAGGTCACATGTGCATATTTCTCCGTCTCCGCTATACGTAGCTGCTTCAGTCCCGCCCCGGATACCACTTCACCCAGGGTTTCGGTGATCTTCATCTCGGGGTATGCCACATGGGTGAATATGGTATCATCGTAGTCCGTCATGGCCACGAAATGGGGGCGCACCACCTTGGGTCTTACGAAACCATCGAAGAACGGGTAGATGAAAGCCTTGGTGATCTGCCTGGCTCGGTCCGGTCTGAAATTGAAGAATATCAGGGTATCGTCGTCGTTAACGAGGCCCACCGGCTCTTCGTCCTCATCAACGATCTGAACAGGGCTTATGAACTCATCGGTCTCGTCATTGGAATATGCATCCTCGATGGCCTTTACCGGGTCCCGGGAGCGGTTCGCCATTGGGATTATGTAATATTTGAAAGCATGCTGGGTCCTCTCCCATCTCCTGTCCCTGTCCATGGCATAGAAACGACCCATGATGGTGGCTATCTTGATCCTCTCCTCGGAGCCTCTCTCCTTTATCCAGTCCTGGAGTTCCTTTACATCGTCGATACTTGAATCCGGGGGGACGTCCCTGCCGTCGGTGATCACATGCACCCTGATCCTTTTCAGACCCTGCTCCAGGGCCATGTCGAGCAGTCCGTAGAGATGCTCTATGTGGCTGTGGACCCCCCCGTACGAGGCGAGTCCCAGCAGATGGAGCGTTGAATCGTTCTCCTTCACCTTCTCCATCCCTGTGAGAAGTTCCTTGTTGTCCTTTATCTCACCTGTTTCTATGGAACCAGATATCCTGACCAGGGGTTGAGGGATGACCCTCCCCGCACCCAATGTCAGATGCCCCACCTCGCTGTTTCCCATCTGGCCTTCGGGAAGGCCTACATGCTCCCCGGAGGCCTCGATGAGCCTGTAAGGGTATCTCTCCAGGAGCGAGTCGAAGTTCGGTGTCCGCCCGACCTTGATGGCATTATGTTCTTCTTCCTCCGAATACCCCCATCCGTCCAGCACAACCAGCATTATCCTCTTGGTATTCGGGAACTCCGTCATCATCTGACCTCTAGGTGATAATCTTCCTAGTGGGGATATGAAACTTTTGGTCCACGGACCTTTAGTTCAGAAATAGAAAGAAGATGGGGACCGAGAATATGACGCAAACGAGTATGGTGACGAAGTTGACAGCATCATTGCTTAGCAGGCCTTTCTGCTGAAGGGTGGCACCCAGCAGGCTGTCGAGCTGGCATCCGAACCAGCCTATGACCACGGCAAGGACCACCACCAACATGTTGGCATCCAGTCCGTGAGGGCCGAGTGTGGTCAGTCTATCGGTCACCAGAAAGTAACCCGCCACGGCTATCAGTAGTGCACCGAGCAAAGCTGCCACATTGCCCAGCAGCGATACCGCACCGTCAACACCGGGCCGGACCACGCTTCCGGGGTCGGTGATCATCCTCGGCCTTCTGGAGATGACCCCTATCTCGCTGGCGAAGGTATCCGCCGTTGCAATGGAGATGGATACTATGAAGAGAAATCCGGCCAGCCCCTGGAAAACACCTTCCAGCAGACCCGAGAAAAGGACTATCAGAAGAGGAATGATCCCGTTGGCCACCACGTTCCTGACGCCTCTTTCGCCGTTTGCCCCCTCGGAATTTCCGGTGAGGTTCTTGGAATTGTACTTCCAGACGGTCACCATGTACGATATCACCAGGAAAAGTAAAAGCAGAATGAACCAGAAAAAATCAGAATAACCGATGACCAGAAAGCCCAGAACCATGGCAAGGAGACTGGCTTTAAGGTCAAGCATCTTCTTGCTGTAGGCAAAGATGCCAAGCAGTACACAGAGTACAGCAGAGATACCCACGAATATCCAGTTCCCGTATTCTGGCAGCAGTGATGCCAATATATCGGCCATCCGGCAAACCAAAACCAATCCCTTATTAATTGTTTTCCCATCTTTTGGGGTCTGCCATGAATAGGGATTAATATGGTCCGGGGAATACACAAGCGTGGCTGAAGATGAGGACATCTACGAGCTCCAGAAGGAGCTCGAGAAAGCAAGGACATTCGATTTCGAGGGGTTCGGCGACATCGACAGGTCCCGCTCCACCGGTCGGATAGAACCCGGTCAGGACTCCAAGACCTACGATCTGGAGAAGGTGACCAAAAAGGTCAAGGTAAGGGGCTTCGAACTGGAAGAACCAAAACCGCCGGAGCCAGATGCGGAGGAGAGAGCGCTCAGAAAAGCGGATCCCACCGCCGACATCAAGAGGAACAGGGAAGAATACAGGGTGATGTGTCCCGTATGCAGGGACACTCACAAATGCCAGGCATGTCATGGAAGGGGCAGGGTCAAGCTCATCTTCAAATGCAAGGTGTGCATGGGATCCGGAAAATGTCAGGAATGCGACAAGGAGACCAGGGTACACTGTCCGCAGTGTGATGAGCCCATATCCAAGTTCTCGCCCACCTGCAGCAAATGCGGATTGCTTTTTTCCTGCCCGGTATGCGGATCGCAACTGCCAGCCATGGGAACCAGGTGCATGATGTGCCATACGGAGTTCCTGTGCGATCAGTGCGGCAAACCCTATCCGAGACATTACAGCTGGAGGTGCCCTCACTGCTCACACTGGAACGAGAGGAGACCCTGATCCCTCAACCGTGAATGTTTTATAATGGGTCAATATGTAGTTGTCCGAGGTATGAATATGGTAATGCCCCAGAATCTGCTGGACAAGAGCGTGGAGAAGGAGGTCCTCATCACCCTGAAGGACGGTAGGACCATGCAGGGCAAGCTCACCGGTTTCGATGAGTACATGAACATGGTTCTGGAGGGAACGGAGGAGGAGAACAAAGGGGAGCGCAGAAGACTGGGTTCCGTCATCCTGAGGGGCAACAACGTCGTTTCCATCACACCGAAGAACTGATCCATCTTCTAGAAACCAAGCGGTATTATCGTTCCCACCACCGGGATTATCTCCGCCGAAAGGCATCTCTCGATGAGATCTTCCATATCCTTCTCAGATTCTTCCAATGGAGTGCCCAGAAGGGAATCGTTGGTCCCTCCCTGGATGAAGCAGTGGTCCGGGAGATGGGGGAGCACCTCTTTGTCGAAACGTTTTTTCAGACCGTAGATGGTGTTCCCGGCGATACCCCTGTTTATCAGTATCTTGCCCGTCCATTCTTTGAGCCAGTAGGGATACTGATGGGGATCGTCGACGGCGAGGTCGACGGGGAGCCCGTTCCGGGAGGGTTCCCTTACCGGGAACCCCTGTGTATGAGAGTCCCCCAGGCAGACGATGGTCGTGGCCCCGTCGGCATCCTTGAGATAGCCTTCGTGGAAGCACCTTGCCAGTCTCTTCTGGCCCTCCATGTTGAGATGTGCGTTGTCCCCGATTGCCAGCGCGGGGTCCAGCAGGTCCTCCCGGTCAGGGGACCCGAAGTCGGAGTACAGGTCCACATATGGTACTAGTAGGTCGTCGCATCTGTCCTTTATGAACCCGTTCATGGAGAGTATGAATTCGGATACCTTGTCCCTGAACGAGTTCGCGTCCCGGACCCTCCTTGCACCGGTGTTTATCTCCATGTTCGTTCCAATGCGTATCTGACCTTAAAACTTGCTTTGGCCATATCGAATTGTTTTTATAATGGTCCGGGTTAGTGTCAGCGCTCATCGAACGTGTGCCCCGGTAGGGTAGCTTGGATAGTATCTTTCTCCCCGAGAAAAATACCTACCACTCAGTTGCACGACCTTTCCATCTTCGATGTCAAGGCCGTGTTCTCCCCCCGCCGGGATCGTGAGGACCTACGAGACAACCGCAACCTGTTGAAAGATATATAGGGTTCACACCGTTCACCCTACATATCGTGCCCCGGTAGGGTAGCTTGGATATCCTAGAAGCTTGCGGAGCTTCGGACATGGGTTCGAATCCCATCCGGGGCGCTTACTTATTTATTGTTTAGTGGCGCGCCCCTCTATTCGTTAATTAGATACGACAAGAAATGTACATAAAATAATTATTACCGTTTCTTGTCTCAGGTGTTTTCTTTGTCCATAACATAATTATTGTGCAGAAAACACCTCCCCATCCGCGGCGCTCACTTATTTATTGACACACCAGTGAGCATGAACCATCCTTCGGGCATAATATTTAGAGCTTTCCATCAATGCCCCATCTACCCTTTCTTGGGACAGCCCAAATGCACTGCTTATTTAAAGAAGGGTTTATA
>JAWOCK010000014.1:0-26256 GCA_046483845.1 Thermoplasmatota archaeon | reverse complement strand
GAGGAACCTGTTCGATTCACACAGTTACGTTGGAGCAGGGTGTTTTCAGAAACTGCACATAGACATCTGTCCAATTTGATGGATTATTTGAAGTTAGATTTTGATACACTGAAAATGATGAATGTCATGCATAGCCAGGCATTGGATCCGCATGTAAATCGCAAGCGTTTTAGGGAGGGATTATGGGCTTAACCGATGACCGATGGAATACACTCATACCAAAAACCGTAAGCAAACTCGATATCGAAAATCTCGACAAATACAGATTCGAATGCCAGGTCGGAGGACTATTTTACTTCATTCCATACATACTCCAGACAGGACTGTTTGACCTCATACACGATTCATCATTTCCAGAAACATCAAAACTGTCAAAGATAAATTCCATCTTCTCAATACTGGCACTGAAACTCATCGGACATGAAAGACTTTCAAAGGTATCAAGCTACAACCATGATACCGGATTTGGATTCTTCGCAGGATTGAACGTACCACCAAAGACAACAGCAACTTCAACCTATTCTTACCTTGTTGACAAGGAAACCATAGAGAACTTCTCCAAGGAGTTCGTAAAACAAATGGTCTCAATATATCCAGAATATTATAACGGAGAAACCATCAACCTGGATTTCCATTCGATACCTCATTACGGCGAGAAATCACAAATGGACACGAACTGGGTGGGAGCCAAACATCAGAGAATGAAAAGTGATCTGACATTCTTCGCCCAGGATGGGGATTCCAGGCATCCGATCTACACCAATACCGATATCCCCAGAGAAGACGAATCCAAAGAGATCCTTAAGTTCGTGGATTACTGGACGGATATAAAAGGAATAATTGATCAAACGTTGGTATTCGATTCCAAACTGACAACATATGATATACTGGAGAAAATGGACGAGAAGAAGATCAAGTTCATTACATTGAGAAGACGTGGCAAAAAACTGATAGAGGAAGCAGAGAACATACCAGAAAATGATTGGATCAAAGTGAACCTGAAAAAAGAGAAACGAAAATACAACAAGTTCAAGATGTTCGAGAGCATCATAACGCTGCCGAGAACCAAGCTTCAGGTACGACAGATCATATTCAAGGACCATGGCAGAGAAGATCCAACCTTCCTGATAACGAACAATTTCAACATCGATAAGGAAAAGCTTGCTTTGCAATATGCAAATCGCTGGTTGATCGAGAACAAGTTTTCCGAGCTTGTGGATTTCTTCAACCTTAACGCTCTGAGCTGTCTCTTCATGATCCGTATATACTTCGATGTCGTGTTGACGGTCATTGCCGATACTCTATATCGATTGCTGGCTAAGGACCTGAAACGATTCGAGGATTGTACACCAAAAACTATCTTTTCAGATTTCATCAACTGCGGATGTAAAGGTGAGGTTTCAGGTGAGGAGATTATCGTGAAGATGAAAAAGAAGGCAACAACTCCCATTTTCAAGTCCAACGAGATCTTTCAAAAATCCTATCCCATTCCGTGGCTAGGTAACAAGAGATTACGTTATGAATGGACCTCTTGAGTAAGGTCTAATTATGAGACTTAAACCCTTGGCGAAAATCGGTGATACAATGAATAATTGAACCTCAATTGTAAAGAACGGGATCCTGACCCGTTCCCCTTAGAAGAATCACCTCCTTCCAGAAAGCTTCAATGAAATCAACCACGCCGTCGTTATTCTCGTCGGATCCAGGATCTCTGAGACTCCTCGTGATGTTGAACTGGTCAGGATCATATTCTTCATTTGCACCCATTGAGCAGATGATGTCTCTAGAATTATCCTGAAGGTCCGGCCCTGCCATTCCAGACCTTTCACCGTTAAGGATTACTGTGATCGATGAACACTCGACCCCATCCAACCATAGATCAATGGTATCTACCGAGATAAAGCCATCATCGAACTGGAAGGTCGCTTCATCAGCGATCATTGTGATATGATCGGAAATATAGACCGTAACCTCGGTAGTCGAGATGCTCCCGGACCGCAACCAGTCGAATGACACCTCTATGTTCGAAACATTCGCGACACCGTCAGAGAAAGGATTGGAGAGATCTGTAAGGTATATGATCTCATCAGTCGTACAGTTCTCGAGAAAATATTCCCTGAATGACGATGCCTTATCCAATTCATGTTGCGTATAACCATCATTCCCTGAAACAATTATCATACATTTCTTTTCAATGGTTGGATCTCCATCGACCGAGAAATAGAATCCGATAGGTAAGATAATGATCAAGGCCAAAATCAGAAATGTCGTATATCTCATCATTCTCATACATATGAAGATTATTCGGATCCTGATATAACAATTACTGTCCGAACGTATCTTCAACATGGAGGCTATTTAAAGGAAATGGACATTTTTTGTCCATTATGCACCAATCTCTCATTGAATACCCTTGGAAAACAGGAAAAAAGCCATATCGACCACAAACAGATGTGGGTCGACCCCGAGATCGGACAGTTTCTTGCCTGAACAATAGATAACAAATATAAAATCAGAGCGATCACTCCTCGATCCCTGCATTAGGGGTGTCGAGATCGACTTTCTCCGTTTTACATATGACAGAGGGCTTCCCTCTCCTTATCGTGTAAAGGTAAAATGCTATTCCGATCATCAGGAGCAACAATGCCGCGAATATGCAGATGATGAAAGGCGCGAGATCATTCCCTTCCTTGGGAATATGGCCATCATCATCCTCCAAACCATCATCATCCTCCAAAGCTTCTTCAAGAGTCCTGAAAGTCCATGAATGATCGATGCTGTTCCCGGCAAGATCAACGCCATTGACGTCTACGGAATAGTTTCTTCCGGGAATCAGATCATCATCAGGTTCGAAAATCAGTTTCTCCCCGTCCCACAACAACACACCTTCGACGTTCCTTACGGCGATGATACCCGTCCCCGGAGCGAGAGGCTCCGAGAAAATGATCCAGATGGGGTCGGTAACGTTCACATCCATTCCCACCGGACCAAAGAATAATATGGACGGGGCCACGGTGTCAACCGTTATATTTACGGCCTCCGAAACATGATTACCGGCACCGTCGCAGGCTGTCAACTCTATCACATGATAGCCGTCCATCAATACGGTCACGTAATCTTCGCCCATCCATGAAAGGTTGAAGATCTCAACACCGTCTAGACTGCCTCTTACGAATAATATGTTCGCATCCACATCGTTGCAGGACCATTCTATGGTCACCTCTTTCTCGTTAGTAATCGTTCCGGATAACGGAGAAATTATTTCCAGATAGGGCGCCGTCAGGTCTATAAGGAATGTTTCGGTCATGCTGTAATAGTTACCGGCAAGGTCGATTGCACTTATCCTTAAGGAATGAAGACCATTGCTCAGGTATTTGAGCTCCATCGAGCCCACAGGCTCAACAAGATATTCGAGGCTATCATCAAACTCTATGCGGATCCCTTCCAAACCCGATACGGCATCGCTGCAGTTCCAAAAAACATCAAGGACCCCCTTTTGAGAGATGCGGCCCTCATTAGACCAAGTGAGCTCAATATTGGGAGGGGTCGTATCAACCATGAACGAAACGTTTTTTTGAACCACATTCCCGACCAGATCCACCGCCCGTATTGATACCTGGTGGCTTCCGTCAGGGAGAAGAAAGAAGGTATGAAAAGATTTCGAGGTGACATCGATCCAGTCTCCGCTCCCGTTCAACGTCAATTCGACCTTGCCCATACCGCCCGGGTCGGTGACTTTCCATTCAACGGTCACATTGGATACATTGAAAAGGGAGCCATCGAACGGAGAGAGTATATTCAAAACAGGAGGCTCGCTGTCCACCATGGATGTTACGATCTCGGAAGGTCTGCCGTAACCCAAAGAGTTGTTAGACACGAAGTAATATGAATAATACACCGCTTCATTCACGGTATTATCCCTATAACATAGAACGTTCTCATCCAGAACGGTCACGACCTCATACGGGGATCCTGCTTCAGACCGGTAGAGTGTAAAATGATATGGATCGATATAGGGATTTCTTGCAGGTTTTTCCCAGCTGATGTCAATGCTACGAAAACCGGTGGTCGCTCTTACGTTCCCGGGAGGAGGGACCAGGGAACTATTCTTCATGGAGATCGGATAGAGATCAAATATATTGCGGTAGGTGTTGATGGGCATGGGTGAATCAACGATACCATCCTCATCATCATCCGCAAGTTGCCAGTCCGACCAGTAATTACCCGTCCCGTCGGAATTATACCATTGATTTCCCGAGCCTTTGTCCATCACCTGCATCCTTGAACTGTTGTAGGTCGAGTTCGACCCGCCATTGAAAAGCATGATATTCCTGTAAATACTGATATTGATACAATTATCATTCAAATATATTGCAGGCTCCACCGTTCGTTCGAAAATGTTGTCGGTTATTGTCAGGTTATTATTGATGTAACCAGAACCAATCGAGATAATGATGCCAACAATACAATGATCAAAATAGCAATTTGAAATGGTAGTGTTGATCCAATTGCAATCTTTAAAATAATGTAAATCTATTCCACGTTCACAATTTTCAAACATACTATTGATAATATATGAATTTGTGAATTCGGATGACATTAATCCGAATCCTGTAATATTTGAGAACGTGCAGTTATCTATTACACTGTCTGTTAATCTACCTATGATACCATTTTCAGAACTTTCAATTATCAAATTAAATATTTCACTCTTATGACATTCTATGAAATACATTCCGTACCTTGTATCGTATATAGTGCCATTGTTTATTGATAAATATGAACAATTCTTAACGTATATACCCCTATTAATATTTGAAATTTTAAAATTATTTAATTCCAGGTTGCAACTGTTTAATAGAATGATCTGACCGATATCGCTGCAATCCTTCTTTAAATTTGAACCTCCATTTATTATTAAGAATTTCTTTCCATTTATTGTATTATTATCCGAGATAACAACTGATGCGTTCTCAGGAAGGGTATCTACTCTTATTCCCCCGTTAATTAATTTATTTTCATGAATATATATTTTTTCGGCAATATGAATAAATATTCCTTCAAAATATTTTCTCTCTCCTGATATAATATTCTTTTTAATAATTATATTCTCTCCTTCATATATTTCTATTGTATCCCTATAATTATCAATAATAATATTGTTATCAATAATAATATTAAATCCATTATAGATAACTATTGACACATTGGATATTCTATTATTTTTGATAGTTATATTTTTATTCACATAAACTTTGTAAATATTACTGATGTCATTATCGACAATTGAATTGTTATATCCATCTACAATAGCGATGTAGGAATCAACACGATCTGTCATGGTGGAATATAGTTGGTTATTGGCAATTGAGACATTGCTGGATGAACCACAGGATATAATAGGAGTGTATTCCCTTGAATTTACGGCGACAATCGAATTTTTAATACAAACATTATTTGAGGTTTCAATTATAATTCCATAAATACAGTCATTGATACTTATATTGTCGATGAATATTTTAAAACAATCAGTAATATGTATGTTTGAATGAGAATTATTCAAAAAATGCAATCTCTCCATTACAATATTCGATACATTATTCAATATCACAGAAATTGTATTGGAATCTTTGATAGAGATGTTTGAGAACACTATATATCGGGTTGTATTGTGGATCGAGATGGGTGTATCAGCTGAATCAAAGGAATAATTCTCTATAACATAAGGTCTATCCTTAGAACCTTCACCAGTCCAACTATTGTTCATGGCCTGACCTTCAAGATCGGGATCTCCATCGATCGAGATAGAGGGGTCCGAAAAAATATTTGATCGTGGCGGATCATCGAATGACATAGCGAACGATGTCATGGGAAGCAGAAATGATAACAGGACCAAAACAGCAATTTTGTTTGTAATATTCCATCTATCCATAATGACCACCAAACCTATGAGACAGTTTTCAGTTCTATATAACATTTCGAATCGTATTATAAATGTTTTATTATTAGGTCTCTTCACATGTAATCCATGTCCTCCTCTTTTTTAAATCTTCAGATATTTCTATATACACTGATTTCATAGTCTGGAAGATTTCCAATCTCAACATGTTGTGAAACCCCATAGTAATCGTAACTCTCGGCTTTGCAGTTCAGGCTATATCCTTCAGTTATGATATCTGGATTCTCTCCATTATCAGTTATTACACAATCCGATTCAACTATCAAGTATCCCGGATAATACTGATCATCCTCTTCAGCATATTTATTATATACACCTCCCGTTCCATAACCGTATACGTCCGTATTGTCCAAGGTCACCTCCGAACCCTGCATTACAATACCATAATCTTCTGATCCTTCTACATATAAATCAATTATTTCAACAGCCACACCAGCTGTACTATCAAACATTTTCCAGACCCACACACCATAATCACATTCATAAGTATGAACATCGATAATATCAATATTATAATAATCCGCCACATAATTCCAATATCCATAATGGATACCTATGCCTACATTGCAATAACTAATATCTATATTATTTATTTCAACATTATAAGATCCAGATATTTTAATACCTTCTGCATAATAAAACAAATCACCATAACCGTAGGATTCACCCTCTTCCGAAGTGATCAATACAATGTCACAGCTGCTTTCAACAATTATTCCAATAGCATTGGTATCTTCTTCTCTTTCAAAATCAATATCTTCGACCAATATTTCAAAACATTCACGCACATACAATATATGTTCAGTCAACCCATCAAGATCCTTATAAAAATGAACATATGTATCAGTGGTTGAAGATAATATCATCCCCCAGTAATCATTCACATCAAAATTCAATAACCTTACAAGGCTGATTATATTCCTGGCATAATTTTGAACGTGACAAGATTCTGTGAAAATACCATTACTTCCCGAATCATGACCTATAATAAAAATATAATCCCATATATAGAAATCATAGCATGACAAAACGGCAACATTGGCTTCAAAACCTTCAGGTTCACCTCTACTACTATGATAATTCATACCAAGTCTATTGTTCGATAGAATTATATTTCCTATGTCTAAATAATATGAACTATTGCAGAATATTCCATAATTATTACTATACAATGATGAAGGATCAATTATATCCATTTTATCAAGATCTATTCTAACATCATGAGAGTCTGAAATAAATATACCCACATCATTGTCATATATTCTAGTATTTTCCTCTATGATATTGATGTATGCAGAATTTCTTATTCCGATACCGTCCCTATCATTACCGTATATAACAACATTTTCTACAATATTACGATTCGATGAGGAATAAGGAATTGCTTCATAAAATAAAATACCATCAACATCATTATCATAGATATTGTACTCTCTTATCACGTTCGAATCACAGGCTCCATAGATATGTATCCCGGATTGGCAATTGTCATTGATCGTATACATTGGCTCTGACAAGAATAAACAATCATCAGAATTAGACAATTTTATCCCATTTCCGCCATTATATCTGAAATATGTATCAGCAACCCTAATATTTGTGCAGATTTCCATATCCAATCCATCATCATCATTGGTCAATATATCGCAATGATCAACACCACGATATATATTCTGATTATCCAGATTGTCAACATTGAACATTCTAATACCATCTTCATGGCAGTAATTTATTGTAAGATCATTGAATCTGAGGCTATCGCTATCTACTGCATAAATCCCATTCTTACAATGATAATTGCTTGATCCCCCTATTTGATTTTGACTTATTATAACGTTTGTTGAATCGTGGATATATATCACATTGAATGACATTGATTTAACAACCAAATTAAAATTTGTAATTATCAGTTCATATTCCAATCCCATATCAAAACACACATCAAATATAACCGATGGGCTCACAGGACCTAACGTGATAGAAGTGGGATAACCCACAATCTCAACATTCTTCAACGGATCTCCAACTTGCATATTTATTATTATGGGAAATGATTCTTGAGCCGGATTATAATCTTGCATCACAGTGATCGTGTAAAACGTATCAGAATTGTCGGTTGTCACCCAATCTGTAGCAGCTTCAATTGTGAGAAAATCTCCATTGGGCCCAACTGTTATCACTGTCTGAGCTTTTACCTCATTTGCTATCAATACCCACATGCCTATCAAAAATAAGCATATGGCCCATACAAACACTGCGGATATTCTCATTTTACAACCTCTCTGAAGAATAGATCGTGAAATGCTAAAATATAGACCATTATCTCGATAGTCGGGATACTCTCGGACCGAAACACATAGAATGCTGTTTCCACGTTCAAGACAAATGTTAAAAATCTCATCATTTCCATACATGTGATAATTATTCGGATCCTTATATAACAATTATTGGCCGAACGTATCTTCAACATGGAGGCTATTTAAAGGAAATGGACATTTTTTGTCCATTATGCACCAATCTCTCATTGAATACCTTGATCCTCTCATCTCTTTTCAGACCATCGAGAATAGGATATTTCATGGATTCGTTGAAATGCTTTATTGCCAGTGATACCTTTCCATCCGCAAGACACACTAGGGCATAATTGAACTTGGCGTCTGAAACGCCTTCCATATCATTCAACTGCTCCATTATATTCCGTGCATTGCGAACAAGATCCTTGCCGCGTTTCACTTGACCCTTGTTGAAGGCGATATGATCTCCTATATTCATGCTTAAAACAGCCTGGGCCCAAAGAATTTCCTTTTCCCGGGCTATCCTGTATGCTTTTCTCCACATTCGTTCTGCGATATCGTTTTGTTTATGTCGAAAGAACATCACACCCATGTTGTTCAAAGCGGCGATGCTGAGTATAGAAAGCTCTTTAGCGTAATATACTCCCAAACATGAGCGATATAACTCTTTTGATTTTTCGTATTCACCTTTTAATGACAGAAGGTCAGCTTTTATTTGAATGATCATTGCCCTGTGAACACTGTTCTTAACGAGTGGGGTTGAATGTTCGATCAATTTCATGACTTCATCGTGTCTTCCTAACCCCATCATGCATTTCAATCTATATGTGTATGCGATTATCCATATTTTTGGTGAAAGGCCAGGCATTAATTGGAGGATCTGATCATAAATGAATTGAGCTTCTTCAAGATTTCCACTTCGACGTTTGAATTCCGCAGTGGCAAGTAACGATCGGATCCTGTCCGGGTCAAACATTCTGGACCGGGTTTCACCGGGTTTGATGCCCATGTTCGTAAGAACCATCAGCAATTCCTCAACAGATATCGGCATGCCCTCTTCCCGTATTGAAAGGATCTCATCGATCATTATATTAAATCCAGAACCCGACCTCAGGAGATTGCTATGCTGAAAAAATTCCCGGATATCCATCTTCTTTCCTTGGAAGGTATTTGATACGATCTTCAGGATCAAGAGCGGATCATTGAGGTATTTTAATAAGGGTTTAAAGGGACAGACCACATGAATCGAGTGCTGTTCGGGGGTTAGAAAAATATCAAGCATTCGATCATATACTTTCTCATACCTTTCCTTTCCGATATCTGTAAGAGAATAGCCGCATACCACTTTTGGTCCATCATTTTTCTCAAGGTATCCCGAATCCGTCAATTGAGCAAGATATCGA
Source organism: Thermoplasmatota archaeon (assembly GCA_046483845.1). Lineage (GTDB taxonomy): Archaea > Thermoplasmatota > Penumbrarchaeia > Penumbrarchaeales > Penumbrarchaeaceae > JAYEPK01. The sequence continues at coordinate 16,600 of JAWOCK010000014.1, read as the reverse complement.
TCAAAAGATCCGGGCGACATTCCAATTGCATCCATGATATCTCGTTTCCCATATCCATTGCTAATTATATTTTTTTCAACATATCCAATACCGAATAAGGTCAACTCCTTTCCCGAGAATGTCATGAACTATCCTCAGACAAAATCAATAGATTTTTCTCTATTTAATGTTTTGCTCCTGATGATTCACCCTGTTTGTTATTACGTTTAGGAAATACTGATTGATCTTCATCACTAAGAAGATCCGGTGTGCCTATAATTTAGTTCTTTAATGGTATTTTTTCTAATTCTTTCCCTCTCTTGCTCCCTCCAAGGACCGGTCCGGGACACTTTTTTCTCCTCATAGAGTTCATAAAAATGCCTGCCACCAACATTGTAAGAATGTTTTTGGAAGAAAATGAATGCCATGAAGATTTTTTCATCCTTCTATCTGGCCCATGAACCACTTGTTGAGACCTTCAAATAAAAGGATATTCTTTATCCTAAAAACATCGGTTCCTTATCGTTAATTGAACATCCGAATTGGATGAGCATTGATTGAAAGAGGCTGAATTCAACTGCTTATTACACGGCCCACTGCGGTTGTGCCGGAGACCTTCTCCACACGTATCTTGACCTTCTGTCCTTTTGCGACACCGGGGACGTAGATAACGAACCTGTTCATCTTGGCAAGACCGTCGCCCAGCCTGCCAACATCCTGGATCAGCACCTCCATCTCATCCCCCGGTGTCAGATGCTTGCTCCTGTCCTTTGCGGTCAATCCTTTCTTGACCTTGACCGGCCTCTTGGCACCGCAGGCCATGCATTCCACCACCTGGGTCCTCCCTTCCTTGACCAGCTGCGTATCGGGTTTGCCGCATTCTCCGCAGATAACATAGGTATTGACGTATTCCTCGATCTTGTCCAGAAGCTTCTCCTTGGTCATCTGGGACTTGAATATGACCCTTCTTCCATCCCTGCTCCCGGCCGAGCCCATGGACCGAAGTATGTGTCCCAGTATATGGTCAGGATCCCTGTTCACGGAATCCACGAACTCCTGGAAGTTCTTCCACACCGTGGTCCTCCCTTCGGACATCAGGTCAAGTTCCGGAACCGACCATCTCTCTTCTCCCTGCTCCTTGTCCTCGGGGAGGTTCTCGTGTGCCCTTTCCAGAAGCGATTCGTAATCGAGATCATCTGTCATCGAAGATCACCTACTCAAGACTGATGCAAGGTGCCGTATATAAATCACGTGGTCCGGGGAACCCGCTTCTTCAGACGCTGTCCTACATGTGTTCGGGTGCTTCGACACCTATGACCGAGAGCCCCTTTTTCAGTACATCCTTCAGGGCCTTTACGAGAAACACCCTGGCCCCCCTCCTACCGGTGTCGCTATCGGAGATAACGGGACAGTCCCTGTAGAACTCATTGAACGCCGAGGCAAGCTCCACCAGGTACTGCGGGACCAGATGGACCTTCCTCTCATCGGCAGCTTTTTCCATGACCTTGGGAAATTCAAGGAGCGCCTTGACAAGGGTAGCCTCCGAAGGCTCGATCAGTTTGGACCAATCCTTTGTCTCGTGGTCACCTTCGGGAAGTTTCCTCAGTATGGAAGAAGCCCTGGCATAGGAATACAGAACGAAGGGGGCCGATGAGCCGTCGAAGTTCAGTGCCTCTTCCCATTTGAAGACCATCTTCTTCTCGGGCTGTACCTTTATCATGTTGAACCTCAGGGCCCCTATCCCGACGATCTCCGATATCCTATCAAGTTCTTCGGATGAGAGGTCGTCCCTCCTCTTCTCCACCTCTTCTCTTGCCCTGTTAACCGCCTCTTCGAGAAGATCGTCCAGGAAGACAACCCTGTTCCTCCTGGTTGACATCTTCCCGTGTGGGAGCGAGACGAAGGAGTAGAACACCACCTCGGGGAACCTTTCGGATCCCAGCTCCCTCAATGCGAGGGAGAGCATCCTGGACTGGTACTTGTGGTCTTCGCCGAGAACATCTATGGCGGCATCACACCTGTCCATCTTCCACTTATGATACGCCAGGTCCCTGGTGGTGTAGAGAGCCGAACCATCCGATCTCGTGAAAACGAACCTCCTCTTGAACTTGTCATCGTCCCCCCCGCGGATCTCCTCGGATAGATCAAGATAGAAGGCGCCGTCCTCCTCACGACAGAGCGGGCTCTTCTTCAGATCATCAACGACCTTCTGAAGAGAACCGTCCTCCACCACACGGGATTCGTAGATGAACTCATCGAGGACCACATTCATACACGAAAGGGAGGAGGTCATCCCGTCCAGGACCCTTTTGCAGGCGTTCTTGACATCCTCCGCCCTTATCTCGACCGCGTCCTCTGCGGATATCCTTCTGCTCCAGTCCCCTTGAGCCACCGCTTCCTCGTATCTCTTGAGAACATCGTTGATCATTTTCTCGACAGAGGGGTCGGATTCCAATCTGGCATTGGCTTCCTGATAGAACCTCACCAGTTCATGGTCGCTCTTCTTCCTGCCCGGAACGGGGAGGTCATCCTCATCTATGTTCTTCAACCCCCAGACCAGTATCATGACCTGTTTCCCCATATCGTTGACCCAGTACTGGGCGGCCACATCATATCCGGTGAAACGGAGGAGCTTCACCAGTGTATCACCGATGATCGGGTTCCTGGCTCTTCCCACATGGAATGGACCGTTGGGATTTGCAGAGGTATGCTCTACGATGATCCTGTTTCCTTTCCCTGCTCCTCTGCCGAACCCTTCCAGGTCGCTGTCCATATGCCTGCAGCCTTGATCGATGAAGGTGGATGTGTTGAAATTACAGTTGAGATAACCCCCCGACACGGAGAGGCTCCATCGATCATCCCTTTCCAGCATATCACGTATCTCCCTGGTGAGCTCTTCCGGCGAGACCCTTCTTGCTTTGGCAACCGGAAAAGTGACCAGGCACAGGTCAGCGTGGGCGGTTCGCGGACGCTGGATAATGGGTTTCTGGTCCATGCCAAGCTCCTCATAGATCCCTTCAACCTTCTTCCGGAAGGATCTTTCGAAGGACATGGCGGGATTCTCTGTGTCCATGGAGGGTGTAGTTTCCTCACGATTTTAACATTTGCCTTTGGTCCCGGGCATCAGAAATTATTTCTAATCCTTAACAAATCAGTACCAGGCAGTTGATGGATTTGAGCAATGGAAAGGAACTTGGATTTCCACCCGAGGACATAGTGTTCAGATTGAGGGCCAAGATGGACGATAACAGCTACACCTCAATAGAGGAGGGGGGCAGGAAACTACTTGTCTTTCGTGTGCAGGGAGAGAAGATAGACCTCTTGAACTCCCTTGAATACCTCTCCGAGTTCCTGGACGAGGATGCCGTTGAAGAGGCCGATAAGCTGATCATCATCTCCGACAGGGAATTCGAGGTAACACCGGCCGACGTTCTCGGTCCGAAGATGGAGACCAAGAACAAAGATGATGAGAAGCTCTACGGCGAGCTGAAGGAGAAGCTGACGGACAGGTTGAAACCCATTGTATTCACAGTGGAGAACGACATATTGGAGCTCTACAGGGTGGCCGTTAGAATGGACGGCTCCATGGACAGGACCGATGGGTCCGTCGGCCTCGATCTTATGAAGATGGACCTCCCCAAGGAGGGGGATGTCGTATATCTGGTATTCGACGACGGATACAGGAAGATATCAAGGTCAGCCTTTCAGTCACTGATCGATGACGCCTTGGAAGGGCTCAGAGAGGGCCCCAGTCTGGCCAAGGATCCTTCCCGCTCCTCAATGGTCAGATCGAGCCTGGAGAAAGATACGAAGGAGACAGTTGAAAGGAAAGGGGCGGTCGAACCGGCCGAAAGCCATAAAGGAGCGGGAACAATGGATCACAGGAACGATCCGAGGGTATTGGTACGCGACTTCTCGAAAAAGATGATCTCTCTGGGTTACAGAAAGGATGCCACGTTCTCCAGACAGGATGTGAACCAGGTGTTCTATGTCGGAATGTCGGGTCCTCCTCTACTGTTCAAGGTCCTGGACAATAAGGATGAGATGGGAAGTTTCCTCCGTATCCTGGAGCACAGAAAGGACTCCCTCGGCATACTTATCAGCAGAGAATGGCATCCGGACCTGGAGGCCATATCAAGGGTCAGGGGATTTGTATATCTGGACTGGAGCAGGGCGTTCCGGGCCAGTGAAGTGGTTTCCTCTATCATAAGGGAGGAGAGTGAATGAACAGGGTCCCCACCGGGTGCGGCTCCCTCGACCGGATACTCGGTGGCGGCGTGGAGAGCTCTGCCATCACCCAGCTCTACGGTGAAGGCGGCTCGGGAAAGACGAATATATGCCTTCAGGTAGCGAGGAATGTCGTAATGGGAGGGCAGAAGGTCATCTACATAGATACCGAGGGCGTTTCCATGGAGAGGTTCCAACAGATCTGCGGCGGAGAAAAGGAATACAACAGCATCAGCAGGGAGGTGCTCTTCTTCCAGCCCATGAACTCCGATCAGCTCAATGATTCAATATCCTCCACGGTCAAGCTCGCGAGCAAGGACCTCCATATAGGATTGGTAATACTGGATTCCGCCACCGTTTTCTACAGGATGAACTTCGGTGCCAAGAGGGACGAGGACAACAGACGCGATATTGGCAATGTCATACTGGAGCTGATGAACATCTCCAGAAAACAGGACATACCGACAATGATAACAAGTCAGGTCTACTCCAGCATGGGGCCCCAGGACGTCAGACCCCTTGGAGGGCACTCCATGGCCCATAACTGCAAGGTGATCATGAGGATCGAGAAGCTTGGCGAGGGTGGCTTCCGAAAGGCGACCATGATCAAGCACCGATCCATGCCCACGGGCGAGCCGGTCTATTTCAAGCTCACATGCGAAGGTGTGGAGGACCTAGACGATGAGGAGATGACCTTCATACCGTCAAGGGACCCCGTTTCGAGCTCACGGTTCCCCATCTGAGCTCATGGATCTAATGTCTGTTCCCTCCCCGGGACTGCCCAGATCCCTAGAACGTTGTACCATAAAGATTTATTTACCTTTGCTCGGATATATGCCTCGCAAGGGGAAAGTATAAATCTCCAATGGAAGAGGTTTTATCATGTCAAATATCAGGTCAGGAACAAGGGGTCGCCACCCCCGATCGAACAGTATAATGATCATCGGGATGATAGTATTGCTTCTCGGAGCATTGTTCATATACATCCCGGAAGAGGTATCGGCCGACTCGAAACCCGGTGGTACCTTGAAGAACGACCAGCCAGCATCAACCACGAGGTCAGGATGGCCCTGGCAGGAAGCACCGGATTCACTTCAGTTCAAGGTCCCCACCAAGACCAACTATTATACTTCCGTGGCAATGGTCAATTATCTAACAGGTGAGGACTTCGATCTGTTCGTCTACAGTGATTACGAGATGACGCAGAAGATAGCTTCTTCCACCAAAGGAAGTGATAAAATAGATCTGGTGATTATCGATGGGCACACCTACACGGGAAGTATGCAATATGCCAAGGTATACAAGTTCACAGGTTCCGATTGGAACAGCGGTGTGTATATCGAATCCGATTATCACTGCGTCAAGGACGACCTGTACGGCAGTGACCCAGACGATGATGGCCCTTTGATCATCGGTTCCCGCAGATATTCCATTTTCGAGGACCAGGATACCGGCTACACCGGAACCCTCGAGGAGGGGGAGCCGCTTGTGAACATGTATGATGTCTATCTGGGGGCAAATGGGGAATATGAATTCGATATAACCTCCATTCCAAATACCGAAAGACTGGGCATGTACCTCTTCAAAGGGTCCGGGAACATGGACGACGCCCTCGCAAGCGATGTCAACAGTGCAACGGGAGGCTCATTGGGATTCTCTTACAACCCTGAAAGCTCGGGTTGGTACGGATTATGCGTTGTCGATTTCAATAGAGGACAATCCACAACGGACAACTACACCGTCCTGATCTCCTCAGATCTCGAGATGACCTCATCACCCGCATCAAAACTGATCGCTCCGGGAATGAACACCTCCTTTTCCATTGACGTGAGCTCTCTTGGGGTCACCAAGGACATAGACCTTCATTACAGGTGGGAGGATGCCACGGGGAACATCTCCACTCCGTCCGGTGCCTCCGCATCCCTGAGCAGGTCCACTGTGGACCCGGACGGTGTCGGTACCGAACGTGTTTATCTGAACATATCGACCCTAAATACCACATCCGCAGGAACGTACAAACTGGTGGTATACGGGAACGACACGGGATACAATGGAAAGACGAGATGGACCGAGATGACCCTCAGGATCTCCACAGACCCCGATTTCTTCCTCTCTTCCTCGCCTGAGCACCAGATCATATCCCCGGGCACCTCGGCTACATATCAGATCACCATGGATACGATCAATTCGTTCTCCAATAATGTTTCCTTCACGGCCACCCCCGATAAAGGCGCGTCAAACTTCAACTTCACTTTCTCACCATCGACATTGAACAGCGATGGTTCCAAGACCAACCTCACGGTTTCCACGGAAAGTGATACGCCATACGAACTCTACAACATCACCGTGATGGGAAGCGACGGGACCAAGTCCCGATACGCGAACGTGTCCATAAGGATAAAAGCGCCCGTTTCGATCGATGTGATATCACCCCTGGAGAACGAACTAATATCGGGAGTATACACTTTCAAGGTCAAGGCCGGAACACCTGATGATACGGATTCGGTGAAGGTGACCTTCGGAGGAAAGATGAGCAATGCTGGTACATTGAACATGTATTATAATTCGGCAAGCATGGCCTGGGAAAGGGATGTCAATACCTTCACCTTCGTGGATGGGTTTGCCTGGATGAACCTGACGGTGAAAGACCCGGTGGGAGGGATCACCACCTACGGGCCCGTCAACTTCACCATCTCAAACTCCGCCCCCAACCCAATAATAAACACACCAATGGACAGGTCCTACGTAACCGGTTCCACAATGCCGATCTCGGTCAATACCACGAGTTATGTGATATCCTGCAGGTTCAAGGTGGATGACAATGCCTGGACACCCCTTTCCAGGAACGGCAACACCTGGACCGGTTCCTGGGATTCTACCCAGATAACGGATGGGGAGCATACTTTGACCATCGAAGCAAAGGATACTGCAGGCCTTACCGGTGAATCATCCGTCACCATATTCGTCGACAACAACAGACCAACGGCGAACATAAACTCCCCTATAAGCGGTCAGTACATCGAAGGCTCCTACACCTTCAGGGTCGTGGCAACGGATACAGTGGGGATCGACCACGTTGATATACATATCTTCGGTCAGAACACCACCCTGCCTTACAATCCGATCACGTCCTCCTACGAATATACGGTAACGACATCCACCAAACCGGATGGTAAATACATTACCTATGCCACGGCATATGATAAAGTGAACCTGTCGAAGAAGAGCAATGTTGTATCCTTCAATATCGATAACAACGACCCATCATTGAATATTGTCGATCCGATAGATGAGGAGATCATAGGTGGTGATTATACGTTCTCCATATCCTCCACGGACCTCTTCCTGAACTCGGTGAAATACAGGGTCGACCAAGGTGGGTGGATGAACTTCTCCGGCTCGGAACCCAACTGGAACGTCGTGTTCGATACAACCACTTTGACCGACGGAGACCATACCCTCACGGTAAGGGCGGTGGACAATATCTCTCATACCACGGAACAGTCGCTGAAATTCATCGTCGACAACACCAACCCGACATGTTCCATGGTCTCACCCTTTGGCAATCAGTTCCTGGAGGGGGTCCATGTTTTCAAGGTATCAGCATCGGATTCGGTTGGCATCGACAAGGTAACACTGAATATATTCGAAGATTCGGTACAGACCTCCCTGAACCAGCAGACAGGTTACTATGAGTATTCCATCAATACCTTGACCGTATCCGATGGCACCTATCAGGTGGTGGCATCGGCCTACGATCTCAGCGGCAAGCTGACAAACGCCACCACCACGGACTTCAGAGTGGACAACAATGCTCCGGTGATGTCGGTGAACAACGTTCAGGCAGGTGATTACGTGGAAGGCATCTTCGATTTCAATGTTTCCGTGAGCGATGTGTTCCTAAAGGATACCAGCTATTCCGTTGACGGTGGGGGCTGGGTGGATATTGACACACCTTGGAATACCACAGCATTACTTGACGGCTCCCATACCGTTATGTTCCGGTCCAGGGATCAGGCAGGTCATGCGACAACACAGTCAATAGGCGTTACTGTTGACAACAATGTCCCGATAATAGCTGTGAACAGTCCTGTTGCCAACGAATATATACAGGGAGCATACCGATTCAGGCTCTCTGCATCGGACAGGGTGGGTATTGACAGGGTGGAGATCAATGTGTTCAGCAACAACTTCACTGCCATATACTCGATAAGCTCCGGATATTTCGAGTTCAATTCCGACACGTCCATCCAACCGGACGGGAATTACTCCTGCTATGCGGTGGCATACGACCTCAGCGGAAAGAAGAACACCTCTAGCCCATTGCATTTCCAGGTGGACAACAACGCACCGGTCCTCAGGACCATCCATCCCCTTGACGGGACGTTCCTCGAAGGGAATGAGACCATGATCGTGAATGTAACGGACATCCACCTTGACAGGGTGGAATACGACGTTGACGGATCGGGATGGGTGCCCATAAACACAACCTTGAACACCACCATTTTCGGAGACGGGGAGCATACCATAAACTTCAGGGCTTTCGACAAGGCAGGGCATGTGACGGTATCCTCTTCCGATGTCTATTTCGATAATACGGACCCCTACGGAGCGATCTCGGACCCGGCGTCCGGCCAGTTCATCGAAGGAACAGCCACCTTCAAGGTCGTGGCATCCGATATCATAGGGATCGACGATGTCAAGATATTCATATTCGGTGATGAGCTGGACATGAACTACAACTCTGCCTCCGGTTTCTACGAGTATCGTACGGACACCCGGCTCATACCGGATGGCCCATATCAGATGAACGTGACGGTGGAGGATATGTCAGGGAAGGAAGTGGAGATCGGACCGGTCTTGTTCAATATCGACAATCACCACCCTGAACTCGTGGTCAAAGACCTCGTAAGCGGGGATATAATCGAGGGGATATACAATTTCAATGTGTCCACCTACGATATGTTCCTCGACAAGGTCCAGTACGAGGTGGATGCCACCGGATGGGTTGACATAGACCAGCCTCTTAATACCTCTAGCTTCGGTGACGGGAGCCATCTGGTCAAGGTCAGGGCCGTGGACAGGTCCGAAAAGACCACCACCTTCGAGTTCGATCTACTCTTCGATAACGAGTACCCGACGTGTACGATAAATTCCCCTACCGAAGGAGAGTTCGTCGAGGGTGTGATCACAATAAGGGTTACCGCATTCGATCTGGTGCAGGTCGACTATGTGAAGATCAAGGTCTACAATATCGAGGCAAGGGTACCCTACAACACCAATACGGGTTATTACGAATACACCTCGAACACCGTTACCTGGGGATCCGGTGAAGATGGGATAAGGAACGTCACTGCCACCGTATATGACCTCACAGGTAAGACCCACAGCTATGGCCCGGTCAACTTCAATGTGGATAACAGACCCCCCACCATCAATATCAACTCTCCATTGGAGGGTGACGTGGTCTCAGGTCTCTTTTTCTTCGACGTGGACAATGGGGATGTCTTCAAGAAAGGAACAGAGTACAATGTGGATGGTGCGTCTTGGCAGCCCGTATCCATAGGATGGAACACCGAACTGGTTCCGGATGGTGAACACGTGATCAGGCTGAGGGCCACGGACCTGGCCGGGCATGTGACAACGGAGACGATCCGTGTGTATGTCGACAACCATGCACCGGTGGTCAATATTGCCAGCCCCTCGGAGAACGAGTTCGTTGAGGAAACCTTCGTATTCCGCGTCTCCGCAACCGATGAGGTGGGGATAACCGATGTTATCATGAACATCGCCGGAGAGGCCCGGATAATGACGTACAACACACAATCGGGATACTACGAGTACATGATCGATACCAGAACATGGAATGATGGTACCTTCACAATGAATGCATCCGCCCAAGACGTTGCGGGAAGAAGGATAAAGACCGGGGATCTGCAGTTCAGGGTTGACAACAGTCCGCCAGAACTAACCGTCGAGGCCCCCGTGAAGGGTCAGCTCATTAGCGGTCTGTTCGTGGTCAGGGCAAGGACCAGCGACGAGTTCCCTGGCTCGGTGAGGTATTCCGTGGACGGCACCACGCTCTTCGAGGTCACCTCTCCCTGGAACACAACCAAGATCAGCGATGGTGACCACGTGATCACCGTGATCACCAAGGACCAGGCAGGACATGTGACCGAATTCGATGTACAGGTGGTGGTGGATAACACCGACCCGGTCATATCCCAGGCCAGCATAACGCCCGGTGAGATCTTCGCTGGTGTCCAGACACTGAGGTTCTACGTCTATGATTCCATAGGCATCAGGCAGGTTGAGGTATCCATGGACGACGGGCCCAACATAGAGATATTCAAGGGAGAGAGCGGCCTCTATTACCAGTATACCATGGATACCAGGAATCTCGCTGACGGGGACCACACCATATCGGTTAATGCACATGACAGGGCAGGCAACAGCAAGGGATCCACCTACGGCATAAAAGTGGACAACAGCGGACCGGAGATCTCCCTGGACTATTACTGGATCGAGGGAGATGAAGAGGTAAGGATCGGGAACGTCAAGGAGGGGAACTCCGTGGTGTTCGAAGCCACAATAAAGGATCCCTCGGGCGTGAGCGTCGTCATGATAAACATAGATTCTACCGGATGGCGTGAAATGACCCCCGATTCAAATTCGTCAAATCCGGACACCTACGTCCTGTTCTGGCCCACTGCCGAAGCTGAAGGAGGGGCCCACGTCTTCCAGATAAGGACCGCCGATAAACTGGGCAACGAGGCTACCACCTCGGGATTGATCAATGTAAAGGAAAAGGAAGAGAAGACCCCCTTCATAGAATCCTTCACAAAAGCACTCCCGATGATCTGGTTCATCCTCTTCATAATACTGATAATAGTCATCTTCGTGCTGGCCTATTTCGGAGTGCTCACAAAGTGGGCACGGGGTGAGGGAAGAAAGAAGGAACCAAAGCATGAAGGTGACGAAAAGGGGGAAGATTCTCAGAAGGAAGAGAACAAACCAAAGAGATCCAACCCGTTCAAGAGGAAGAAAGAGGATGAAGTCCCGGAAATGGAAAACTGGGAAGGAGAAGAAGAAAAGTAATATCAGCATGTGAGAATCTTTCAAGAACCTTAATAAGGAAAAGGTTGGATGGTAGAGTATGAGCATTACCCGGGATCGATCCAAAAAAAGGAGGGCACCAAAACTTCTTTTATTCTGGGTCTTTTCCATCTTCTTTATCTTGGTGGTGATCCACCTTCCCTTGGGAGGACATGGGTCAGAAGCCTATACGGGCGGAGGATACCTGGTTCCAAGGATCTCCAGCTCATCGGATTCCATCTGGAGGAGCGGGTCCGAGAATACCCCAAGGTCCGCCAATGTTACCTTCACCGTATCCGGCACCGGTACAAAAGGCATAACGCTTGCTCCCCAGGACGTTGTCTTCCTCATGGACCACTCCGGGTCCCTGGAGACGTATGATCCGCAGGTCCTGAGAATATTGGCCGCCCACGAGTATGTCGATAATATGATAGCTCCCTTCGACAGGGGGGTGGTTCTGTACTTCGATACCAATGCAGGGCCGGTGAACAGCAACAGCCACCTGACGTCGGCCTACGCACAGATCCATGCCGATCTGGAGGCACTTGCCAGAAAGACACCTCAAGGGCAGACCAACTACCAGGCAGGTATCGGTGCCTCCATCGACGAGTTCGACGGCTTCGGGAAGGAAGAGAACCAGAAGATTGTGGTAATGTTCACGGATGGGGTCCCCGATCCGGAGAGTGCCAACGTTACCCTGGCCCAGATGGACGAGATGGTCTCCAAGGACATCAAGCTGTATACCATCGGTCTGGGGCCTCTGGTCGATGAGGAGCTCCTGGGATGGATGGCAGAGTACACTGGAGGCAACTTCTACAGGGCACAGACCGCAGAGGAGCTCGTCTCCATCTATATGAGGATCTCGGACCAGTTCTACAACCACACCGCAGGTCTCAATACAACCCTGGAGCTCCATCTTTCCAGTGAGTTCGATCCCGTTCCCGGATCGGTCAATGTGACCCAGGGGTACACATCCAACTTCACCAATGAGCACTGGGTCCTTGTATGGGAGATCGGTGATCTCATGATCGACCAGAACTGGTCTGTCATGATCGAGGTCCATTCGGAGAACGGTGAGGGCAAGGAGAGACTGTTCACCAGTGAGAGCAGGCTTCATTCCACCAGTTGGCTCGGAGAGAACAGGAGCGAGGAGATACCTCCATTTTACATAACCATAATACGATCGCTACCGCCGCCTCTCCCTCCTCCTCCGCCTGCCCCCATCCCCGCAACACCGGCACCGATACCGCCTCCGCCTTCCGTACCGGTGGTCGCACCATCGGTGAACGTGGCACCCGTCATCACTGCCACGCCCAACGTTACACCTGTCACAATCGGCCAGACAGCCACTGTACCCGTGGAGTACATGCTTGCCGGGCTTGCCACTCTAGGGATTGCAAAGAGGACCGCGATCAAGAAGAAGATCGTAGAGAAACAGAAGGTGAGTGTAGGTTCATAGGGGTTGAGGAAATATGTCGGAAAACAGAATGTTCGCGAAGGCCGCTCTTGCGGCCCTGATGCTGATGATCATCTTCATGGGGATAAACATGCTTCCTCACGGGGGGTCTGAATGGTCAACAAATCTCTTCGAGGAAGCTGTTGAAATAGAGAGGGAACCTGACCATATCAACGACAGGGCACCGTTCAACATGGAGCCTTTCCATCTTTTGATCTCCTCCAAGACCAACCAGACGATCAACGCAGCGGATGTCCTCATGACCTGGTCATATGAGGGGAGGACCGGGAAAGAAGGAGGATATGGCTTCTCAAGGATCGATCAGAGGACAATGGAGGTGGAGATGCCAGGATATCCCGGTGGATACAACATACAGTACCGGATCGTTGCCTACGACGAGATGAACCATCCTCTGACCTCCACCACATACTCCTATACGGTCCTCCAGAACGGTTCCTGGAAAGATACGGATTTCCAGAACAATATTCTCATGGAATGGGGCCCGAAGGAACCCGCCAACGGGCAGTCCATCACCATCAACATCACTTCCAGGGACAACACCGTGGCCATCGAGAGAGGGGATCTTCTTTACAGTGTGAACCTGGATGAGGACAGGGAGCCTGTAGACGGAGTGCTCTACTTCGAAAGGGTGAATGCAACCGCCATGACCGCGGAGTTGATCCCGTATCCTCCCGGCTCCCGGATAAGCTTTCATGTGGAGGCCTATGATCAGTACCACCACATGATAAGCTCGGACAATCATGTGTACGAATACCCCGAGCCCCCGGACCCGGGAGAGATCTATACCGGTCTCCTCTTCGTCCAGCTCAGGGATATGTCGCGGAACGGGGCTCCTCCGGAGCGGGCCACTGTGACCATTTCCAACAGCAGTTATGAATACCAGATGGAGGCCGTGAACGGGGTTGCGTTCACCAATGTTTCAGTATACGAAGGAGAATATTCCATTGAGGTGGCCTACAGCGTGAACGGTGAGGAGTTCAAAGAGACCTTCGACGTCTCCACGGAGGGGGGTACCTTCTCCTTCGAGTTCGAGATCAACAAGAAGACCTATCAGGTATCCCGTGAGGAGGAAAAGAGACCCTTCCTCTTCGAGATCGTCGGTCTGGTGATGATCACGGGATTCACTGCCCTTTCGTTCTGGGGAGCGTCCGGTATAGATGAGGTAAGAAGGTCGATGAACGAAAAGAAAAAGGCAAGGAGGAAGAAGGAAGAGGTGAAGGAGACCCTGCCCGAGAGGGTCCTGATGGACAACGAACTGAAGGAAAAGCTGATCAGGAGCGGGGCAGTGCTTCTCCTTTCTCTATTGGGTCTTTTCTGGGCTCCCTTCTACCCCTGGTGGATGGTCCTGATACTGGCCGGATTCCTCACCGGCATCGCCTGGAGGTTCCCTTACATCTCAATGTTGGTAATTGCCGTTCTGGTCACCGCGGCGGCTTCCTATCAGTCCACCGAGATGGGCTGGGTCTTCCTGGTCTTTTCGCTGGTGGTCATGGTCGGCGGTTTCTTCGACTGGAAGTATGCCTACCTCAGCCTCCTGACCGTGTTCGCCGCGGGATACGGCGTTGGCTTTGCCGTCCCCATCATAGCGGCCGTGGCCTTCTCCCTGTTCCTGGGGACCGTGGTGTGGATCACAACGAGCCTTTTCCTACTGGTGATCGCCCCGTCAGGCACATTCCAGTGGTTCTCCCTTCTGGCCTCTCCCGAACACGATAAGAGCTTTGTCCAGTTCCATAAAGGTATTCCCTCCGATTGGGCTCCCGTGAATGTCGCCAACGCCATAGGGGACCTTTCATACGTCGACATGGACATCATCTCCACGGTGCTCTCCAGCACCATGGGATCATTGATACCGCTGTTCGGTATAGTAGGCTGGGGAGCGGCAATGCTGGCAGGATACCTGGTATTCAGGCACCTCCTCTCCGAGGATGCGGCTCTCAAAAAGGATCCGAAGACCATAGGCCTCATGCTGGTCCCGGCAGGCATACTGCTCGTTTTCGGGATCATATCGGTAATATGGGCTGATCTGGAGCTCTCCGTGTGGCTGATACTGGGTATGATAGCGGTCTTGCCGGCATCACTTATTCCATTCGGCATCAGGAAACTGGGTGAGGAGGCACTTCCCCAGGAATATGGTGCAGAAGAGATGGTATCCTCCGACGTGGGGAAGAAGATCTCGGAGATGGTAGGGTTCAGGAAGGCCTCCTTCGAGGACATAGGAGGCCTGGAGAACGTAAAGCGGGAGGTCAAGAACGCTCTCATGGTCCCGCTCCTGGAACCGGAGATGGCCAAGAAGTATGGTGTCAAACCATCGAAGGGCGTTCTGCTGTTCGGGCCCCCGGGCTGTGGAAAGACCCTGATGTTGAGAGCGGTGGCATCCGACCTCAACGTTGACATGATAGGGATCAAGTGTTCCGATGTCATGTCGAAATGGTACGGTGAATCAGAGGGTCTCATCGCCGGTCTCTTCGAGGAGGCCAGAGCGAGGAGCCCGTGCATTCTGTTCCTGGACGAGATAGATGCCATTGCCAAGAGGAGGGACTTCTATTCCACCGACGATGTGACGCCCAGGGTGCTTTCCATCATGCTTTCCGAGATGGACGGAATGGACGAGGCGGAGGGAATAATAATTGTGGCGACCACGAACATGCCGAACCTCGTGGACCCTGCCCTCATGAGGCCTGGAAGGTTCGACAAGGTGATGTATGTACCGCCTCCGGACAAGAGTTCCAGGGAGGAGATAATCAAGGTCCATCTCAAGGGCAAGTATGCGTCCGATGACATCGATGTTTCAAAGCTGGCAAGGAGGACCAAAGCTTTCTCCGGTGCGGACCTGGCGAACCTGGTCAGGGAAGCATCGTCCTTGGGACTTGAAAAGGCTCTGGAGACCGGTAAACCCCAACCCATCAAAATGGAGTATATGCAGGAGGTCTTGGACGAGATCAAACCTTCCATAAGCTCCAAGATGATAAAGATGTACGACAAGATGAGAAGGGAGTTCGAGAGGAAGAAGAAAGGCCCAAAAAAGGAACGGACAGAGAGCGATGAAGAGGGTCGGGGTGCGGAGGTGGACGCAAAGAGCCAGGGACCCGGAAAGGGCAAGGAAAGGATCAGGGACCTTGAAGAGATCGATCACGAGATCGAGGAAACCGGTGACTGGGAGGAGGAGAGCTGATTGGCAGACCTCATAGTCACCGCAACACTTGTCCTGGTTGTCATAGGTATCCTGGTCCTTGGATACCTGGGAATGAAGTATCCAAGGGGCAGGAAGGACTGGCCCCATGACAGGCAGAGAACATACCGGTATATCATTACCGGTATACTTTTCCTTATGATTCTGGGACTGATATACTGGATCACCAGGTACTGGGACTATCCCGCATCGGGGAAGGCCATCGTCTATATCGCTTTCATAGTGTTTCCGATACTCTTCGTCCTCGGGTTCGTGTTCCCGAAGGGGAAGAAAGGGATACTGCAATAGCTCAGGTCTCTCAATGGCGGTTTTATTCGGAGAAAATGCAATCATCTCAATTACTGGTCCACCACAGCTTTCGGGACCAGCTTCTTCGAAACAGGATCTCTGCAATTAGGATCTACCTTGACAAGTTCATATTATACCACAAAGACAATTGTATTACGTTTAGGACAAATGGCCACCACAGTAATGTACCCTGGATACCTTCAGGGAACGGGATCGGCCATGAGAGAAAAAGACGATGAAGACCTTGTCTACAAAGGACCATGGGTCAGGACAGCTCAACAGAGATTATTCCACACTCTGGAAGACGATTACGGGTTCCCGAGAGCTACTTGTAGATCTCTTGT
>JAWOCK010000099.1:0-9197 GCA_046483845.1 Thermoplasmatota archaeon | reverse complement strand
AAGATGTGAAATATTACTCTCTTCAGGGACCTTGAAAGCTTTTTCTCAATAAGCTCCAGCCCCTCCATCTCGAACACTACTGGTGTGGCAGTTGAATAAAACTATCGACGGAGACCACTTCGGTCTCCCGGGTCCCTATTGATATACTATGGACAGTGAATTATTGTATGATCCGAATGATGTATATTGGGATCTTAATTTCCTTTTCCATCCTTAAGCTTCTTTCTTTTCTCTTTTTCCGATATATCCAGATAATTCTCCGGACCTATAACGGACTCTGATCTCCGCTTTTCAAGCTCTTCTCTGTCAACTCCCGCCACTGTGCCTCCTTCAACCGACGATTCTCTATTTTCATCGAACCCCTGTCCATCCTTGTTCCTTGCGATCCTCGTGGTGGAAATTTCTGGAGATAGGACCGGGACGTGGGGCCCCCTCACCGGACCGATCAGGTCACGCCGTGGGGCCCCTGTTTGGGTCAAGAAGGGGCCTTTTTCCTTGAAATAGTGCTCCCAAGCGGGCTCCCGCGAAGGGAAAAAGATTCCATGAAAGAAGCAATATTCGATCCCGATCAAAGTTTGAGAACAACTTTGCTCGTTACACGGTGATATGACATTGCTCGGGATCGGGTTCCGGAGTTGTGAAAGCGGTAGGGAGATCTCATTTTTCATAATACTGGCTTATCATATATGTGACGGGGTTTGTACACGAACAACGTTGTATGAAAATAATTTTTATAATAACCTGGTTTCTTTCGTACGGGGTTTACATATTATCATACCAGGCCTGCACAGGAGATAATACCATTATTGCATATTAAGGTTTTATCCTTCAACATTCTTTCGGCATCTTTCCGCATTATTCTATGTTCTTCTCGAGATCATCCATCATCATTTGATCCTCGATCATCTTTCCTAATGTTTCAATAAACCTTTTTGCAAAATCGATCCCTGCTTTCGCGTCGTTCTCCAATGGTTCGTAATCTATTCCATAGAGGCTCTCATGCCTGTTCTTCCTGTATATATCGAAAACATCGGCATATTCCTTCAATTCCGGATATCTCTCCCTCAGGAACGCTGCAAGACATACATGGCTCCTCTCTTTATAGCCTTCTATGAAAAGAAGGGCTCTGGCAGCATGGAACATTGACGTATACTAGGAGACTATCGAAACATCCATCATATCGAACTCGTAGTTCCTTTCGGAGTTCTCAAGATGTCTTTTTGCATTTTCCATCTCCTTTTTTATCGTCTCATCAGGGAATCGGTGGGGTCTTAGAAGGCCTTTCCTTATACAATCCTCCATCTTCATGGAAGATCACCTCCAAAGAGCAAGATCCCGTCCCTTTTGACCTCCTGATAGAAACCGTCATTGCTTTCCTTCATGGATATCCACTTTCCGATGTTCATCGATGTTATCTCTATTCTCTTTTCGAGGAATTCCTGAAAGGGTTCGATGTCCCGCTTGATCCTTGAGTTTGTGATCGCAAGGATGTCGATATCACTGTTCTCATCGAATTCTCCGGTCGCACAGCTACCGTAAAGAACGAGATTCGTCAATGAAGGATGCATACTGGCAAGATGATCTATCAACCCCGATTCATGCAGTCTGAGGATCAGAAAGAACCTCTTCGTCTCCCTGGTGGCGAAATTGTCCTTCATCCGATAATAATGCGCTCTTCCCATCTCTTCTTTTTCCAGAAAGCCCTTCACTTCAAGGATTTTGAGGATTCGGGAGCAGGATGCATTGCTCAGTTGGACGGTCCTTGAGAGTTCATTCACGTAGATCTTTTTGGAGGCGTTCCTCGAGAACCACTCGAGCACCTTCACGGTGGCATTATCACGTAACAGGTCTTGGTCCTCTTTCATGGATGAAATGAATGTATGTTACATATATCTAACTATCGTTACATGTCATTAATGATAATGCGGACCAAAGACAAGTGTTGACATTTTTGTGAGGGTGGGAAAATATCGATCCCGAACGAGAAAGTGCCGAATTATGATAAAAACCGTAATTGGGATCATCGGTGAATGTGTGTTCTGGTAAACCACGGATACCGATGTTCACCCTTTTTCGGGTGGACCTGCCGAATAGAATAGAATTCCTCCCCAACCTTTTGAAAAACGGATGGAATGAGTAAATGCTCCCGTTTCACAATGCCGAACAGGCTCCCCGAAGGGAGAAGATCGATCGCTTCAGGTCTCGACCTGCGGCGAAATGGGTCTCGTTACGGGTCGTGGGTGTTTTTTGGATAGGGAGATCCTTCTGGTATCTATTGGGGTATTATGGGGGTTTATTGTAGTGGGTGGGTCTCGGGATGGGTGGTGCATGTCGAGACCTTATTATAAAGGATAATCTCTCCGCTATTTCCTTCCTCTTTATACTTTGAAAAGCTTCCCCTACAACGATATGTGAGGGTATCTAATCCTATCTTTCATTATTTTTATCATCATTATAATGATGCACTGAAGGTCTGGAGCTTTCCATTTCAGCTAATATTCTCTCTATTTTGAGCTTTAGATCAGGTAGATCGTTCTCTTTTACCCTCCAGACAATAATCGGTTCCACACCGAAATACCCATGAATGATCACATCCCTCATACCGGCAATATCCTTCCATGGTACATCAGGATATTCCTCTCTTATATCATGATCCAGATTCTTGACGGCTTCACCGATGATCTCTATCCTTCTGGTTACCGAATCCTGCAACTGTTTATCATCAAGGAAATCCTCCAGGTCCTTGTTCCTTGTATAATCTTCTATAAGTTCTATTGAGTCAATTATATGCTGAAGGAACATCTTCGGATCCTTTTTCATATCAGGTCCTCTGAGTTGTTCATGAACCTCTTGCGGTATCTCGGGTCTATCGATCCGTAGGTGATGAGATCCACGTTGAAACCCGAGATCTCTTCCAATTCCCGTTTCAATCTGGCCAGGTCCAATAGGCTCATGTTCTCTCTTGCCTCTATCATTATATCGATATCGCTGTTCTCCCCGAAATTACCAGAATGTAGTGATCCGAACAGGGATGCTTTTCGAATTCCGTTCTTCAACAACCTGTTCCTTATCACCTTTTTCAATGCTCCCGGGTCAGGACCTTTCATTTTATATCCATCCTGTATTGACAATTATGATATGACCATAGATATAAATTTTGCTGCACGGTGAATCTTATGGGTTCTCTTCATGGTAGATACGGAGAAAAGGTTATTTTACTCGATAAGGAGGATCCTTATCATGAGCAAAGGGGAAGGTGCTTATCAAAAGAAAAGTGGAATGGATGATTTTGAGGGTGAGTTGGGAACAAGTTTTGACATGGGACCCCCTCACCGGACCGATCAGGTCACGCCGTGGGGCCCCTGTTTGGGTCAAGAAGGGGCCTTTTTCCTTGAAATAGTGCTCCCAAGCGGGCTCCCGCGAAGGGAAAAAGATTCCATGAAAGAAGCAATATTCGATCCCGATCAAAGTTTGAGAACAACTTTGCTCGTTACACGGTCATATGACATTGCTCGGGATCGGGTTCCGGAGTTGTGAAAGCGGTTTGCGACCATTGTTTTCCGGTACACTGGATAGAATAAAGTGTGACATTAACTGTACAAGAGTAAAGTTTGTTGGAAGGATCGTTATACACTTCCTTGTCAGATGGATGCAGGTCATCCATTGACCTCACTGAACAACAAGACCACGATCACAACCACGGTCATAAGTAGATGTCCCATTCAGGGGTAGGGCAGGTTTTATAAGAACATATCACCTATGAGGAAATCATGTCACAATCCAAACCAGATGGTGTGAACCGGGATACAAGGTCCGTTTCCGGTGAATCGGATAAGCATTCCGCAAGGATCGAGGGCTTGTACCCCGGTATTTTCCCATCATCGGAGTATCCTACGACCCTTCATGAGATGAGGATCAAGAAGCATCGTCGCTCATCCACGGAGGTCGGGGACCTGTCCATATACATCGACCTGATCGCGAAGGACCTGGACAAGGACGAGAACCTCATCGAAGCGTTCATGTCCGTTCTGGGTCTGCATCCGAAGGATAATGACTTCGAGGTGTTCTCGGTCACCGAGAAGGTATTGAGAGCACTCTCGGAGGCGTTTTTCAAGAACCTGGCCGAGCTCAAGATCAACGAGGAGCTGGTTTACGAACATCCGGAAACGGAATACGATCTCAAAAAGGTACTGGAAGATATTGGCGAACTGCGTTTGAAGGGAAAGAAGATCGATTCCGCCAATGCAAGGGTCATTGAGGGGACGAGCAGAGAAGCCGAGGCTTTCGTCACGGTAAATCGGTCCCATTCAAGTTTCACCCATGATATCAGGATAGACATAAGGGGGAACATCGAAAAGGAGCACCTCAAGAGGATAGTCAACTACCTTGAGGAGAACCTGGAGATCGAGAGATTGTTCGAGAAGGACAACTTCCTGTTCAATTGACATAACCCTCTGAGATCATCCTACCCGGTGCTGTGTTAACTCATATCATGAGAACATCGTGAGTGGATAATTGCGGGATGATTCGTGGAAGTTGAACCAATACGGATGTACATCCTTCTTCAGGTGGACCTGCCGAATACGAGAATGATCCCACCCGCCCACCCTTCGTGAAAACGGATGGGATTGAAATTGCTACCTTTCACAATGCCGAGCAGGCTCCCCGATTCGTCTTGACCTTCGGTCCTATTTTCTGCGCTTAAGAGCAACGATACCGATAAAGACCGCTACAAAGATAGTTACTGTCTCGAAGCCCGGGGTGGAATTGCCAGCGGAAGATGCTGCCGTGGGTGCTGTAATGCTATTGGCATCCAATATAACCGCTGTCTGTGATAACACTCTGCCATTCAGCGTTGCGCCGGTATTCATCACGATCTGTGTTTGGCACAAAATATTCCCTTTCATCTGCGCCGTCGTTCCGATGGCGACTTCACCGGCAACCTGCCAGAAGATATTGGATGGCTGTGCACCACCGCTGAGAGTAACAATGGCACCGTCGGCCACGGTAAGGTCTTGCGCTATCTGAAAGATCCAGACATCGTTTTCGCTGCCCGAGATCGTGACTCCCCCGGCAGATATGAGGACCCCGGTACCCCACTTGTAAAGACCAGGCGAGAGGGTCATCGAAGTAATATCTCCTGCGCCCAGTTCGGTATGATCAGGTGAGGTCCGTCCATTTGCGTCAGCGTATGCGGTTTCCATGTCGCTTACGGCCGTCGTCATCTTCGATGGAGTTGGTGGGGTATAGTCGGCGGCATATACTCTACCTGTGACCATGGATGAGGTCGAAAACTCATTCGACGGATCAATTATTAGGTCAAATCCTGTTATGAATGTCGCAGCGGCCGGACTAACTCCAATATCACCGGTAATCGAGGTGGTTCCCGTGGTTGATATCCCTGATTTTGATAGGATCACGAAATCGTCGGCGGTTCCAAGATCCACTGGTGTCGGACCGGCTGCTTTGGCTGGAATTGTCGCATAGAAGCTAAAAACACCGATCATCAAAACAATGATCATAGAAATGAGGGTCGCAGACCAATACCGGGTAATATCTGCTCTCTTTTGAAACCTCGCTCCAGCGATGGATGCCGACCTTGCATAGGTAACTCGGCGGTTTCCGACCAGACCTTTGTTCTCGAAATGTGTCGATTTTTGTTTCTCTCGATTCGTTTGCATACTTTTCAATATGGTCCAGGTAAATATAACAGTATTTGGAAATCAGATATAAATAAGTACAGGATTATATACAGATCTATCGAAGCTTCTCCTCAAACCTGACTTTAAGAGATTTTGTTTAAAGACGATGACTGGCTAGCGATGAAAACGTAGGGACAACCAAAAATTATTATGTTCCAAATATCTTCCAAGGTCCAGCTTCGAGAAGATACGTGCCTCGGAGTTATATCTTCTACCAAGATCTGATGTTCTTTCGGATCATCATGAGCTACCGATCCAACACGGATCTTGGAAAGCTCATTGAATATCCGTTCATCAGTAATGCCAAGATCACCAGGCTTATGTGAAATGTACCTTATGGAAGATGGGACCGATATCCCATCATACAAGATTATAATATTCTTTATACCAATTTATAAACTTCTTCACCCCATCAGCAAGGGATGTCTTTGGCTCGTAACCCAGCATCTCCTTGCTCTTATCGATATCAGCATAGGTTTTTGGGACATCGCCGGGCTGCATGGGAAGATAGTTCTTCTCCGCCTTCATTCCAAGATTTTCCTCGATTAGGGAGATGAAATATTCCAGGTTCTCCGGATTGTTATTTCCAAGATTGAACACCTCGTACCTGAACGGCTTGTCAATGCAGGCTGTGACGCCGGCGACAATATCATCTATGTAGGTGAAATCGCGCTCCATCCTTCCGAAGTTGTAGACGTCGATAGGTTTGCCTTTCACGATTAAATCCGTGAACTTGAAAAGGGCCATATCGGGTCTTCCCCAGGGTCCATACACCGTGAAGAACCTCAGGCCGGTGGTGTTCAATTCGAACAAATGTGAGTAGACATGTGCCATCAGCTCATTTGATTTCTTTGTTGCAGCATACAAAGAGATCGGATTGTCCACCCTGTCATCCGCAGAGAACGGGATCTTTGTATTTCCCCCGTATACCGATGATGAAGAAGCATAAACGAGATCGATGTTTCCGTTGTGTCTGCAGGCCTCGAGGATGTTGAGGAAGCCCACAAGATTCGAATTAACATACGCATCCGGGTGCTCGATGGAATATCTTACTCCAGCCTGGGCAGCAAGGTTCACCACCTTGTCGAAGTCATGTTCCTCGAAGGTTTTATTCAGTATGTCCTTGTCCTCCAGACCCCCATGGACAAACCTGAAATCATCGTATTCTTTCAGTCTGTCAACGCGATCCCATTTTATCTTGGGATCATAGTAATCGTTCACATTGTCGTACCCGACAACTTCATCTCCCCTCTCCAGAAGATGTTTTGCCAGATGGGATCCTATGAACCCCGCAGCTCCGGTCACCAGTATTTTCATCATCTACACCTTTTTTGATATCCCATAAGCCATTTCACAGACTTTCACCGCTTCCATACCTTCATAACCTGATATTGGAGCATCAGAATCGTTCAGTATACAATTCCTGAAGTCCTCGAGAAGCGGTATTATCGTTCTCTTTTCTCCTTTTGCCTTACTATACTCCATGTTATCCAGTATATACTCCCTCATTGCATCTGCAAATATTTTCCTTTTATCCGTATGGACCGTAATTTCTCGTCTTCTCGCATCATGATACCTTGCCAGGGAAAAGGATCCTTTTATTTGATTATCCAGTTTGAAATGACCGAATGCCAGATCATCCAGCTTTTTGTTTCGTATGTGCGAGATGAAAGAGTCCTTCATATTGATGCTTGATCCCGTGATGAACCGGATGGTATCGAAAACGTGGACCCCAGTATTGAGCAGAACCCCGCCGCCAGCAAGGTCAGGATCATACAACCAATCCCTATCGGGAGGCTCCAGATGCTGTTCCATTGATATCTTTTTTGCATCATCAAGGTCCTTCCAGATCTCCTTCATTCTGAGTACAGTGGGATTGTACCTCAATGTCTGGGAAACCATCAGTTTCACATTATTTTTGTTGGCAGTATCGATCATATCCCTGCAGTCCGAAGCAGTGGAAGCCATTGGCTTTTCCACGAGTACATGCTTCCCGTTTTCCATCGCTTCGATGGCGAGGTCACTGTGGGTCCCTGTTGGGGTCAGAACAATTATCGCATCTATGGATCCGTCATCGAATATCGAGTCATTGTCATCCACATGGGTCCTGATCCCATGACCCAAATGATCATGGAAAGGGGTCCTCTTTGATACTGCTCCCACATTGATCCCGGAAACGTCCTCATTCAGAATGTGGTTGAGGTATCTCTTGCCATGTTTTCCCAGTCCGATAAATCCAATATCAATATGGTCCATATTATCCTACCATCTCTAACCATTGTAGTAATATTGAGAACTAGAAGGGGCCCCGCGGTTCAGAAGCTTGGTGTGGCTTTGCTGAAAATACGGGCAGGACCCCTTCGTTGATCTTGATGTTGTTGAACGACCATAGAAAAGATGTTGGAGAGAGTTATTCACTTTCCGGAGTGGAGGTTTCATTTCTCGAAGTGACATACAATGAGAAGTATGTCAATGTCTCGGGAGAATGTCCTCTCTGGTGGATGAAATGGATCTTGAGGACCCTATTATCCTGTTGGGAAATACCCAGGCCCCTTTTCTCTCGTCCTTCTTTTCCAGAGGCTTCAGGATATGTCGGTGGACCTCGTCGGTGAGCTTCTTCTTGTCCCCGAAGACCGCCTTCACGATATCCCTGGCAAAGAAGTTCCTCTTTCTTATGAGGAACCTTCCTATCGGACCTCCGGCGAATCTGGAGAATGCCTGATAGTAGAGGATCTTCTTCACCGACCACAGCCAGGTGTTGGTAATGATCAGGTTCATCATCCTGTCGGAGTGACCTATGGCATAGGAGAGGCCAATAGGTCATTCCCAATCGCCGACAACGATGGTGATATCTTTCAGGTCGAGAGACTCGAGGAACTCTTCGATGTATCTCGCATGGTCCTCAGGGAGATAGGTCCATTTGGGGGGCTTGTCCGAAAGCCCGAAACCGATGAGGTCAGGTGCTATGCATCGGTGGTCCCTGGGGAGGTCCTTGATGATGTTCCTGAACTGGAAGGACCATGAGGGATTCCCGTGGAAGAAGACGACGGGAGGTCCCTCCCCCTCGTCGATGTAGTGCATCCTTCCTACGGGCGTTCTGTAATAGTGCGAGCTGAAGGGGTACTCGTCCCTGTTCAACCAATCCGGAAATTCCATGTTCATCCCGGTGTGAATGGAATATTTTGTAATATCAAGATTTACCCTTCCCGGACGGAATGCTCATTGTTGATCGGAGCGAACCGGTCCACTCAGCTTTCGAAAAGTATCTCCCGGCTTTTCTTCCTCACCTTCTCCAGGTCGTTCTCTTCCTTGATGGACCTCTTGGCTACGCTCAGGACCATTCTCGCATGCTTTCTCAATGCTTCCTTCGGCTCGGGGTCCTCCACACATTGGTGGACCTTGTGAAGCGATCCCATGAGCCGCAGGATGACCGGTGGGTTCCCTTCGGAGAAATGGCGTATCTGATCGAAGCATGTATCCAGCATCTCCTCGAAG
>JAWOCK010000058.1:0-11550 GCA_046483845.1 Thermoplasmatota archaeon | reverse complement strand
AATAGGCCCATACTCATCGAGACGGCGTGCTTCCCAAATGGTTAATAAGGAAAATACATTATCCACAAAAAAATGCCACCATAGCTTAGCTGGTTGAGCGGCTGACTTGTAATCAGCAGGTCGGGGGTTCGAATCCCTCTGGTGGCTTCTTTTTCCATCCCTCAGCATGAAATGATGAGGGATATCAAGGTCATGATTGTTCTTGTAATCAACCGGCAAACCTAATTTTACTGCTGCCATGTGTTCGATCGGTGGCACCTTCACCATTACTTCTCCCCTTCCATCGTGAAATGGAATTCCTTTGATCTCGAAGTCACTCAAGCTGAATTCGAAGAAATGATGGGTGCTGTGTTCCGTGATCCTCGGCTCGGATATCTCGATCCTGATCTGGATCCTATCGACCTCCTCTCTGAATGCTTCAGAGATGGTGACATTCGGTTCATACTTCTTCAGGAACTGGACCCCCCATTCCGGGTGATGAGCCTTGAAACCATATCCCTCCATCTCTTCTCGAATAACCTCCATATCCTTTTCAGCCGTCACTCCATCGACATCAAGTGTGTATCTATGATGGTCCTCACCAAGATGTGCCCTGACCGCCCATCCGCCGATCACGACAATCCTATCCTTGATCCTGTCGAGAAGGGATAAGCTT
Organism: Thermoplasmatota archaeon; assembly: GCA_046483845.1. Lineage (GTDB taxonomy): Archaea > Thermoplasmatota > Penumbrarchaeia > Penumbrarchaeales > Penumbrarchaeaceae > JAYEPK01. The sequence continues at coordinate 10,895 of JAWOCK010000058.1, read as the reverse complement.
TGGTCCTCGATATCGTTCTTGATGTCTGCTGGAAACTGCTCAAGGTTCATGCTGATCTCACTCCGTGTCTGATAGCATCAAGGTCAAGATATAGATCAACATTCCATTTCCTCTCATACTTTTTCTCCCATCCGCTTTTACCGAATGATCTCTCCTGTTTAAGGAATGTTCTTTTCTTTTCCTTCCTTGAAGGTTCAAGGAATTCCTCGATGATCTCATCCGATACTATCTCCTCATCAAGATCGTCCAAGATATCAAGATAACATCCCACAATAGAAGCCATTTTTCTTTCAACTGATAACTCAAGAAGTTTTTCAAGATCAAATCCACTTCTCTTAAGGATCTTAATACATAGGTCCTCAGCGCCTTCTGTCGTCAAGAGTTTTTTTAAGAACAATTCCTCCAGGGATGGAATCTTATCAGTACTTTCCAGGATCGAAATGGTCCCTTCTTTATCTTTTACGAGAAAACCTGTATCCTTGACCGATATGCCCTCCTCGATCTTATCAAAAAGAATCTTTTGGAGTTCATCCGGTGTCACAAGATTCTCTTTGAATGGGATAGTTCCAGGATAGTGATATGTCTCACCAGTTCCTTGTTTGGAAAGGAGCATCTTTAGTTCCTTGTTGATCGGATGATCATCCTTTCTTACAGCGATAACAGGTTTCCTTTTACAGAATTTTACAAGACCTTTTTCCTCGAGGTAGGAAATGATGTTCTTAACCGTAACAAGAGAATACCCGGTAAGGTCCTTCACATCTTCATAAGTGCGTTCCACTTCAAGTGTCTTCCAGATAGTAATTGTACTTTCCTTGAAAATGAAATCCGGATCGATACCATGACTGAGCGCCAGGATATGGATATCGGCGATCTTTTTTGCTTTGAAACCATTTGCTACAAGGACGAGATCATCCTCTCTTCTTACCATATCTTCCTCTTCAAGGTTTCTTACCGCTTCGTAGATAGTGGATGGAGCAAAGGGCAGTCTATTCAATAAATCCCCCATCGATTGAGGTTTGATCGCAATAACCGATAGGACAGCGGTCTTTGAATCCATAGTAAAGTAATATCATAATCCCCATATGTAGATTTATGTATCCACTTTACTCTATAACAATTTTGAAAATGAATATTCACGGGCGAAACGCCCTTCGAATCCCTCTGGTGTGCAGACCCAAGACATGGGATCATACCTGTAAGTGTTGCCCCCAAAGATAGAATGATGATCACGATCACAAGAATGCTGATCATGTTCTTTCTTTACATGATAACAATAGTTCGTTGAGGGCATCAAGGAACATCCTCTTTGAGGTCCTCTCCGTCCTTCATCATCTTCTTGACCATGGTCATCGCCATCTTTTCCTTGAAAAGGAGCTTATTCATGTCGAAGGCCCCTCTCATATAGAAGAACTCGATCTGTTCCAGTTCATCTTGAGTGAAGTTCTTCTCTTTCATCTTATCGATATGATCCTTTTCATCCGGTGAGAGACCGTTCGCAAAGACAACGATCCTCTTACCCCGGAGTTTTTTCAGGTCCTTCTTGATGAATTTGATGCCGTTGATCCTCTCGTCATATATTCTCCCCCTTAGATGACCATATCATAATCTTTCAGGTCCTTGACCTTGATCTTGTTTACCGGAACCGCTTTGGTTCCAAGTTCCTTGGCGGTCCATCTTGCATATCTCTCGGTGTTCCCAGTCTTTGAGGAAAAGGCAACGATGGATCTCATATCCTCACCTGAGGTCCGTGGGACCGCAGAGGTTCTCCCTTTCATTTGCGGTCCTTCCGCAGCATCGGCAGATATATTTCGGATCGTTGGTCAGGTCCTTGACCTTCTCGATATCGAACTTGAAAGGAGGATTTGTCATCACACACATTCTGTTCTCCGGTATATTGCTGCAGTCACATTCAAAGGACACATCGCCGCAACAGTCTTCCATCATGATATTCCCCGCTCCACCATCGGAGAACTTGGAGATGTATCTTTCCATATCCCGTGATAGTCCCCCGCATAAACCAATTCAGGACCCGAAGGGGGCGCCTCTTAAAAGTTCCGTCTTTGTGCCCCGGATCGGGTATGTCGTTCACCCTTCCCGTGGGTGGGATCTCAAGATCCCCGCGGGCCCGCTTGATAATGTTTAACCTTCGGACATGGATCCCTACGTTTTTTCGGGAACGAACCCTTCAGAAATGCCCGCTCTGCACAGGGCTCCAATGATCTGTTCATAACGAATAGAACATGGTTTATCATATCGATGCCATGTAGAGGTGGATGTTCTCCCTGTCCAGAAGATAGGCTTCCTTCAGATGCCAGGGTCTCCTCCATGATCTTATGCCCTTCTTAATCTCGAAACCTATCTGTTTTCCGTCATCAAGAACAACGACATCGGACTCCGTTCCATTCTTGAAATAACAGGCCTCCCTGCCCCTTCCCAGTAAGGATGCGGCAGCTCCCTCCACAAGCCAGCCATCATCGACCTTCTCGTTGACATACCCGGAAAGCACATTGTATACGAACGGGTCCGAGATATGGATCTTTCTGTTCTTCCTGTAGTTGATCCTTCCATCCGCCGAGATGAGGTCAAGAGTGTTCACTGCAAATATATCCCGAAGTACCTCCACGTATTTCCTTGTGGTATGCGGTGAATTCATCGATGTCTCGGAGGAGATCGAGTTCCAGCTGACCGGGGTCCCCCTAGCCCTGAAGATGTATCTTATGACCTCCTTCATGTACGAATCACTGTTCCCTGCTTTTGCCCAGTCCCCCTTCAACCAGTCAATGAAGGTCCTCTTCGTTATCTCGGATACCTTTCCAACCGAATAATGGTCGATAATGGGCCGGGGAAACCCTCCGGTGATCAGATATCTTTTCCAGAGCGTCTCCAGATGCTCCGCGTGTATCCTGTTCCTTGCAGCATTTCCCTTCAGCTCTCCGATCCCGCCGGTGGCAACATCCACATTACCGATCAGTCTGCAGTATTCCGAAAAAGAGAGGGGATGCATGAAAAGATCCTTTCCCTTACCCCTTCTTCCCGGAAAAGTATCGACATGGTCAAGCAGTTCCATGGAAGCTGAACCGGTGACGATCAGGGTATCATTCCTGAAAATACCCCGGTCTATCCTTGCTTTGACCGCTCTCCACCAACCATCAACGAATGTTATCTCATCAAGCAGTATCAGGGAACTTTCTATTCCGATCTCATCTTTCATGGATAAGTATGAATCCAGGACCTCTCCCAGTTCCGAATGGTTGACAAGTTCATCACATGAATAGTAGAATATCGAACGAGGATCCCTATGCTTAAGCTCTCTTTGCACGAGCAATTTGACCATGGTTGTTTTCCCCACCTGTCTCGGACCTATCATGAAGTGAAGCGCAAAACCGTCAGTGGACAGGTCTTCGAGAAGTGTCGGAACCCATTTGATGGAAGAGTTTTTCCATTGTTCAAGGTGAGGGTCCTCTTCACCCCTCCACCAGGGATTCTGTCCGTCCATGATGGTGACATTACAAATAGGTATTTAAATGGTTTGCAAAGGTATTGCTGATAGGTATTTAAACAGTCGGCAATTGCATTGCAAATTAGTATAGAGATGGTCGGCAACCGATAGGGCTAACCATATACCTTGTTGTTATTGGTATTATTATAGCATTGTTTAGCATAATTGAGGCTGACCCACAATTGTCAAAATGGAGATATCGGAAGAGAAAAAGTCCTTTGAAATGACCTTCAAAGATCATTAAATGAGCATTTATGGGCTATTGTACAATATCTTTTTATCATTATAATGCATACAGAAACCCATCAGAGGGATGGTATGAAGTTTAGACCGTATGATCAGGCACAGACCAAGTTTGTGAACCTAAATTATAGAGAGACCCTCGGTGAAGATGATCAACAGATGTTCAAAGAAGACCTTGAAAATACCAGGGAATGGAAGAGATATCTCAACAAGTTCAGGAGAGCAGATTCATGAACAAGGACCTCTCCAATAGAATAGAATGGAAAGAAGAAGTGCTCATGGATGAACCATCGAGAAATCTTTTTATGATTGGGGCGGATGGAGGAGGTAATGCTCACCGAGGATGAGGTTTTCCAGGCGATCTACGATCATGCAATGGAGAATTACGGACAGCTCCTTGAATCACTTTGGGAAAGACACGATCAACAGAATCCTGTTTCCCTTCTTCCCCCTGGCGAGCCCAGGTACAAGGACTTCATGTGCCAGGTGATCTATGAACTTCCATTCACGGAAAATGGGGTCACCATCGCCGAAGAATTTGCACACGTTTCGAAAGATATCGATGACAGAATGAAAAACAATATCCTGCAGATAAAGCATATGATAAGGTCCCAATTCCGTGTGATATCCGTCAATGACCGCTATCTCGATGTCAAGGATATAAAATCCGGGATCGATCACAGGGTAATGAGGGGTGCAGAAGGACCTCCGATATCCAAAGGCTCCATGATAAGAGGACGGATACACCCCTTCGGTGACCATTACCGGTTCACCGGAATAATTACCGTCTCGGATTCACCCTTGGAATCGGGCATGGATGCTTTCATGGAATCTATCCTGGGCAACTTCCTAAAGAATCTCGAGGAAATGCCGTTTCGGCCCAGTACTTCATTCAAAACCATCATGAAGAAATATCCGGCCAACTGGGTCGATCGCATAAGCAGGACCTACCGCATAAAAAAGAGGCTGAAGAAGGACAAGATCGAAGCCATACTGGAAAAGATCACGAAGGATACGGATTCGATCCTATCGAAACTCTCCCCGGAGGCAAAGGAAATTCTGGGTATGTGTATGGAGAGGGGCGGATATGCCAAAATGATGTTGCTCGGGGATATCAAGGACGATACCACCTATTTCCAGGAAAAAAAGAGCAGGACACCCATGGGAGAGCTAAGACAGAAAGGACTGATCTTCATTGGAAGAATGAAGATCGAGCGGAGAAATTACAAAGTTGCCTTTGTTCCCAGGGAGATACGTGAGAGTATTGAACCGTTCTTCCATGTGAAACAGAGAGGCACGAACAGGACCCTTGACGATATTTTTTCTCAGAAATGATCAAAAGACCTTTGTCATGAATGAAGGTTTTATGCAACCTATGCAATAGGGGTCCGAGGTATGTCGTATGCTTGATATCGTGGACAAGAAGAGCGCCCTTGAAAGAATGCAGAAAACCCTTGAAGATGCAGGTCTGGATGATTGTATCGATGCCGAACGTGTTTCTTTCTGGCTCGATATCGATGATGGGCTTGGTCTCGGGATCGACGGTACACTCGGAATACTCTCCGGGATGTTCAGAAATGAGAAGATGTTCAACAAAAAAGCACTGAACGATTTCACCGGATCCCTGATCGATCTTTACAATTCCGTAAATTACAGGGAGCCTCACGGGGAAAAGACCAACAGGGAGGGATTGATCGAGATCTCCCGAACCCGGTTTCCTCCGGATGAATGGACCGATCACTATTCCAGGGCCCTGAACAAGCTCTATTCCAACAGGTTTATGGAATCCTCTGACGAGTTCATCAAGGTTTTCGAAAAACTGCTTGATGGGCCTACTGCTTCCCGTGACATTTTCAGGATATACTTCAATGCCTCCATTGCCCATCTCCTCGGAGGAAGACCGGACCTCGGACATGCATGTCTCAAAGCATCTGTCGCACTCAACCCGAACTATACCATAGCAAGGGATAAGATGGAAAATATTGACAGTGAAGATACCAGGCAGTTGATGAAACTCGGCGTGATGAAAAGGGCCAAGGAAAATTACGAAAAGGACAAGGCCCTCTTCGATAGAAGATCCTACCAGGAAATGTCAGAGAATGAACTACTGGGACTCCTTGAAGATATCGGAGTGGAAATATCACGTGAGATATTCATCGATACAGCGAAGAAGGTTGCGTCAAAAAATGACCTCATCAAGGACCTCTTCTATTCCCGGATACCGGAGGATTCCCTCGACAATGACAAGGCCTATGCGATCGGCCAGGTCCTCTGGGAGATCTACTGTCCGGAAGAGCCATCGGTGGAGGGTATGATGGAAAGCTGTTCATCAATCGGGGAACTGATCAACGGTGAGGATAGTCCGAACCTTGCAGAGATCGATGAATACCTCAGACCAATTGAGAGTTTGATCATCGATGACAGAAAAGGAGTTGTAAAGCACTGGAGCGGGTTCTGGGAATACTTATCTTCCGACAGGCATATCCTGATGGAAATGTTCAGATTATTCTCCGATGATGTGGAGAAGAGAGCAAGGTTCAAGAGTCTATCAGAAGATCTTTTCAAGATCACATCCGACCCCTTCTGGAAGATGACCCGTATACATCTGGATGGTTCCCTGAAAGAGGAAATGGAAAAAGATTTTCCCAGGTTCTACCTCCCGCATATTGAAATTTTCAGGCGTCTTATCGATGAAGATGATATCGACGGAGCCCACAGGGCAATACTGGATGCTGTGGAGATAGTTGATAAGAACAGATCGGATGATGAGAGATACCGATGGAACTTAGGCTCGATAGCATTGGACATGGACCATGTCTACAGTGTTCTTGACGAATTTTACAAGGAGTTCGATGTGGACGAAAAAAGGATCGACCTTCTGGAAGAAGGAAAGAAAAATGCAGAAATGATTAACCGGGAAAGGAATAGTGGGATGGGTGAAAAAATGAAGGAGATCATGTATGAACAGCTTGTGAAGGATCCGTCGATAAAATATCTGAAACTGTTGAATGACCTCGGTATAGATTTCTCCACCGGGGAAGAAGAAGCACAAGCGGAGATGAGAGGAATAAATCCAAACTTTGGACCAGGAGAACACAAGGTCAAGATTGGAAGAAATGACCCCTGCCCCTGTGGTTCGGGGAAGAAGTACAAGAAATGCTGTCTGAGATATGATTAGGCAAGAGGATGGTAATTTGCATGAAAGGTAAAACCAAGGAACATGAGGCCCCCTCGGGAGAATTCAAATTGAATATTCTCGAGAGCGAGAAAGAGAGCAATGAGGACCTGATCCAGAGGGTGGAAAGGGGAGAAAATGTCGGGCTTGATGATGCCGATATCGAAGAACATCTGGAATGGTTCCGGGAAGAACTCTCATCCATCAATCGCTGGATGGATGATATCAGAGAGAAAAACAATAAAAAACTCACCCGAATAGATCTTGATTTCAGGATGGAGATCCTCGATAGGGAGATAGATTGCCATGAGCAGATACTGGAAAATGACGACACCCTCCCGGAAGAGGATATCCAGGGCATCAAGGACAATATCAGAAAGATAGAAGAATGGAAAATAGAACTCGGTCAGAGGAAGATCAGAAAGATAAAAAGGAACGAATCATGCCCCTGCGGTTCAGGGAAGAAGTACAAGAACTGCTGCCTGAAGAGAGAGGATCGGAGAACCGATCAACCCCAAAAGAAAATGACCTGGGAAGAGGCCGAGATGGAATATGGAATGCTGCAGGTTGATGGGATGTTCCCCATGTTAGGGAAAATGGATGATAAGGATAAGATCCAGTCGCTGGAGGAGATCATTGCCGGTTGTCCTGACTTCTATCCCGCCATACTGGATCACGGTATGCAACTTATGACCAGGGGAAAATTTGATGAGGCCAGAAAGGACCTGGAAAAGGGTTTCAGGATAATCAAGGACCGAAATGTTGAAACGGGGGAGATCAACGATATCATCGACTCCGTTTGCCATAACCTCGAGACATACTTCTGCTACCGGGAAGCCATCGATTACTATGGAATGATCCTGGAACTTGATGTTGATAAGCCTTCAAAGGCTACGGCCCATGGTGACATTGCAAATTGTTTTTTCTACATTGGAGATCTCGACCGTGCCCTTGATGAAGCCGAGAAAGCAGTATCGATCAGTCCTGACCACTGCAAGAGCCTGTCCAATCTGGGATGGATAAGAATGACCAGGGGGGAGTTGTCCGCTGCAAAGGAAGTGCTCGAAAAAGCCGTGGAAGCGGACCCCGAAGATGTGATCGCACGGGGGAATCTCAAGGCATGCAATGTCATGATCGACAAGGACCTTGATGACTGGATCGCATTCCTGTTGAACGATTATGATTCCGATGCCGTTGAAAAGATGAAGGAAGCCAATGACGGCGAGGGAATGGAGAGGGAACGCAGGTCATACAACTGGAATCTGATGGGGGCATTCCGTCATGAACTCGCTGGTGACGATTCAAAAAGTTATCTTGAAAAATACGACATGTTCTTCACATTATCATATGCTTTGGATCTTTTTGAAGATGTGGTCTTTGATGGGGACCTGCTCTATTCGGATATATGGACGATCGAGACATCGATGGATCGCTTCCTTGCCAGATTGATAGTGAAAACAGGGGACATCGATGATGAGATATTCGATGAGAATATCAATGCCTTACTGGAGTTCTACAGGTTCCTAGAATCAAGAGATGTGGTGTCCGATTTCAACGACCTGGAAGAAGAGGTGGATGAGCTAACGGAAGAGTTCCGGGAAAAGATGCATGCTTATAATATTGCTCGTCAGACTGATGATCCGGATATCAAAATAGAAGCACGAGAAGAATTATTCGGAGACCTTTTCTGGTTGTGACGGTGATAATCTGCAGAGCTCTGGAGATCATTGTTCGTGTCCATTTGGGATCTCTCACCGTAATGAGGTATCGAATGGAAACCCAGATTGATCGTTTCTCCCTGATAATATTGTGGGTATATTGAAACCATCTGGGATACGAGCCCCTTGCTGAAGTTCTGTATGGTCTCCTTGTCAACAAGGAAAGAACAGGTGGATGTATAGAGTATATCAACCTCTTGTGTTAAATTCCGTTGATATGTGTGTGTTCAGTATGCATAATGGACATTTATGGACACCTTGTACCTCACAATGAAAAAGTCACGTTGTTTTGTGGTAGGGATCTTGCCAAACTTATGTTCCATCAGTTTGACATAACAGGACGAAGCGATCTTCATAAAGGAGATGACTGGCCCAAAGAAATTCATCTTAGGGGGCTAAAAAAATTTGGAACATAAAAGGCTCGCGAAGATCGGTGTCAAAGATATAAAACCTTCATGGGCCGGTGGCCCGTCACGCATGAATGGAAAATCAGTATGATTTTTCGTACCAATTGCATTGTTACAATATAAAAAGGCATGAAATGCATTTTGTTGAAAAATGGGATTGGAAGGGTTTGACCTATGGTATATATCATGCGTCAGGTCTCCAATTGGGATGACATTTCGCAGGATCAAAAACAAATCACGGATAGAGAGGTTTTTTCACTCGCGCACGAGGAACCAACTTCTCTATCCTTCAGCTTGGTAAATTAGGTATCTGGGGGTCTTTTACTTTTCAAGTCCGATCATTGGATCTCGGTTATACGGGTTTTCTTATAGCAGGGGCTTCCAGGATGTTATTGAGATGATCGGCGGTTATGTTCATTATCACCATATCCCCCACATCTCGAACCCTATCCATTGAAACGGCTATGTCCCTACCCGCAAGTTTGATGGATTTCATTTTCAGGGCGTCCGATTCTTCGGAGTTCACCTTTATGCGGAGTGAGGGAACATTCCAGGTCTTGTTTTCGATCATGAAATCCTCAACGGTTCCGATGGTGTCTCCCTTGGTATCCATGACCTCCAAACCGATCAGGCGCTTGGCATCGTATTTCTCGTTGTGCTTTTGCAGATGATTTTCAAGCCCTTTCAACGGTTTGTTCAAGATCACCTTATCTGTTATTCCTTCGATGTGTTCCACCTCAATGTCCTGGTTAAGGTTTGGTGTGGTCTTCAAACCGGAGACTACATCCTTATTTAGCTTCAGGGAGAGAGAACGGATGTTCCCTTTCGTGGTGACTATGGCACCCTCAACCTGTCCGATGGTATTACCATCTGAGGTGACAATTTCCTTCTTTCTTAGATCCTTCAAATTCATGGTTTCCATTTTTTTTATCTCCTTTTTTTACCGCACCATACTGTCTACGGTACCTATATCCATATAGGTAGACCCCATAATACCTTATTTCAAGAACCATTACAACTTATGTGTAAATCTCACATATATCAACAAAATGTATTTTTTTAAAATGGAAATATATTCGGATCTTTGATGGAAAAAACATTATTCCGATATAAAGAAGTGATGGATCAGATGGGAGAGGTGTTGAAAACAAAGATGTTGAAGATCAGGTGGGGATAAAGGGGTCTGATCCATCCGATATTAGGGTTTACGTATTGATCTTCAAGCATCTTACCATGCATCTGTTTGTGGTTATTAAAGGACATTTCAATATCTGTTACAATACGTATACACAAATCATACATATCGTCCATGTAATAAATAATCACACCGTCCTCAGAACGTTTGAACCTCCACCCTGCACCTCTATCTGTCAGGCATGAGCATCCATCAAACGGATCGAGCGACCGTATGTATTATATCTCTCATATGATCGAAAATCATATCCAAAGCTCCACTTCAGGATCCTAAAGGTCATCTCCACCAGAATTGTATTAAAGATGTAAAAGAAGTATGTGAAGTTTTCACCATTTCATTGTGGGATCTTTGGCAAATATTAATACCCGGATGCATGGTTTATTTTATCCAACAGGTTGTGATAATATGGGAATAACAGATCTCGTAAACGGTAATGCAATGATCAATGACAATCCATTTGGCTGGGCTTTCGGATCCTTTGGAATTGTCTCGATCATACTCGTGATACTTGGAATACTACTCTGCTTCTGGGTCTACAGAGATGCCAACAAACACGGCAAGAGTGGTCTCTTATGGACGGCCCTGATGGTGGTGGGTATAATATTCTCCCCCATCTGGATCGTGGTTCTGATAGTATATCTGCTGATCAGAAAGTGAA
>JAWOCK010000041.1:0-11969 GCA_046483845.1 Thermoplasmatota archaeon | reverse complement strand
GAACCAAATAGCATATACCCAGCGTCCGGGGCGACCTTGGCGCTGAAGCGGTATGTAAAACCTCATAGGAGGCGCAAAATGACAGTCCGTAACATCGAAGTGAATACTGCTGCGTCGTTAATCAATGACTTGAGAAGGTCGAGCCCCAGGTTATTGGGCGAAGACTGCAGAACATCACCAAGACACTGGATATGCGGTGGTTTCCTTCTCCGGCGTATGGGTAGCGGAATGTCATCACAGTATCTGCAGGAACTGGGGAGACCTCACATCGTCTCCGAAGTCGAGTCTTGGAATATAGCAGCGAATAGGAGTAGTTTAGGTATAACCAGCGATGGGAAATCCGAAGCGATGCGGTGTGAGGAGTCGGAGGGGGTCATAGTACCAATGATTGCGTGGACAACACAACCATGCGTAGGAAAGGACCCCTACTTTGATCGAGTTTGGAATGGGGGTAAGTGTTTGTGAATGCGAAAGCTAACGACACCGAAGACAAGGCACAACAACTCCGTGAGAAACTATACCTTGCAGCCAAGACCAGCCCAACAAGAAGGTTCCATGCTCTGTATGACAAGGTCTACAGAATGGACTTCCTCGAAGATGCCTGGGAACAGACAAAACGAAACAAAGGCAGTGCAGGAATAGACGGAGAGAGCATAACGGACATATTGAGCAAAGGACCAGACAATGTCCTTGGTGAGATACAGGAAACACTTGAAGCGAAGAGATATCGACCCAAGAGTGTGAAGCGTGTCTATATACCGAAGCCGGATGGTAGGAAGAGACCGCTTGGAATACCCACTGTGAGGGACAGAATTGTCCAGGCATCAACAAAGGCTCTGCTTGAACCGATATTCGAGGCAGATTTCCTTGATTGCAGCTATGGATTTCGACCTGGTCGAAGTCCGCACGATGCGCTGGAATCAATAAGGAAGGCCAACAATGCGGGTTACACGGTGGTGCTGGATGCTGACATAACCGGGTATTTCGACAATATCAACCATGACCGTCTGATTGAATGCGTTGAGAAGAGGATCAGTGATCGTCGGATAACAAAATTGATCCGACAATGGTTGAGCTGCGGTGTGATTGAGCCGGAGGGTTTCCGAGAAACAGAATTGGGCACTCCTCAGGGTGGTGTGATATCTCCGCTTCTTGCGAACATATATCTGCATGAGTTTGATAAATTCTGGACTGAACAAACCGATGTGAAAGGGATCCTGGTACGTTACTGTGATGACTTTGTGATCCTGTTCAGGACAGAGAAAGAAGCAGAAAGAGGCATGAAGCTGGTTCAGTGTAAAATGAGGGAGATGGGGCTGAAGCTCCATGACAAGAAGACCAAGATAGTCGAGACCAAAGGTGGAAGAGAGGGTTTTGAATTTCTTGGTTTTCACAACCATAGAGTGCGATCTCCGAAGTATCGTAAGTTCTACCTGCAGAAATGGCCCAGCCAGAAGGCGATGAATCGATTGAGGTCCAAGATAAAAGAGGTTCTTGGTCGTAGATCAACTTTGACTTGGGACATTGAAGAAGTTGTTAAGGTGTTGAATCCGAAACTTCGAGGCTGGATGAACTACTTCAAGTATGGGAACTCTTCCAAGAAGTTTTCCCAGATAGATAGTTACATTCGTGAAAGATTGTCTCTTTGGTGGAGCAAGAAGCACGGCAGATCTGGACGGAGATGGAGTACAGGCTTTGGATATAAGAGATACAAGGCCAGCGGTATCCAGATCCTGATAGGGAATGTAGTGTATTGGTCAAAACGGTCGAATGCGCAAGGCTGAAGGTCATCGGAAAGCCGTATGAGGGAGAACCTCACGTACGGTTTGATGAGGGGGCGGAGGGTCGCTCCTCCGCTCTACTCTACAATGGAATGACCATTAATTATTCCTAATTGAAATAGAGTAGAAATTTGATTATATGATCTATAGATCACATGATCGAAAAATCCATTTTTCTGAAGGGCTCTAACAAGTTCTAAGATACCATATTTTGACATATAGAATCGATCCTTTGATCTCATTATCTCTGCCCTAAGATCAAGGCTTTTTTCATGCATTGCTTCTTTCTCTCGGTACCATTTCACAATGATACTAGTATCAATGTATTCCTTCACAGGTCCTCTTCTTCTCTAAGCTCCTTTAATGTATCCGAGAGGGGCCCTTCGCCGAGATTACTAGATGCAATATCATCCATGCCCTGTGTAACGATCATTATCCGGTATCTTCTTACCAGAAGCCGTATTGCTTCATTTACAGCTTCAGTTCTGGTCTTGAAGAGTCCAAGATCTACAACCTGGTCCAATTGTTCCAGCAGTTCCTCGGGTGTCCTTATGTTGAGCTGAGTTGTAGCCATGACAACACTTGTAAATCATATGATTTACAAACTATATATGGATTATGGGTGGGTTTCAGGATAAGGATCTAACGAAGTTGGCAGCTTCCCCCATCCTTCTCAGTTCCATCCTCATCACTTCACGTCCTGTGACAGACGTAGATGTCGGCTTCTATCATCTCATCATCCTTGAAGTAGTGATGGGCGAAATAGATGTTCCCCTGAGCATCAAGGGTCGGCTCAGCAGCGAACCGGGACAGTATCATCTCGGGCTCCCCCCAGGTCCCATTCACCTTCTTCGATCTCCATATCGATGGCGCCCCCGAATGCTGCCTTGTGAACCACAGCTCCTTTTCATCGGGGGTGACATACGGCCATCCATCGTTCTCTGCCGAGTTCACCGCTTCGATGTTCATCGGCTCCCCCCAGCTGTCCCCTTCACGAGCCGTCATCCAGATGTCGTATTCACCCTTGCCCCCGCTCCTTCCGGAGTGGAAATAGAGATGTGCGCCAACAACATGGAGCTCCCCTACGTCCATTTCATCAAAACGCTCTCCGCCATGTTCCCAGTTGGCCCATTCGCCGTCTACCTTCTCCGCCGTGAAGATGTGCATCCCCGTATATCCCTCCCTGGCGGAGGCGAAGTACATCCTATCGCCCGCCACGGTCGGGGCCCCGTCCAGGGCGAGTCTTCCGGGGTCCTGCAGCCAGACCCTTTCGGGTTCGGACCATTTGCTGCCTACTTTCTTCGTGACATATATGCCGGTGACATCGTCGTTGATCTGCTCCTCGGCGGGGACGCTCACATCCGGAGTGAAGAAAAAGTAAAAGGTCTTCCCACGGGGAAGGATATAAGGTGAATCCTCCCCTCCGGCGGTATTTATCACATCGGATACGGGGACCGGGTCCTGGTATTCATCCGAATGGAGAAGGGGCGGATGGACATCGGTTTCGGGTGTCACCTTTTCAGAGTCCGCTGGGATCTTGCTCTCCCTTTCGATATCCGGATACTCTCCGGAGCTTCCCCCATCAATACAGCCGGCAAGGAGAATCAAGAGTGAAATGATCGATACCAGGGCCAGTTCGTTACTTTCCATCTTCATTTTCCTCCCCCATATCGTTCCGAACGGACAGCCTGGTCCGGGTGACTCCTTTTCAGACCAGCGGTCCGTTCAGCGAATAAATCCCTCGGGTGCCGCGTTCACTTTCACGCTGGGCCTCCGTGAGCTTCTTGTTGTTCTCGAGTAAGGCACCCACTATGGAGCCAAGTGCAAGCAGATGGATCAGACCGATGAGCAGTTGTGAGAGCCAGGTCATTACCACTCTTTCGTTCTGGAACTCCTGGACCTCCCCGGGATCGTATTCGTCGGTTGTATCGATATCATCTATCAGGGAGTTAAGATTGTCCAACTGTACGAGGGCCATGACACCTACGCCCAGCACCATCATGCCGCCGAATGCACCTGCAAGGATCTTTCCCCAATTGGGGGTTATCTTCAGGACCGGGAGGACCAGTGCGGCGGAGATCATCAGGTGCGGGACGATCAACAGCAGGATGAAAGGTTTCATGTTCTGCAGCATTTCCGCCAACTCGCTCCCTGTGGTGCTCTCAGTGGAGAGGGACATGAGCGATGAGAACATGGAGAATGCCATCATGATGGATATGAAGATCCTGAATATTATGGCAACACCCACCAGCGATATCGATGATATCACGAAGATCTTGTGGGGCGACCTGTAGGAACTCGCCCCCATTATGAGGAAGATGATCGCAGTGATCCCCAGGCCGAGGGCCGCAAGGTTCATGATGACCGTGATACAGCTGACGATACTGCCGAATATTCCAAGAGTGTAACAACCAACGGCAGATAAGAGGAATATAAGACCCAGCTTGTTCTTCTTGAGCTTTTTTATCCTTTCCTCCTGTGAAGGTCCCATGTAATTGTACAAATATACCCACTACTCCCGGGATCCTGGATCTCCTATCATTCAATGTTGAATTGCCTTTTATACCTTTCCAAGTTGGGACCCTATGGGAGCCTGGGTCCGCTTAGCCTGAATTTATCCCTAAAATGAAGCGAGAATGCCATAGATCCAGGATAGAGATTTATAATACCATATCGATGCATCCGGGATCGGGGGAGCCCATATGGAAAAGAGAAGGGGAAAACAGCCTGTTAAGCCGGACATCGAAGAGGCGATGAAGGAGCGATTGGTCTATCTCAAAGGAGCACAGGGCTCCACCATGAACATACCTATGATCTACCGCAGGACCTTCGAATGGAGCAGCGATCCGGTGGTCTTCAAACCCATCAACAAGAGGTCCTTCGTCGTTCACCGCTCGGACCTGGACAAGGAGGAGATGGACCTCGAGGGTTACAGGACCGTGAAGCTGGATGTAATGGACCTGCCGAGGTATTCCGGTGAGCGCCTCCGGGAGAACGTGGGAAAGGTGTCGAAGATGGAGGAACTGACCGAGGCACTCGTTTCCCTCTCCCTCAAGGACCGTTATATCCACATCGATGTCCTCAGACCCGAGGAGCCGGACCTTGACAGGATGGTCAGGAGAGATCTGGAGCACCTCTCCTCGGAACTGGGTTATTCCTATTCCATGACCCCGGAGGCCTACAGATGCACGTTCATATTCCCCAAACACACCAACTCCCAGATGGTAATGAAGGCAGTGAACGTTCTTCGAGGAAGCATCAATGCGATCGATTCCCTGATAGCGGACATGATGGACCTCGATATGTACGGTCTGAAGCGGAGATTGTCCGATCTTGCCTATACCATAGAGAGGGCGGAGGTGAACATGGACCGGATATATACCGACGCCCTGAACGTCCACTGGGACATGCCCCAGACAGAGCCGGTGGGCTTCTTCCTCCTCACCCAGTCCTGCGAGAGGCTCCATGACGAGCTGGAATATATCGTGGATGCCACCATGGAGGCCATCTCGCTTCTCGAGGAATGCCCCAAGGACCCTTCCACAATACTCTTCGAGGAACTGGTGTCACTCTGGAAGAGCTCGCTCGGCAGGGCCATCCAGAACCTGTCCAGGGGGCTGGAAGCCATCGACATGGAAAGGGGACCTTCCGTGGAGAGGTCGTATCTTATGATCAGGGAGTACAGGGAGCGCAAGGAGAGCAGGACCTCGTCCCAGGACAAGGTCATAACCCAGCTCACGCAGAAGATAGAGGGTCTTGCGCAGAGGGGAGCCAAGAAAGGTGGTCTCAAGTTCC
Organism: Thermoplasmatota archaeon; assembly: GCA_046483845.1. Lineage (GTDB taxonomy): Archaea > Thermoplasmatota > Penumbrarchaeia > Penumbrarchaeales > Penumbrarchaeaceae > JAYEPK01. The sequence goes on along the minus strand of JAWOCK010000041.1, from coordinate 6,393 downwards.
TGGCCAACGTTGAATGCCTCGGTGCCATCGAGATACTGTTCGGCATCAACCAGTCCGCTTCCCGGATGGGTTCCATAACCAACGTGATAGCCACGAAGAACCTCTACCTGAAACAGACAATGAATTGAATCCTTTTAAAGAATACTTTTGCTCATAAATATATACAGTAAATAAAAATAATTCTATAATCCCGGATATCTATACTTGTCCAGGAGGTGTAAAGGAAAACACCGCCTTCATATTATCGCTCCCGTACGCCCCCGTGCCCGGGAGCGGGGAACGAGAGGAGGGCCGGCGGGGGGTTCAAAAGGCTCCCCGCCAAATTCTCATCAATAGGTTTTTTTGTAATGTAGACGTTGGACCCATAAAGGGGTATCTACATGTCCAGCAAGGTGTACTTTGCGGATCTCAGGGCCGGATCAGAAAAGGAGAACAGGTCCAACAAGGTGAGAAGACTCTTCGAGGAAGCGGGACTTGCGGAAAACATCTCCGAGAAGGACCTATGCGCCATCAAGGTCCATTTCGGTGAGCGGGGCGGTGATGCGTTCATAAATCCGATCTACGTGAGGCAGGTGGTGGAGAAGATAAAGGAGAAGGGGGCAAGACCCTTCGTGACCGATTCCAACACCCTCTACCGGGGAAGCAGGCACAATTCCGTGGAGCATATTGAAAACGCCATCGATCACGGCTTTGATTACTCCGTGATCAGGGCACCCATCATAATAGCTGACGGATTGAAGGGAAAGAACGCCGTATGGGTGGAGATAAACAGGAAGCATTTCGAAAAGGTAAGGATATCCGGGGAGCTCTATCACAGTGATTCCATGGTGGTGATGACCCATTTCAAGGGGCACGAGATGGCAGGTTTCGGAGGCTCCATAAAGAACATCGCCATGGGAGGTGCCACCGCTTACGGCAAGATGGACCAGCATTCCGTCCGTCCCGAGGTGATCAGGAGAAAATGCATCGGATGCGGGACCTGCATGGAGATCTGCCCCGTGGGAGCGCATGTCCTGGAGGGTGGCAAGGTCTTCATAAAGAAGGAGGTCTGCATAGGATGCGGGGAATGCATTACCGTATGCCCCCAGGAAGCCATCGGTCTCGACTGGCCATCGGAGATACCTCCCTTTCTGGAGAGGATGACCGAGTACGCCCTGGGTACCATGAAGGCGATGGAGAACAAGGTTGGTTTCATGAACTTCATCACCAGGGTGTCCCCCGACTGCGACTGCTTCCCCTGGAGCGACAGCCCCATAGTTCCCGACGTTGGAATACTCGCCTCCAAGGATCCGGTGGCCATTGACAGGGCATCCTACGATATGATCAATGCCCAGCCCGGTTTTCAGGGAACCAAGCTGAATAGCGGTTTCGGGAAAGGGGAGGACAAGTTCCGCGCCTTGAGGCCGGATGTGGATGCCTGCATCCAGTTCCAATACGGCGAGAAGATAGGTCTCGGATCGGAGGAATACGAGCTTATCCGTATCTGAGTTGGGCCCCCATCCTGTCAAGGGGCTATCCATTCAGCATCTCACAGACCGATCCCAGCTCCCTTTTCTGCTTTTCAAGCATGTCCTCCGCTTCCCTCTTTAGGTTATCCAGGTTCCTTTCGCTTACATCATCGAGGTCGTCCTTCCCCGAATCCAATCTTGTCTGGAACCTGAAGTATCCTCTGCTTTTCCCCGGCAACTGCAGAAGCTCCTTCAGCTGGTAATCAACGGTGTCGCTCTGTCCGTCGAACATGACGTTGATCATGGGATGCGCCCACTGGGCGAGCCCCCAGGACTTTGCCTCTTTGTAGGGGATCCGCCTCGTCAGCTCTCCCGTTCCCAGAGATACCATCAGGATGTCCTTCTTGGGGAACATGGAGCGTGCTTCGACGTAGGTGCACATACCGGGATTGTTTGCATACAGCCCTCCGTCTATCAGTGCCCAGTAGTCAAGGTCCTTGTGTTCCCTTACCTTCTCCGGCTCGAAGTAGGTGGGAGCAGCGGATGCGGCCCTTGCCACGACCTTCATTGGAAAATCATAGTCGCCGCTGTACTTCGCCTTCTCACTTCTGAAGAACCACACGGACCTGCTCTCTATCTCGTAGGAGGGTATTATCACCGGAACCAGAGATTCCTTCAATCTTGTATCACCGAAGTACTCGTCCAGGACGGATTCTATGCCTTTCTTGTCGTACTTATCGTCAAGGAGGGACCAGGCTGATTCCACCCTCCTCCATACGGACCTGTGGAATATTCGCTCTCCGTGGTCCCGGTACAGCTCCAGCAGGTCCCGGGCGCTCAGATCTGGCTCTCCTTTCTCGTCCGGTTTGGTCAGCCCCAGGGCGATCAGCCCCCCTGTGGACGTTCCGCCTATGAGATCGAAAAGGTCCGCGATGCGCTTCCCTGTGGTCTCTTCTATCACTTCGAGCACCATGCAGGGTATGATACCTCTTATGCCCCCGCCATCGATGGAGAGAACGTTCACTGTATCGGACATTTTAGAACCCGGGAATACATTGGTACAGAGATTATATAATGATTTACAAGAACACGGATCGCGGGTTCAGCGGTACTTCGAATATCTGTCCAGCAATCTGAACAGCTGTTCGGAGATCTCCCGGGAGATGTCGCCTCTCTCCTGGACCTCCGTGATATAATCCTTGGCCTCCTTGATGGACCTCTGCCTGGCCCTTGCGGTCATGGTCGCCTTGAAGGGGCCGACCATTTCCTCATTCATCCTAGACCTTCCCATTATCTCGTTGAGATCGTATTTGAAGTAGTCCAGACGTGCAATGTTGAGCATTTGCTTCGGTCTTGTTCTGCTGTTCATCCGGTTCCTGCTCTGGGCCTTATAATTGGACGATCTTGCCAAGATTATCTCCACTATGATTAAAATGGTACTTCCATATATTTCTTTCTTAGAGTACCCATTTCTCGGAAATCTATTTACTGGCGCAGGTATATACATTACCATGGAATTCAAGCGGTGTAAAGCGGAGCGGGAAGCGCGCTGGGCCCTTTCAGGAGAGCTGGACGATGACTCATTTCTGCACCTTGAATCCTTGATAATGAACTCCCAGGACCGCGGGAAGGACATAGAGCTCGATCTTTCGGGAATAATGAGCATATCCATGACAGGTGCCGGCGGCCTCAGGAAGGTGGCACGAAGGATGAGCAACTCCGGCAGCGAACTGAAACTGGTGGGGGCGAACAAGGAGGTCAGAAGGAAGCTTGAGGTGCTGGGACTTATGGGGGACCCCTGATCAGATCCCGAGTGCCTCCGAACACTTCTCCGAGATCTCCATATACCTCTCTTTCAGGGATGTCCCGTCCCTGAGCCTGCCGTTGCGGTATACTACCTTTCCGCCGACCACGGTGGTGTTTACCAGATCGCCCACGGCGGAATACACCAAGGCCGATGACAGGTTCTCCTTTCTTAAAGGCATTATATGCGGGTCGATATCCAGTATGCAGAGGTCCGCGTTCATCCCCTCCCTTATCATCCCTCCTTCAAGACCCAGGATCCTGCTCCCGTTGATCGTTGCACATTCCAGGGCATCGTCGGAGGTGCATGCGAGCGGGTCCCAGTACTGCCCTTTTTGAAGAAGCGCCATGGACCTCATCTCCCTGAACATGTCCAGTGAATTGTTGGATGCCGCACCGTCGGTACCCAATCCAACAGTGATATCCTTCTCCTTCAGGTCCTTGAAGGGAAAGAAGCCACCGGTGGCAAGCTTCTGGTTCGAGGTGGGACAGTGCACCAGCGATGCTCCCCTCTCCTTCACGATGTCGAACTCCCAGGATGCGGCCCACCCCATATGGGCGAGCACCGTCCTTTCCCATACAACACGATGCTCGTCCAGTTCCTCCAGTGCGAGCCTCCCTTTTTCCCTCCTGTTGTCGAAGACCTCCTTCCTTGTCTCCGAGCAGTGAGCGTGGAGTATCACATCCTTTTCCCTTGACAGCTCCCCTGCCTTCCTCATCGTGTCCTCATCGTTGGTGTATATGGCATGGAGGTTCACGACAGGAACGATGAGATCGTCTCCCTTGTAACGGTCGATGAAATCAGACGCCTTGGCAAGCCTCTCGTCACCCGGTCCGAAGACCGATATCAGCGGGGTGCCGGCCCCCAGCCTTATCCCCAGCTCCTTTGCCGCACGGGCGGAGTCGAAGTCGCTGTACATGTCCAGACAGGCCGTTGTCCCCGTGCGCAGCATCTCCATCAATCCCATGAGCGCTCCGTCGAACTGGAGGTCGGGGGTCAATTTCTTTTCCTTCTTCCACATGGACTCCAGCCATTCCTGCAGAGGAGCGTCGTCATTCAAACCTCTGAGGAGAACCATGGCGACATGGGTGTGGGCGTTCACCAGACCGGGCATGACCAGGGACGAGGAACAGTCGATCACCTCGTCCCCTCTCTGCTTCTTGATATTTCCTATCTCGGCGATCCTGCCGTCCTGCATCCTTATGCTCTTGTTCTCCAGTATCCTGCCCCTGTCCATGGTCAGTGAGAACCTTGCGTTCTTCAGGAATATGGGCTCTTTCATGAAAGTTCGGCCTCCTCTATTACGTAACGTGAATTGTATGGGCCTTCCTCGATGATGCTCCCCTTTATCTGCAATCTCCGCCTGTAAAGTGGAGCGTCAAGGACCAGTGTCTCCGCCTCCCCTCCCTCGAACGCGGGATGGGACCCCCATTGGTCCGATATACGGAAGAGCCTCTCGAGATCGCTCTCAGCGATCAACCTTCCCAGGTCCGACGGCTTGAAGCCCTCGGAGGCGTAGGAGAGAATTACGAACCTGAATCCCTGATCGCAGAGCTCCCGCATGAAGGTCTTCCCATCCTTTCTCCATATCGGTGTGTACGAGACGAGTCCGGCGTCCCATGCGGCGTGGGAGAAGACCATTCTCTGGTAGTCCGAAAGCAGCGCCCCGGAGCATACCCCATCCAGGTCGAACTCCTCCTTGAGCGCAACCAGTGCACCGCACAGCACGTCCTGGTCCTCTTCCCTTTTCCCCGGGGTGGTGATGATCCTGGTCTCTATCCCGGTGAGGTCCCCAAAGAGATGGTATACCTCCATACCCGGGGTCTGGTAAAGCCACGGGTCCTTGTTCTCGGACCTCATGGTGAGCAGGACAGGGACCTCGAACCCGGAAAGCAGCATCCTGTGAAGAGAATAACAGGAATCCTTTCCCCCGCTGAAGAGACAGCAGACCTTCATCGGTGGGTAATGCGAAGGGCAGTATAAACCACTTACATCAGACTCTCGGGATTTAGCCCCTTGAGCTCGTCGATGACGAAGATCCCGTCCTTTCTGATCAGGACATCGTCGAAGTAGATCTCGCCACCGCCCCACTCCTTTGTCTGGATAAGGACCATGTCCCAGTGAACCTTGGAGGAATTACCGTTGGGCGCAAGGTCGTAGGAGTTGCCCGGGGTGAAATGTATCGAGCCTGCAATCTTCTCGTCGAAAAGCGTATCCAGCATGGGCTTTGTAACGTAGGGGTTGACCCCCACGGCGAACTCGCCCACATACCTCGATCCTTCGTCGGTGTCCAGGATCTTGTTCAGGGCCTCTGTGTTGTTGGCTGTCCCCTTTATTATCTTTCCGTCCTTGAACTCCAATCTGACATCGGAGAACACCTTTCCGTCGTAGAGGGTCTGTGTGTTGTAGTGCAGGACCCCGTTCACCGAGTCCTTCACCGGTGCGGTGAACACCTCACCGTCCGGAATATTCAGCTCACCGTCGCATTTGATCACCGGTATGTCCTTGATGGAGAACTCAAGGTCGGTGTCGGGGGCCACGATCCTGACCTTGTCGGTCCTGTTCATCAACTCGACCAGGGGGTCCATTGCTCTTGACATCTTTGAATAGTCCATGGTGCATGTATCGAAGTAGAATTCCTCGAAGCCCTCGGTGGACATATTTGCCTGCTGGGCCATTGAAGAGGAGGGCCACCTGAGCACCACCCATTTGGTCTTGGGGACCCTGTATTCGATGTGCACCGGTCCGAACCAGTGCTTCTTGTACATCTCCATCTTCTCGGCAGGTACATCTGATGTTTCGGTTATGTTGTGGGATCCCCTGAGGCCTATATAAGCATCGGCCCTTTTCATCTTCTCGAGCTCTATCTCACCTATCATCTGCATTGTCTCGTCATCGGTCCTCATGTACAGCTTCCTGAGGACCTTTGCGAACCTCTGAGATACAAGGGGCCTTCCACCTGCTTCGTAGACCTTCTGCACCAGGACCTCTACCATCTCCTGGGGGATGTCGAACGTCTCGATGTATATCGTCTCGTCCTTTTGAAGTTTCGTTGAATGGTCGATGAGCACATCCGCAAGTTTTCTGAGTCTTGGATCGTACATTGGAATACCTCGCGCTCCCAACGGTGAATGATTATTA
>JAWOCK010000024.1:0-14924 GCA_046483845.1 Thermoplasmatota archaeon | reverse complement strand
AGTTTTTATGGTGTCAGGCCTAGCCAAATCTGTTGGTATATTGATTATTGGGTGATTTGGCTGGCTTTTCTCAAACAGATGAATTATTGACCAGATGTTTGATATGTCTATTCCTGACACCCAGTAAACCGATTAGTTTTTATGGTGTCAGGCCTAGCCAAATCTGTTGGTATATTGATTATTGGGTGATTTGGCTGGCTTTTCTCAAACAGATGAATTATTGACCAGATGTTTGAGAAAAGTGGCGGGCACGGCCGGATGCTGAAATTGGGTCCATTATAATGCTGGTTCATTATAGGACCCACCTCTCGCTAAATCAGCTGCATAATAAATGAACTGGTGATTTAGCTTAGGTTCGAATCCGGCCGTACCCTTGATTATGAGATAATTATTGGCGGGCACGGCCGGATTCGAACCGGCGGCTTACAGCTTAGGAGGCTGTCGCCTTGACCAAGCTAGACTACATGCCCATGAGAAGTTAGTGGATTGGGTTGAAACTCTTCTACGATAAAAAGTTGACGGGTCCGCTGGACCCGAAAAAGGTCACCCCGCTCACCACCCCATCCTCTCCAGTTTCCTTTCCTCTCTTGTTTTTTTCTTGAACTTCTTGTAATGTTCCTTGCAGAGGTGAGCATTACCCCGCTCCACATCGGTCTTCATCCCGGCACCCAGAACCTTCTTGGCGCTGACGGACCTCTCCGCATCCTTGTCACATTTTGTTATATCGCAGGTCCCCTTGCCTCCGGACCCGCTGCTCCTCCGAGCCATCATATCACCGAATTCAGTATCCGTATTCTCCGGCCATCTCGTCAGGGGAGCGTATCGGGAGATCCTCCGGGAAATGTCTCAGAATGACCACATCACCAACAGCCTGTATCCATCTGTATGGGATCAGCAGACTGGCTCCCTCTTCCACCAACCTCTCGTTGGTCTCTTCGATAAAAATATTTACGATCTCAAAGGACTCTGAATCGATCTCGAGGTTATCGATATTGCCCACCTTGACCCCCCACGGCGTGAAGACCTCAAGGTCGATAAGCACTGTGGCCTCTTCTAACATTGGAACCCTCCTTTCTCTCCATAAAAACTACTGATGTTATTTAAATCTATTATCCTGAACCGCCATCTTCTCTACCGAAAAGCTCCATATGCTCTTCGTCCTCGATATGCAGCAGTTTTTTCAGAAGCATGATTATGTTCTGCTCGTCCCTGCTGATCTTGCCGTCCTTCATTGATTCTTTGATAACTGAGCCGTAGATATCTTTGTAGTTCTCCTTTCTTCTTTTGGGTGTCATTATCTTCTCCCCTTCAAGGAGCTTCATCTGCATTTTGATGTCGGTGGTGACATTATCGTCAAGACCAAGGACCCTTTCCAGCTCATCGAGTATATCCTGCTCGTCCTCCGTTATCATGCCGTCCCTCATCGCGACCTCCATTATCTTCCTGTAGGCATCCTTCTTGTTAAGCCCTTTTATCTTTGCGGGGTCGCTGAGTATTTCTTCCTGAAGGTCCAGATGATCGTTCTGTGAGATCCCGAGAGATTCTCTGAGGTCTTTTAGGATCGCAGCTTCTTCCTTTGTCAGGATCGAATCCTCCCAGGCGACCTTCAGTGCGTTCTTGTAGACGTCCATGGCGTTACTGGAACTGACCTTTCTGGAACTTTGTTCTCTTTTCTCCATCGCGTGTTCGATCCGGTGCGGGTTGAAGATGTTACCGTCTTCCAACCCCATTAATAGTTCCACAGGTGTCTTGCCTACCTGGTATGTGAAGCAGAGTTCGCTGAAAGTGGTCTCCACGTCATTTCCGTTCTCATCCCTGATAGTGATCCTTTTCTTTGCAAGATTGTCCCATATCCTTCTTGAGAGGGCTTTCCCCTCGAAGGTGAGAAAATATACCTTCTTGCGCTGTTTTCCACCTTTGACATGGGATACCCGGCTGGTCACTAGATTCTCCCTGAGCAGCTTCTTCACGGCTCTTGGGACATGTTTTCTATCTATGCCTACACCTTTGGCTATTCCGGCCTGAGTAGCTTCCTCAGGTGCTTCGAACTCCTCCTCATATGGAATAAGCTCCATGAGATGGAGGACCACTCTTTCGTCCACTGTCAAAGAGATGTTCTTCTTCATGACCGATAGAGAAACGGCCTATTTGGTATAAAAGATTCCCTTTAGAGGGGTCATCGGCTCCTACGGGCCTCGTTCTCCATGATCAGGGCTCTTCTTCTTCCATCTGCCCTCAGTATGATGGACTGCCTTTCCCTTTCCGCAGCTATCCTATCCTCCATGGCCGCCTTTATCGGACCCACTGGATCGATGTTCTTGATCTCGGTCCTTCGTATCTCTATACCAATGGTTTCCCCCTCGGTTTTCATTCTTCTGAAGAAGGTATCGTTGACCTGAGCTTGTTTCCTGATCAGATCCTCCAGGTCGTAATCGAGCACTATCTTTCTGATGGTCGTTTGAGCGATATTGGTGAGTGTGGACCTGTACTTGTCCACCTTGAGAAGTGTTTTGTCGGGTTCGCTCAATCTGAACTGAACAATGGCATCCAGCACCGTGGGAGATAGGTCCTTTGACATGACTTCCTGTCTTCCCAGGTCAATTGTCTGGAGCCTTGTATCTGCTCTGTGCACCCGGGAGATGAACGGAAATACGATGTGGAGACCAGGTCCAAGACTTCTCTTGAATCTGCCCAGTCTCATGTATATTCCTATCTCGTATTCTTGGATTATCACCATGGAGCTGAACAATGCCCATACCAGGAGGGCAAGTATGAGTGTTACTATAATGCTTATCAATACTATCTCTATATATTCCAGAGGGCTCACCCCGATGATCCTGTGGAACTTGATATGGGTATTCGTATAAAAAGGCCGATGCTCCCACAATACCTTTTCCATCTTAAATCGGGAAATTCCGTACACGATGAGAGAAATACTTAAAAAGGAGTCCCTGTATTGCCTCTCGCTCGGCCTCCGGGTCGATGGCGATTCATCTTAATGGCCATAAACTGCGAACGTGGGATGTCCAATGACGGAATATCTTGAAAGACTTGAGGATAAAAGAAACAGATTGAACTCCGAGGCTGAGTCCCATCGAAAGAAAAGGGACAAATTGAACCTGCAGACAAAGAGATTCGCCGAAAAGAGGGACGAGCTCAACGCAGAGGTAAAGAAGCTCCTTCAGCAGGCGAACAGGTTCAAGGAGAAGAGGGACGAGCTCAATGCCAAGGTCCAGGAGATGAAATCGAAGAGGGATGTCCTTACCAAGGATTACACATCGTTGAAATCACAGCTCGACAAGATAAAGAAGAGCAGAATGAGCTCGTCCGATGAGGTGTCCGTATCCAAGCTGAAGAAAGAACTTAACGGCCTTGAGTTCAAACAACAGACCAGCGTTCTGGAACCGGACAAGGAAAGGGGTTTGGTCGACCGCATCTCCAGTATCAAGGGCAAGATACAGGAAAAGGAAAAGGAGATGGAAGGGAACGAGGAGATAAGGGACCTGATCATGAACGTCAGGGAGGCCAAGAGGAAGATGGACGAGGCCCACAACAAGGTCAACGAGTATGCAGACCTTGCTCAGAAGGAGCATGACCAGATGATAGAATGCTTCGGCACTTCTGATAGGATAAGGAAGGAAGCGGACCGGGCCCAGGAGCAGTTCGTGGAATCTAAGGTCGCAGCCGATGAAGAGCATAAGAACCATATTGAGATGATCCATCTCGTGCATGACCTGGACAAGATAATCTTCGGTCTCAGACAGAAGAAGAAGGTGGTTGAGAGGAGGTCTCAGAAGACAACATCTACCCAGGCCCAGGCACCTTCCACGGGAAAAGCGGAGGCGGAAAAGATCTACGAGAAGTTCAAGAAGGGAGAGAAGATATCCACCGAGGATCTCATGCTCCTTCAGAAGTTCGGTTTCCTCTGATTCAAAGGTTCCTGAAGTTCACGAGTAACTCTGATACCACTGTCCAGACCTTGAGTTGCCCTCCGGGCAGCGAGATCATCCTACCTTCTTCAGCGGAGACATCACTTCTGAACCCGCCGGTGGAGAAACCGCCGATGATACAGATGAGCTCGGAACCGTCCGTCCTTACCATCCCTTTCAACACCGTTCTCAGATCCTCTTCTTCCCCGGATGGGTCCATTATCAGGGTTCTTGGGGAGCCCCCGTGGTCAATGATATCCTTCTTCACACCGCCCAGGATCTCTTTCAGAGTGATGCCCCTTTCCAGGCTGATCAGCGGCTTCTTTTGGTCAGGCACCGCTCCCGTTCTGAACAGCTCCTCGAAGAGTCCGCTGTAGCGGTTGTAGTTCTTTGGGAGCCTGGTTTCTGGAGATATGCGGATCAGTTCATCGTTTCGGGTGTGAACCTTAAGTGAAAGCCTCCCCTGCAGGTTGAGGATGGAATCGAGCCCGAGCAGAAGGAACTGATGTACGATGTCGGGCCTCCCCCGTCTCGCCCTCTGTGCAGGGTCATCGAACAAAGTATAATGAAGTGAAGAATCAAGGAGGACCTGGGAGGATCTTTTTCCCTTCTTCCTGGCGTTGTTGGAAACAGCCGGATGGGACCAATATTCCCTGGGAACGAGCTCCAGCTCGGAATCTGCAAGTATCAGATGAAGTTTCCCATCTTTATTCTCGATCACGACCTCTGCCCCCCTTCCTTCAGAAGGTCGAGCACTTCGAACAGGTCCTCCACCACGAAATCGGCACTCGGAGCCCATTCGAGGGCCTTCTCCTGAGAAACGAGCAATATGGTCTTGACCCCTGCAGAGTTACCTGCCTGGATATCGTATATGTAATCTCCGACATAGGCCATCTGATAAGGCTCGAGACCAAGCTCTGAAAGGACCATGTTGAATGATTCGGGGGAAGGTTTCGGAGCTGCGCTCTCCCTGGAGATGATGATATCAACGCTCAGATCCAGTTTCTCGAGGGTGAGCTTAGCGGCTTCCTGGGAATTCCGGGTTATGACAACGGTCTTGATATCCGCATCCCTGCAGTATTCCAGGATCTCCTTCGCACCCAGGGAGGGTTCTGCAATATCAGCGGCCTCCAGTTCTTTCTCCTTGAGCATGGCCATCAATTTCTCCGATCTCTCATCAGGCAGGGACGAGATGTATATCAGTGTGTCCACAGATGGTATGCCCACTTCTTCCCTGAATGCCCTGAGATCTATCTTCATCTTGACCAGGGTACCGTCCAGATCGAATCCCATTACCTTGATGTTCTTCATGAATTCACCCATTGTATTGGAGAGGTGTCCGCCTGAAGCAAAAGAATCATAACCTATATCATACCATCGACAGTTATCCGTCAAGGACATGGACGTCAGTTACCTTCAACTGGACAGATACGTCTCCCCTCCAGCGGTGTATGTCTGGCTGACCCGATATGTCAAGCAGTGTTCCCGGTACCATCTCGTCCACGGCCTCTCCGGAATTGAACCAGATACAGGAGAGGTACGAGGTGTCATCCTCAACGGTGAACTTAAGGTGTTTCCCTTCCCCGACCGCCTTCAGATCATTTCCTACCGTGACCCCTCTGATAGAGATCTGGACCGTTGGATTGCCCGCCCCGAAGGGACCAATCATTTCCAGCTCCTGGATGCTATCTATATCCAGTTCCTCCAGTAGAAGGTCGAGATCGACATCCAATACCGGTCTGAAAACCTGGTCGGGATATTTCAGCTCCATGTAGGAGTTAAACCCTTCCCGCAGATCATCTATGAGGTCGGACCTCATTGTGAGGCCGGCAGCCCTCTTGTGTCCTCCGAACTCCATGAACAGGTGGCTCATGCTCTCCAGAGCCTTCACGAGATCGAAACCCTTGGGACCTCTCCCCGATCCCCTGGCGAGCTTTCCCTCCTCGGAAAGAACTATCACCGGCCTTCCCATTGCATCCATTATCCTGGACGCTGATATTCCGATGACCCCCGGGTTCCATTCCTCGCCGGAGACAACTATTGAAGGATCATTCTCCATCCCCCCGGAATCGATCTCCTTCAATATGTCATCCACAAGCTTCTTTCCGATGGCCTGTCTTTTATAGTTCAGCGTGGTCAGCTCTCTGGAGAAGAGGTCGGAATCCACCCTGTCCTTCGTCAGAAGGAGGTCCAATGCAAGGTCGGGGTGCCCCAGCCTACCCGCGGAGTTCAATCTGGGTGCCAGCCTGAAACCGACATCGGTGGAGGTCACCGGTCTCGTCAGGTCCATGCCGCTTTCCCTCATGAGAGCCCTCAGGCCGACCCTGGATGTGGATGCGAGTCTTTCCAGACCGAAGTGGCATATCAGTCTGTTCTCGTCTGTCAAGGGGACCATGTCGGCTATGGTGCCGATTGTAGCCAGGTCCATGTAATCTCTGATGTCTGTTCCGACATCACCTGCCAGGGTGATGGCATGGGCCAATTTCAGAGCTACTCCCACCCCTGCAAGGTCTCTGAAAGGATATGCAGTTCCCTGGACCTTCGGGTCCAGGACTGCAAATGCCCTTGGTATCTCTTCTCCCGGTTCATGATGGTCGGTTATGATAACATCCATCCCGTTACCTGCTGCCATGTCGATCTGGTCCACAGCTTTTATACCGCAATCCACTGTTATGAGAAGATCGGTCCCTTTTTCGATCTCGTTCTTAATACAATTCTCGGACAGCCCGTATCCATCACCGAACCTGGAGGGCAAATAGGTATGTATGTCCAGATCAGGATAGGAATCCTTCAGGAACGAGTAAAGAAGCGCCGTGGAAGTAATCCCATCCACATCGTAATCGCCGTGGATGAGCACGCGTTCCGAGCCTTCCACCGCCGACCGGACCCTCTCTACGATCCTGGACATGTTCCGCATGAGATAGGGATCATGCATCCGTCTTAGATTGGGGTTCAGTAGATCATATGCCTGCTCAATGCTCGTTACTCCCCTCGCCACCATTGATCTTGCGAGTATCATACCAATTTCAAGCTTACGGGATATGGAACAGGCCAGGGCCGGATCTTCCTTCCTGAGCCTCCATTCCATAGGTACTGGGAGCGTCATAGATATGCACCTATACGTGGTATCTGTCGGTGGTCCATTTTAAAGATATACCAGGAGTTGACCGAAAGAAACATCGATTCATTCCTTGGTCCTGAACTGGAACTTGAGGTAGATAGGTCCTTGGATGTCTATCCTCTTTTTCCTGCTCAGTACATAGAAAAGGGCCTTGGAGTTCAACTTCAGGTTAATGGCCTCCAGTCCCTTGATCTTTTCAATTTTTTTACCGGTATGCCCCCTTTCCAGGTTCTTCTCTATTTTCCACGCGGCATACCTGGAGAAGGCCTTTACGAATGTTTTATTCGTCCTGGTGCCCCCTTCCTCTTTAACCGTCCTAGCCATATCAGGAGGTATTGCCAGTATGTCGCCATCCTTGATCCATATCTGGTTGAATGCTGCGGGGCCGCACAGACCTGCTCCCTTTACGGCTTCCTTGAGTATCACCTCAGCCGGTCTACCCTTCATATTGAGCTCTCCTGCCTTCTCCCCGGAGACCAGGAATCTGCCGTAATCCGACTCCATGAGCTCTCCCTTCCATGCCGTTAACTTGCTGAGACCTTCATTGGCAGCGTTCTCCCTGTATGCCTTGTGGATCGCTGATGCGATCTCCTTGCCGAAATCGGTCTGAGGTCTTCTGGCATACCTGATGTGTCCTTTCATATCCTCGTCTGTGATCTTCCATGCTGAGAAGAACTGTGGGAACAGAAGCTCCCTTATATCAGGATATCCATGTTTGTACATGAGGGTCCTCTCTATACCGATATCGGCAATGAATACTGGTTTTTTGATCTTTCTCTCTTCAAGTATCTCTTCAGATATCATCCCACATGTCCCAAGCTCCAGTTCCTTTCCGAATATCTCCAGTTCCGTACCCTCCTTGAAGTAGGGGAACGGATAGGTCTTCGGCTCCGTTGAGAATTCCTCGATCCCCATAAGATCGAAGATCTTCGTTATAATATTCTTCCCTTTCTGGATATCGATCTCGTTGTCAACCACCGCTATGGAGAGTATGTTGTAGGTCTGGATGTGGGATTCGTCCTGGGTGGGCTCCCTTCTGAAGGAATCTGCTACGGTGAACAATCTTATTGGTTGATCGCTTACATCATGGATCGCCTCGATGGTCTTCATCCATGATGTGGGCATGAACGACCTTAGCGTGAACTCCGTTACCTGCGGTGTGCCGCCCTTGAGCTCAGGGATCAGGTTCATAAGCTCGATACCCTGACCGATCTCGATATCCAGTTCGTCGACGATGCTCTGAAGCACCTCCTCACCGCTGTTATCCTCATCAATGGTATCTAGCAGGTTCCACAGTTCTGCCTGGTCGAAGTCGGGGAACCTCGCGCTTATCTTTTCCTCCACCTCCTTCCTTGGAGGTACAGGTTCCATTTTTATGGTGGACAGATGGTATACGGAGTCCTTGAAGACGGGATACAGGCTGCCGGTCAGCCGTTTCACCTCCTTATTCGGGATCATAAACGATGTCTGTATCTCATCGAATCCCATGGAGAGCATCAGTTCCCTCATCTCTCTTACGCCCTCTGAGATGGGGTGGGCATGGCCCAGACCGGAGAAATAGCCCACCATATCCTCTATCTTTTGCTGGGACCCTTTCTTTACCTTGACCTTCTTTTGGTCATTGTCCTTTATCATCTTGCTCCCTCGGTACCGTGGTCCTAAGCGAATATTTTGCAAAGGTGATCTCTCCGGCTGTCCTGTCCATCAGGGCCCTGACTATGTCCTGTTTCTTCTTCAGTGGGATCAAACCTGACGGATAAGAGAGACCACGGACCAGACGTGAAGCCTCTGCCATCCTGTCAAAGCTCATCAATGCCTCTTCCATTTCTTCTTTCAGAAGATGATTGAGAACCACTCTTCTCATCTCGCCTATGGCATCGCAGACACCCAGGAGGTAGGATCTCTCGTTCACATTTATCTCGTGGGGTGACGGCAGTTCCTCATCGTTCATCATCCTGAGGAATATGATGGCCTCTGCCAGCTCGGTCAGGGAATCGTCGATGAAGCCGAATCTCTGACACCGCGGGTCCTGGGATATCTCGATCAGCTCCATTGCTTCATCCATGAGGTCCGCTTCCAGCACCTTTTCCCTATTGTGGATCCTGGAAATGAAGTTCCGGCAAAGCCTTATCAGTTCACGGGAGAGGCTGTAAGCCATCTCCCTGCTTTCTTCCTCTTCGTCAAGGGAGCTCTCGACCATCTCCCTGATCTCTTCGATGGAGCTCATACCTGAACAAAAAGCACTTGATATATAATCATAGCCTTCCTTTTGGCAATGGTGAAAAGATCAATGCTCTGCCCTGAAAAGTTCCACTGGACCCTTGTAGACCACTCTTTTCACGGCAAGATAGGTCCCTCCCAGACAGATCCCGAGGGATATCAGTAATATGACGATCATGAGCTGGAACGGGATGTAGGGCTGTACGAAGAATACGCCCTTTTCTCCCCTTTCGATAAGATATGCGGACAGGTTCAGTATAAGGGGAGTCCCCAGGAACAATGCCACTATGAAGGATATCAGCCCTATCATGCTCCCCTCCATGAGGAATATCTTCATGACCTCTCCGGTGGAATACCCGACCGACCTCAGAATGCCTATCTCTTTCTTCCTCTCCTTCACCGATATCGCCATTGTGTTGTAGATGATGAAGAAGGAAACGATGAATACGAAGATCGATGTTATGAGAAGGAAGTTAACCAGAGAGGATTTGGTATCGGGGGAGAGGTCTTGTTCCAGATCGAACTCATCGAACATTGATATGGAACCGGGTATCCTGCCTTCAAGGAGACCGGCCTTCTCATCCGCTCCTTCTATCTCGTTTATGAGACCGAACAGCATGGAGGATGTCAATAGCAGGAATGCAGTGGTCACGGAGATGGTGGAGATGGTGGTCAGTGATCTGAGCAGGTCGAATCTGAGGTGAGAGAGGGCATATGATGCCGCGTTGAAGGTCTCCTTTGTCCTTGTCATTCGATCACCATTTGATTCATCTTCCGCTAAGACTGACCATGTCCGATCTGGAGGGTGATTTTCCCCTTGTTACCTTTCCGTCGCGGACCTTGATCATCACCTTTGCCCTGCCCGCTATCATCCTGTCGTGAGTAGCAAGGATCAGGGTTTTCCCCTCATTGTTCAGCTGCTTGAAGAGCGAGACTATGGATCTTGCGGTTTCGGAATCGATATTGCCGGTGGGTTCGTCCGCAAGTATCAGCATCGGATCGTTTATCAGCGATCTTGCGATGGCCACCCTCTGCCTCTCACCACCGGAGAGCATTCCGGGGAGATGGTCCGACCTGCCCTCCAATCCCACTCTCTCCAGAATGTCGTATGCCCTATCCACCGGTTTATCAGGTTCGAACATCATGGGAACCAGAACGTTCTCCAGTGCCGTGAGGGATGGGATA
Source organism: Thermoplasmatota archaeon (assembly GCA_046483845.1). GTDB lineage: Archaea > Thermoplasmatota > Penumbrarchaeia > Penumbrarchaeales > Penumbrarchaeaceae > JAYEPK01. The sequence goes on along the minus strand of JAWOCK010000024.1, from coordinate 4,469 downwards.
AGGTTGAAGAACTGGAATATGAAACCGATGTTGTGCTTCCTGAATTTTGCCCTCTGCTCCTCCCTCAGGCTGTTGACCTTGACGTTCTTGACCCTGACCGACCCTTCATCAGGTGTATCAAGACCTCCGATCATGTTCAACAGAGAGGTCTTTCCTGCTCCGGAAGGACCCATGACCGCTACCATCTCACCCTTCTCCACCTGGAGGTCCATACCGTCCAGGGCCCTTACCGTAGAGTTACCTACCTTGTAGGTCTTTACAACTTTCCTGACATCTATGAACGGCTCATCAATCATCTTTCAACACCTCCAGTGGGGATCGTCTGTTCAGCATCAACAGAGGAACTGCCATTCCAACCAACGATGAGATGGCACCCAGGGCCATGACGTATGCCACCAGCATGGGATCTAGGGAAAGCGGTAGTCCGATCCCACCCCCCAGTATCGATACTTTTGCACTGTCAAGCAACAGGACCATCAAAGCACCAAAGGCCAACCCCGAAAGGAGCCCGGCCAATACGATGATCGTCATGGAACCTATTACTATAATCGAAACCTGGAAGGAACTGATACCGAGCGCCCTGAGACTTGCCAGCTCGTACTTTCTTTCCACAACGGTTATTATCGATGTATTGGCCACCACAAGCACCATCAATATACCGCATATGACCGTTATGAGGTATGTCCAGTTGTTCATCACTTCCTTGACATTGTAAAGTTCCTTCTCTTCCTCCGTGGGGACTCCGGCGGTCTCTTCCTCGAAATATTCCTCCAGTCCCATGTCCATGGAGTTGAACAACATGAACAGTAGTGTGAGCGAAGCTATTCCGGCAGCTGCGAATATCGTGCGAGACCTGTTTCTCCAGGTATCCCTGAGGATGTAACCTATGGGTCCGAAACCTTTTCCATGTCTCCTCTTCAAATGGGTGGTGTTTTTCCTTTTCCTCGTTGAAGCCAGTCCTCCTCCATTTTTCCTCATTGGGTCAACCTCATCAAGGATAAGAGATCAACGGGTCCTTGTCCGCAACCTGGATCCCGCCCTTTGTGATCCTGACCGGCCGCATGCCCTCGTCGAAGTCGCTCCCCCTCATCTTCTCGACAAGGACCGCTCTCACCCTCCTTTCCTTTATCGAGGAATTGTAGAGCCTTATCACCCCCCGTGAAAGATAGGACTCGAGAGGGTGATCACCCCCGTCCTGCTCGGTTATCAGTATGGAGGTTATGGGTGGGTGAAGTTTGTCCTCTTCTTCCTTTTCCGAAAGCGCTTTCATCAATGCCAGGGTGTGCCTTCTGGCGGATATCTCATCCTCTGCCATGGCTTTCAGGGAGGTCGTCGAATCCAGGACCACCCTGACCGGTCGCAATCTCTCTATCTGTTTGGGGAGCTCCTTGTCAAGAAAAGAGAGGGGAGACAGGTCCCCTTCCAAACCCATGTCCTCGGGAGAGAGGTCCATTATCTTAATGCGGTCGTCGAAGACATCCAGAGAATCCATGTTGGACCTGATCTCGTAATGCGGCTCGTCAAGGGTGATATACAAGGTGTTCTCTCCATTTTCGGCCCCTGCTCGAAGGAATTGCCATCCCAGTATCGACTTACCGGAACCCGGCCCTCCTATCACTGAATACGGTCTTCCTGCAACAAGTCCGCCTCTTAGCATCCTATCCAGACCGGAGATCCCGGTAGGTATTTTCCTTATCCTTCGCATCTTGTTCCCATCCTTACCTGATCATCAAACATCCGATCTTCCACGGACCTGACCCGTCCAAACATCGGCATGTTTCGATTAAACCCTTTCGGTCACCGAGAACAGGTTTTTAAACCTGGACCTCGTATCTCCGAATGAGGGAAAGTATTGACATCAAGGTGCCTGACAGCCATACTCGCTTTTCTTTTGATGCTGGGGACATCAGTGATGTATGGGTCATTTGATATTGTGGGTAGCGAGGTCCTTGTTCCCGATCCCGAACTGGACCTGTCCGAAGGGGTGGATGTACCAACCTGGAGGGAAGGCGACCATTGGAACTACACCACTAGTTTCGAGATAACCTATCTGGTCTTCGACATACCTTTCACCGGATGGATGAACATGTCCCTGGTCCACGTTGCCCTTGATCTCACCTATGAGAACTCTCCTGTCTATGTCGTCAATATTACCGGCAATATGACAGGCAAGTACGACAATGATCTACTGGGCATACATGAGAGGATATATGTTGATATCAAGGGTTACATCTGGTACAGGGTCCAGGACCTTTCAATGTACAGGATGATCACCAACGCTACCATCTCCGGGACCCAGGACAGCCTGAACGGGCATCATCCTTTCGGTTACGAGTATTCTCCACCCCTGGAGGAGTTCGACCTTCCCCTTATACCCGGGGAGCACTGGAACGTGAACGTTTCAGCAAGAGCTATGTTCGGAACCTCTGGGGATGAGATGGATCTGGACTACAACAATTCCTGCTCCCAGCCGGAATATGTCGATGTTCCTGCAGGGACCTTCTACTGCTTCCCGGTTCTGACGGATGGTTCGCCTACCCATCATTACAACGCTACGGTGGGGAACTCCGTCAAAAGGACCTTATCTATGACCGTTGAGGGTATCTCCATAGAGGCCCCGTTCGAGCTTGAAACCTATCAACATGCCGAAGAGGAAACGGTCATCAGGATCGAGGTGGATGAGGACCAGCCAGTCTGGGCAGGGGAGCAGTTCACCGTGAGCGGTGAGCTGACGGTATCCGACACGGTGGTCACATTGTTCTTTCCTGGCGGTGAGATAGCGGCATACAAGACCCTCCTCGGTGGGCAGAAGAAGTTCTCCCACACCCTGACAGCCCCGGACCATACCGACGATACCGAGACCGAGATGGACCACGGCTCCTTCGGTATACTGGCCGTTGAAGGTGGAATGAGCGAGCTGGATGTCTGTACCGTGACGACCAAGGCCGTGGACCTTGAGCTGGTTCCGGCTTCGATCGACGTAAGTCCGCTTGGAAATGGCACCATAGACGATGCCTTCACCTTCGATATCATGGTGAAGAACCCATCGAATTTCGGTGTCATGAACTTCTCTTTGAGGCTCCAGGATTCGACCTTGGGCACCGAGCTCTTTATCTGGAACGGACTGTCCCTCCAGGCGAGAGAGGAGCTGTACCTGAGCGAGGACCTGTTCTTCGATATTCCAGGAGAGCATGACATCTCTTTGACCGTTGACCCCGAGGATAGGATCAGGGAGATCAACGAATCAAACAATTTTGCCCGGACATTGGTCAACGTATCGGAAAGACCGCCCCTTGTCTGGGAGACAGATCCGTCTCCGGGCAACCTGACCGTTCCGGAAGGAGATCCCATTGATCTTTCGGCCAGGGCTTATCGGGGGGATGCTTCCCTTCCTCCGGTGACATGGTCGCTGGAGGAAGAAACGCTTGTTGAGGACCATGTTATCAACCTTACAACGAACTTCACCGGAATGCTCTCTTCTTCCGGGTCGCCTTATCGCATATCCTGTCGGCTGGATCCGGAATATCTCTTCCAGGGTGAGAACGGGACCCTGTGGTGGAACCTGCACATTGCGGATAGAGATAGACCGCCTTCTATCCTGAGCTTTTCACCCAACAGTACGCACATGGAGATAATGGAGGGCGAGGAGATGGAATTCTCCGTGGTGATCTCCGATCCGGATATGGAACCAGTTGAGATCGAATGGACCATCGATGGCGAGGTCAAACCGTGGAAATTAAGCACTTTCTTGTTCTGTACCAATTATACCGGAAAGAACTCCTCTGAGATGTCGCCCTTCAATATCACCGTGATCGGCTCAGACCCGGACAATCCCACGCTTTTGGCGGTCCATTCATGGAACATCACCGTCATTGACGTTGATAGGGATCCCCATATACGGGTGGATCCCGAACCTGGTAATCTCAGTATGTCTTGGAATAGCTCCGTTTATTTCGAACTTGACCTGATTGACCCGGATGGTGATCCGGCAGCCTTGCAGTGGTATGTTGAAGATGTACCCGTCTCCAACAGCAGCTATCTGGTCTTCTCTCCATCCGAGCTGGGACTTTCCGACGGAAGGGAATACGGGATCATCCTGAGCATAACTGCAGGCAGCTGGAACGGTACCTACTGCTGGACCGTCATGGTGGAAGAGAATATTCCAGAACCCGAGGATGAGGGACCTGTCCCCCCCTCCGGAGTAAAGATAATCAGTCCCGTGGAGGGTCGGTCCTATGTAGAAGGTGACCCTATTGAGCTGAGGGCTGCCCACAGCGACAGCAGGTATGTTATCTTCACCTGGTATGTGAACGGATCGGTATATTCAGGCCCTAACGTGACCCTCGAAGGTCTGGTCCCTGGTAATTATTCCCTGCTGCTGAACGCCTCCGCCCAAGGCCCATCTTCCGGCACAAGGTCCCTGGAGACCTGGTTCCTTGTGGTGGAGCACGGTGACCCGCCTCCGGTGA
>JAWOCK010000019.1:0-12966 GCA_046483845.1 Thermoplasmatota archaeon | reverse complement strand
GGATACGGAGGCTTCGGGTTTGATCCTGTTATCATCGGTGGGGCCTCTGGAGGAGAAGGCTGCCAGTCCGTTTTCGTCATCGGCAACCCTGTCGGAACTTATCGGGTTGTTCCCGAAACCGAACGAGCCCCAGGTCATCGAGGACCCCGGTCGGTAGTTCTCGGAGGCCCCGACGGTCACGATCGACTTTGCCGTGGAAGGCGGGGACACCTGTCCCGGGTCGATCTTTCCCAAAGGTGAGCTGTAGTCGGAACCGTCGTTGCCGGCAGCAAAGATCACCAGCTGGTCGGAATAATGGAACTGGGTCCAATCGGCCTGGTAGGAGTCAGCGGTGTACCTTCCGTAAAGGGCCGAGCTATCGGTTCCCCAGCTATTGGTGTGGACCCTTGCTCCGAGGTCGTAGGCCTGTTTGAAGAGCTGCGATATGTTGGACGGGGTGACCAGCGATCCGGAGGAACCCGTGCCGATGGCCTGGAAGACTATGGACGCATTTGGGGCCATCCCCTTGATATTACCGCCGGACCTGGCACCGTTACCTGCCACCGAACCGGTCACATGTGTCCCGTGACCATGATCGTCCTCCGGTCCGTCACCTGACCAGTCCCTGATGACCAACCTGTTATCGAAGTCAAGGTGGATATCGCCGTTAACGGAATGATTGTCAATACCGGTATCGATACCGGAGTCCGCCACTGCCACGATCTGCCCGGTACCGTCCAGATCGTATGCGGACCTTATGGTATCCACATCGAGTATCCCATCTGCAACGTTGTTGAACAGCACCATATTCGCCTTCGGTTCGATCCATTTCACATCCTCGATGAGCGCTATATCCACCAGGGACGTGATCGGAAATCCGAGATCATATCTGGTACTTGACACTCTTTCCGGATGGGGTGAGGTCATGCCAAGCTCCATCTCTGCCTCATCGGACGGGACAAAGGTCTCCACCACAAGGCCTGTGAACTCCGGATCGATAATACCGTTTGCGAGCATATCATGCAGGGCCGGGGATATCTTCATCTCGGATGGGAAAGGGGTCCAGCCATTGATATGGTCGATCCCCTGGAAAATGGAAGGGTCATGATCGTTCATCTTCACAACGAAGGCGAGGTCGGGCATATAATCAAGGACCGTCAGACCTGCGCCTGTCAATGACCTCTTCATCTGGCCTGTTATCGGTCGGTCGAACTGGACAAGCTGGTATTGATCCCCCCCGCTACCGCCAAGATCGGAGAACAGGCCCGAAACTTCGGATATGGATATCGGACCTTTGTGAGTGAAAAGCGGTATCTCGTCCGGTTCCTTGTACAGAGCCGGTTTTGGTTCTTCTGATGATACATCCGAAAAAATCTGGACCATTAAGGACATTGAAAGGAGCAGGATGACCGCCCTGGCCGTGATCCGTCTAACGGGAGTTTTCTTCATCGGTTTACCATCCGTATCTTAGATAAAACCCTTGTTCTTACTATAAGGGGGTTCGCCCTAAATCATCACTGAAAAGGTCAAGGAGGTGAGAAAAAGGGACCCCTTCGGGGAAGAGGTCCTGCTGCTCGAGCCTAATGATCCGGTAACTCCTTCTCAACGGGTTCATCCAATGAACCAACGTACCTTATGTATTCCATTGTGGTATCGTTCGGGACGTTGAAGATGATCCAGAATTCCTTCTCGCTTCCCGGGTCCACCCTGAGGGTGTCTATTCTCCTCATGGTAGTGGCATTGGCCAAGAATTCTCCTTCCTTCTCCACATCAGCATTGTTGTCCACGGTGAAAAATGTAGGACCCACTGAAAGGTCCGAGTTCTCGTTGTGGTTCTCCAACCTGATCTTCACCCAAAGGAAATGGGTGCCATTTTCAGCTTTCACCCCACTCGGATTGGGAGAGGTGCTGTTCTTTTCAACATCAAGGACCTCATAGTCCAGGTCAGGGTCCAACACTTCTTCCACGCATCCTGCCATGATACCAGCTCCTATCACCAGTATCGCCATTGCGATCAGATATATTGGTCTCATATCATTCCTCCTTTTCTATTGTTACTCCTCGGTCCGCGTTTCAAAGGTCTGGCTCGGTTATATCCTGTCATCGCAGGCAGTCTTTTCAGAAACCCGTATGACCTTTACTGTCGATGAGTCCATTCGAACCATTATCCTCCATCTCAGGTTTATTCCATATAAAGTTTTACTCCTCGATATCCACCTCGTCTCTCAGTGTCTGTTTCCTCAAGGTAAAATAGCCTATGGCCACGATCCCACCGAATATGAATATCAATATGGGGATCCAGGGAACCCCCTCATCATCTTCGGGTCCATCCTGGTCCTTTTCTACTTCAAGGGATATCCTTCCGACCTCGAATTCATCGGTGGAAGAGACGAAAATGTCTATGCTGAATGGTCTGTAACCCCGCCTGTAAACCGATAGATGATGATCTCCGGGTGCTACCATGAACTCGAAATGACCGTAAGCGTTCGTGGTATCATTGAACTGGCTGAGGGTGACGACAGCCCCCTGTATGGGTCTCCCATCGCTGTCGACCACATATCCGAATACTTTGGTAAGCACGTCGTACTCTTCCACCTTGAACGACCATGAATATGGAAAGAGCAGGTTCCCGGCATGATCCATAGCTCTGATATTGACAGTGTATGTGACCCCGGGTTCAAGTGGGGCATCGGGAATGAACCGGGCCAGTGTGCCGTTGGTTACGGTCAGTGTACCGTTCACATCGGGATCGAGCCATATCTCCACCGAAGAGTTCCTGACCGGCTCTTCAAAGAGAACATACACCACGGTATCCGGAGGGGTGTCCAGTTCCAAGGGACCGTTGTCGACCACGGCCGGAGGGATCCGGTCCACCACAATTCCCAGCTCATCCGATGCGGTGCGTCCGCCCGCATCGGTCACCATCACCTCGAACAGATGAGGGCCGTCGGGCAGGTCTGAAAACGATACGGAAGTGTTCAGACCCGCATAGGTCCAGTTGCCGTCATCAATCCGGTATTCGACCTCCACGATGGTGGAGCCTGTGGATGAGAACGTCCACTCGAACATCACCGGATCATCATTCAGAAGCGTGATCGTGGGTGCCGTGATCTCGACCAAAGGTGCCGGGACCGATACATCGAAGGAGACATTATCTACGGCCTGCAGTCCCTCTTCAGTGATCAATCTTACCCCGAAGACATATCCGGTGTTCGAGAGGCTTCCCATATCGTAACTGGTGGAGTTCCCCACATCCACCCAGCGGTCCGAATGGTTCACCTCCATATGATCAAGGGTTCCGTTGGCAACCGTGTAGCTCCATTCCACTGTCACATGATCGACCGCCAAGACCTCATCCTGCAGAGGATGCGTGATCCGGATCCGGGGAGCACCCAATGGGACAGGGGTGGTGGCGAACAGGGGGTCGCTCAAGGGGCCTTCCCCCATGTCATTGACAGCGGATACCCGATAGGTGTACGATGTATTTTCTTTTAGGTCAGTATCATTGAAAAAGGTCTTTTCCGCCGGGACCTCCCTTATAATATGCGCGTCAACACCGGGCCGGGCCCTGTATATCCTGTATCCTGTCACAGGGGAGCCACCGTCGTCGATCGGTTCCTGCCAGGTAAGGTTGACGAAGAACCTTCCGATCTCCGAAGCAAGAGAGATTGGATCGCCTGGCGGGTTCAACTGCGGAGGCTCATGGTCCGATATGGGGTAGGGGTCACTGTTGTTGGCCGGGCCGTCCAATCTGTACGGCCGGTCAACTATCCCGTCCTCGTTCTCGTCCGGGCCCCTCCAGTCGGACCAGACGTTCCCTCTTCCATCCTCATACCACCCGTTGAAGTATCCTCCGTCGTAACCCTGGACGTACAGGGGATCGTAGACATCCGTGGTACCGTTATTAAAATGGAACGTATTGTTGTATATGAGATTGTTCTCCCCCGCCAGCAATACACCGTAACCCAGGTTATGCCACAGGATGTTGTCCCGGACCGTTGCGTTATCGGTCAATTCCCCGATTTCGATCCCGTTCCCCTTACAGTAAGAGATATTGTTCCCCTCGATGATGGTATTACTTGTCAGGAAAGTGAAGATCCCCTGGAAGCATTCTGTTATGGAATTTCTCCGGACCAGGTTCCAGTTGATCGAACGACCGTAAATGTATCTATCCAGGTACACTCCGGTCGTGGATCTTTCGATATCGTTCTCCCAGACCCGGCATCCGGTTGATACGCTTATGTATACTCCCCACCTGGAATAATCCCTGATGAGGTTCTGCGTCACGTTGCAGGAGGATGTTTCCGATATGATGCCTATGCCATGACCCTCTCCGTATCTGAGATCGTTTCCCTGGATCCTTATCGATTGGGAACCCGATCCTGCGGATATCCCGTTGCTGGAATCCCTCACCATATTGTCCCTGACCAGAACATCCCGGGACTGGGGAATGTAGATGCCCTGGTAATGGGCCCTTTCTACCTTTGTATCATTAACGATCACACCTCTTGAACCGCTGATCATGATCCCGATCCTGCAGTCCGAGATATGGGAGCTTTCTATTTGGGCGTCAATGACATTGAAGAGTGCGATCCCCGCTCCCCAGTAATAATAACCATTATCTGGGGTGGTGTTGTGCACCCGGCAATTGCGGATGATGAAACTGTAGGTCACGTTGCCGATGTATATCCCGCATCCAAAACCGGAAGCGTTTATCACATGATCCTCGATGATGAAGGGATCTCCGGATGACCCGTCACCGGTCCATCCCATGGATACTGAGAGGTTGAAGAAAATAGTATCATTGTCTACCCGGAGGGGGGACTGTAACCGGGTGGGCTCCCCTTCTACCTCCCCGGATCTGTCGTGGCCGGTCAGCGCGAAGGCTGTTCCCATCAGTAACACAAGCATGAAAGCACAGATCATTTTCCTCATGGGAGTCCCATTATTCAATGGGACGGGAAATATAAAAGGATATTCTTTTCCGGGACCATGCCTCGGAAATGGGGCGCCCTGATTCCTGGTATTGTATGGTTGGTCCGATCCGTGGTCATGGAACGGCGACCGATCAATCCTGTCCCATTATGTCGTTGATCTTCTTGAGCATTCCATCCCTCTCCTCCTCTCCCATCACCTCTAGCATATCCGAATGGTGATCATTGGCATGTTTCAAGAACTCTTCTTTCACAACCTTCTTATCGGCACCTTTTGACTCAAAAGGGCAGTCCGCCCCCAGATCTGCGCATCTTATCTTCGCCATAATATCACCTTGGACATGGAATGGCTCTGATATGCTTATTTGTGCCCCTTGACATATGAGTGTCATGTGTTTTGCAGGTCGAGATCAGTAACGGCCTGTTATCCGGAGGATCCTGTCCTGGAGATCCCTCTTCTGGTCATCCAGAAGTATGGTCTTGGCAGCATTTATCTCGCCCATCCTCTGATGGGAATCGTCGACATCGTAGTCCTCGTTATGCATTGCCCTATCGGGGTGGTACTTTGCGGCAAGCTTTCTGTAAGCCTTCCGGATCTGTTTCTTGTTGGCATCCCTGTCCACTCCCAGGGTCTCATATGCATCTACCTGGTCTATCTTCATGGACACGTCGAAATGCCTCAGTATCTGAAGCATCTGCTCCCTGTCGTCCTCGGATATGGTATGTTGGTCCTGATATCTCCTGTAGAAGTAAAATATGATGAGAAATACAAGCAGAAGAGCGACCATTATCGAAATAACCACGTTCAGCAGGAGCCTGTTGTCACTTCCATCATCATGCTTCTCTTCGGTCAATCGTATGTTCCCGAGGTCCGTGACCTCCCCTGGTTCGATCCGGAAGCTGGTATTGAACACCACGAAACCCGGCTTGGTAATGTTCAGTTCGTAGGCCCCCATTGAATAAGATATGTTGAACCTGCCATTGCTGTCGGTCCTTATGGTGACCAGACCCTCCATGTTCACCACCTGGTTTGCGATGGGTGCTCCCCCGGGACCGAATACCGTTCCGATCACGAAACCGACATCCGTGGTGGTGAAGTTCCAGGAATGCTCCCTCACTCGATTCCCCGCATGATCGGCCCCTTCCAGGGTAACGCTGTAAACCGTCGCATATTCCAGATCGGAGTGGGGTTTGAAGGAGAGCTGGGGGCCCGAAACTTCGATCTCTCCTTCCACACCGTCGACGACAAGTCTTACGGTGGCCAAACTTTCCGAAAGGGTTATCCATATCGACTCATCTATGGGTACCTGATCTCCCCGAGGCATATACTGGACAACATAAGGGGACGCCGTATCCACCACTATATCGATCCTCTCGACCCGAACGTTCCCCGCCTTATCCGAAACATGTACAGATATCTGATGACGTCCGTCGGGGACCGAATTGAAGGTCACCTTGCCCGATCCTTCAGGTTCCAGGGCCGAAGAACTGTCCAATCTCACCTCTGTCTTGGATACGCCTGAGCCTTCGTCGGATACGTCGATCTCCACCGTTATCGATGTGGTATTCAGAAACTGTCCGTCCAATGGGCCCAGTATGGAAATGAGCGGGGCATGTCTGTCGAGGACAACCTCCTTGGTGGCGGTGGCAAGGTTCCCGGCTTTGTCCGTTACCATCACATCCAGGATGTTCAACCCCTCCATCCCGAGGAGGAAGTCATACTGCTGTTCACTTTTGCTGATATTGCTCCATGGTCCACCGTTCTGCCGGACCATGACGCTCTCTATCTCTGTGATGTCGTCCGACATGGACCAATAAAGAACGAACCGACCCTGGTTCGTGTAGGCCAATTCCGGATCGGGAAGTGAAAGATGGGGCTGGTCGGGGTCGTAGATGAACGCGATGGTGTCGGTGGATGATGAGAGACCAATACTGTTCCAGACCTTTACACGGACCCTGTGGTCCCCCGGAACGAAGACATCCAGGTCATAAGAGGTCTGGTTGCCGGGGTCGAAGGTGCTATCGTCGTCCAGTTCTATCTCGGTCCTGACTATCTCCGTTTCCTCCTCGGTTGCATCCCACTGGACCTTTATGGTCGGGGAATTGAAGGCTTGGTAATTTCGAGGACTTACCAAACGGACGAAGGGAGCGGTATTATCGAAGGTGACCGTCACCTCCTCCGATAGAGTTCCTTTTCCTGCCTCGGTCATCGTGAGGACGGAATATGAATAGGAATGACCGGGAGTGACAATCTGGTCCACGAAATATGCTGTTGTGGTCGTCACAACGGAAAGGAGATCACCGCTTTCGGTATGCTCGGTCCTGTAGACCCGGAAGCCTTCGGTATCCAGATCGAACCGGGCATTCCGGGTGTTCCAGGTGACCCTTATGTCCTCGGCCCTTACCTCGGCGTTCAAACGGGTAGGCGGTGGTGCAAGTTGAACCGGGGAGCTGACCAATGGATAGGGGTCCGTGTTTAAGTCACCCAGCAGTTGATATTCTCTGTCGACGATGCCGTCCCCGTCACCGTCAGGAGAGGTCAGGTCGGTCCAGTGGTTTCCCCTGTTCTCCACGGGATCGAAGAACTTCACCGTTGATCCGGGATCGGAGGCCTGGGAATTGTCCTTGTTGAATATCAGGTCCGCACCGTTGTTGCGGGAGAAGGTGTTGTTCCATATCCTGAGACCCATGCATTCCAGGGATGAGGATGAATAGTCCAGCTGGAGAGGTCCGCTGTTCAGATAGAGTAGATTATCGTGTATACTTCCCCTCGGGGTGAACATGATATGCATCGGTACCCCGCCTTCATGGATGTAGTTGCCCGAAAGCTCGCAATCGGCCATCTGGATAAGTTTCATGCATGTGTTGGCCCCGTATATCTCGTTGGAATGGATGCTGGAGTTGGATGAGGATTGCAGCCACAGGCCAATCTCCATATCCGTTCCATCCACACGGTTACCCGTTATCCCCGAACGGGGGCAATCCTCCCCAACGATACCATAGAAGGTCATCCGGACCTCGTTATCCTCTATCCGGACCCCGAAAGATCCAAGGGCAGCCACACCCGTTCCATCGAGATGACGCCATATGGAGTTGTTGTCCACACGGCAGTCCACAGAGTCCTGGACCCTGATCCCGTCGAGCATGTTGTCATACACCCAGTTCTCGGTGACGCGTATCCCGCAACAATCGGTGGCCGATATGCCAACTATGCTCCCTGTTATCCGGTTGGAGAAGATTGTCCCGTTGGTGCAGTTCCGAAGTTCCAGTGACACACCGTGTTCTGGCATATTTGTGGCCCCTTCCAGGGTGCAGTTCCGAACTACAAAATGACGATCCAGATCAATGAGCTTCAGACAGTACCTTCCACCTGCGGAAACCACGTTCAGGTCCTCTATGACAACGGGATCCTCCTCGGACCCATCTCCTTCCCACCCGTAGAGCGCTTTCTTCGCAAGCAGGTCCGCATCACCTTGGATGAGGATGGGGTCGGTTTCCTGTCTGGTCCTGCTGCCGGATGTTGTCTCGATATCCGCGGATAGATAAGAGACAATCGAAAGAATAAGACAGATGAGAATGAGTGCGGCAGAACAGACCCTTGACATCGGCCCGAACAAGACCAGAGCACATAATAAATGTTCCCGAAACAGTATCACATCTCACGTTCCAGCAGGCTCATGTCGTACATCTGCCGTTTCAGAGGGTTCAGAAGGACCGTCTTGGCCTCGTTCAGGTCACGTATGAGATCGTGCACTTCATCAAGCTCCATCTCCTCCCCCCTGGACGCCATCCTGTCCGGGTGATACATGGCTGCCAGTTTCCTGTAAGAGCTCCTTATCTCGGACACCGTGGCATTCTCTTCAACGTTCAACAGCTGGTAGTAGTTGGGGGCACCCTCGAAAAGATCGATCTCGAACTCTTCATCCGCATCCGTATCCATCATTTTTTTCCGGGGATATTCCCCGTCAAGATAGAACTCATCCTCTCCGGGATATCCTCTCCTTCTCATTATCAGAAGGATCATCAGCACCAAGAACAGGACGACCGCAACGGCTATTATCAAAAACCAGGTTGAAAGCATACTTTTCTCCTTTTCAACATTGATATCAGAGAGGTCTACGGTCTCCCCCTGAACGGCCTCAACGTTGATTGTCTTCCTCCGGAACCCATTCGCATCTATGATCAGTTCGTAGCTTCCGGGAGGAACAGAGAGATAGAAGCCTCCCAGCTCGTTTGTGAGCGTGCTCCCATGGCCCTCGATCCTGACCAGAGCACCCTTGACGCCTCTGCCGTTGCCGTCAAGGATCGTGCCGACTATGTATGCCAGCTCCTGGGTTCTGAAGGTCCATCCGAAGTGGTCCATCCGGTTGCCGGCCCTGTCACAGGCCGTGACCACAACCCTGTATGTCCTTCCGTACTCCAGGCCTACTTCAGGTCTGAAGAATATCCTTCCCTGGTCCTTCTCGATGGACCCCTCCATTCCCTCGATCGTGAAGGTCAGGGTGCCGATCCCTATCTCCTCCGAGGAGACCATCCATATCTCTGTTCTGGTGGAAACGTTATCACCGACCGGGGTCCAATCAAGTAGCATGGGAGGGGTCAGGTCCACCACTATCTTCAATACGGTCGAGTTATGGTTTTCGGCCTTGTCCACTGCGGTGACCACGATGGAATGGGCCCCTTCCCGGAGGTCACGCAGAAGATAGTCATGTATGTTCCAGTCCAGGACCATCTTCTTCTCTTCGGTCCTTATCAGGTAACGGTCTATTCCCCCCTCATCCTCAAAGGACCAATGTATGGCCACCTGGGAGCGGTTCGTATGAAGTGTCTGCTCGGGGTAACTCGAAACCAGTTCAGGAGGCTCTGTATCGTAGTAGACCTCCAGCGAGTATGTCCTAGAATTCCCTGCCATGTCGGTGACCTCGATGGTCACAATGGTCTTTTTGTCATTGATGTTTAGGTATGTTCCGTCCTCACGAAAGGTCTCCGACCAGCCAGCATTGTTGATCTTCAACCTGTAACCATCCACACCGCTGTACTCGTCATCCGCTGTCCAGTTCAGGAAAAAACCCGGTTGGTTCACATAGATTTCATCACCGCCTCTCAGCGATAGAACGGGGGGCTTGGTGTCTACGAAGAATAACACATGTTCCTCGGATATGACCCCCAGGGAGTTCTCGGCCTTTATGCTGATAAGGTGCTCGCCGTCCGACAAGGGGCTGAACAGGTGGCTGTTCTTCCGTCCCGCCACCGACCATTCTTTTTGGTCTATCCTTATCAGATATCCCCGGATACCGCTTTCCGGGTCGGAACCGTTCCATCTGACCTCAATATAGCTCATATTGGTCCAGAGACCAGGTCCGGGATGGATGATGTTTATCTCCGGTCCCGTGGGGTCTGTGAAACCTTCAGTGATCTCCGAGAGGGAACCCTCTCCGTATTCGTTGATCGCCCTGATGCCGTAATAATAGGTCCTGCCCGGGTATGTCGAGGTGTCGTTGTATTCCATGATATCGGGATCCACTTCACCTGATCTTTTCATCTCTTCGGGTGTGGTTCCCCGGTAGATGGCATACCCCAGCAGCTCATTGCCGATATTGGACACCGGCTCCTGCCATTCCAGATCTATACTGTACCTGCCGGAGGTACAGTTGGGAAAAAGAGGAGCGGAGAGGAGAGGATACGGGGAGAAAAGAAGGGGGAACTCGTCGACCGCACCACCTCCGTCCACCATCCTGGGTTTGTCGATGATGCCGTCGCTGTCCCTGTCCCAGTACGGGCTGGCATGGTCCGACCAGTGATTTCCCTCGTTCATCCTGTACCACGATATCCCGGACGACAAGGTCGAATCCACCTGGTAGGTCCCGTTGATCTTCTTGTTTGTTATCCCATTGTTCCAGATGAACGAGTTCCTGTAAACGCTCACGGAACAGCAGCCGGAAAGCTCCATGGCTTCGTGCTTTCCCCTGAGGAAGAGATTTCCCCTGACATGGTCTTGGACGGAACTGTCCATGACCAGGGCATGACCGTTATCCATGAACCTGTTGATGCGGACCGTGGAGGAGTTGGTTGCACGAAGCTCGATGGCGGTCCGGGTACCCTCGAATATGTTCTCCGCAATATCCGACCGGAAGCTGTCAATAACAAGAAGAGCGAGGTCGCAATTCTTGAATTGATTGTCGGATATACGAGCACATTGCGAACCACTGATCAATATGCCAGTATCATCCGACAGGAACGTGTTGTTCTTTACGGATGCATCCAGGGTATCCTGGAGCAGAAGGGGAGCACTGCCTTCATCGAAGAGGTTGTTTGAGATGGAAACGGAAGAGGACCCGACCACATTGATGGGGTATTTGTCAAGGGTGATGTTTGACGCGCTGATGCTCACATTAGCGGAGCCTTCGACGATTATACCGTGTGAGTTCCCGTGATAGGTCGTCATACTCGGTCTATTCAGGTCCACGTCCGTGGAATCCTCTATCCTGATCGCCTGAAGGCAATCGCTGTACTCATTCGATCTGAGGCGGACCTCGCTGCATCCTCTGACTAGTATGCCCAGCCCCGTATACCCGATCTTGCTGTAGGACACGGATATCCTGGATGAGTTGATTAGCGCCATCGCAGGGACACTTTTGTAGGTCTCTGCCCTGAATATCCGCACGTTCCGTGAATCCACCAGCAAACAGGTCGTCTGGGTGATCTGACCCAGAATATTGTCCACTATGACGTTATCCGATCTGAATATGATTACCATACTGGCCTTGTTGCCAATAGTGTCGTTCTCCATATCGGTATCCTTAATGAAAACTATTGGACGCTCGTTCAGGGAGTTATCGCCGGTCAGGACAAGTGAGCCAAGGAAGGACCTGATGTGGGCGGTATCATTCATATCTTCGAAGAGCCTCAGACCCTGGCCCTTTATGGTGTTATCCCGGATGGTTATATTGTAAGAACCCTTGCCGAACCTCAATGCGTACCCGTCAATGGGGCCAGTGTTGAAATAGGTGCTCAGGTGATTGCTCGCTATCTTGATGTGGTGCGATCTGTTCATCAAGGTGGAGTTCCCGTACCAGGATATGATGGTACTGTTCGATATGGTTCCGTACCTCGAGGATGCGATCCAGAGAGTTATATTGCCGCTCTCCACCTGGCAGTTATCCACCGAAAAACCCTTTATTTGCTCCAGTTTGATCCCGATGCGGCCGGATACGACATCCGCATAACGCACATGGACCCTTCTTGAACCGTATGCATGAAGGCCGTTCTCATTCACGTTGTCCATGTTGATGTCGAAGATATCCAGATCTTTAGAGCTCTCTATTTCGATACCTTTTACGGTCCTGGATATCCTTATATCCTCCAGGGTGACATTGGATGCGTTCTTCAACCATACCGCGGACCCGTGGCCCATTGATGATGGGGTCTGTACCATCGTGTTCACGAATGTACAGTTTTGGATATGAAGATGGGAGCGGATATTGTGCATGACAAGGCAGTTCGAACCGTTTAGGGCATCGATGGTAAGGTTCTCCAATATGAACGGTTGCTCTTCTGTTCCGTTCCCCGGCCAGGACTGGTCAATGGCCATGTCGATCAGGTCCTGCTCCGATGTAATCATGATGGGGGAGAGGTCATGGTGGATAGACCCCTCCCGGCCTCCGTAAGCTGTCGACGGCAGATGCATGAACAAGAAAAGCACTGCAACTGCCAGAAGCTTTCTCGTGATCCTCACACCTCCTTTTGAAATCACCGTTGAAATGATTATAATAAATTATGGTACACATCTGATATCCTTGTGGTGGATTTTTCATCCTATGGGTATTTCAATATCATATATGAATCGTTATGATACAATGATGTGAACTGCGATTCATATTGCTCGGGTGTTATGATCGTGGTCCGTATATGTCTTGAGCACTCTCGCTCCAGTCGTTTGACTCTATAAGCATATATTTTTCTTCTCTTCCAGAGACGGAGTCAGATGCTTTCGATCTGGCTCCGATCTCTTTTTCCCCATTCTTCTTTTTTCTACTTTCTTCTATAGCTTTTC
>JAWOCK010000115.1:0-10958 GCA_046483845.1 Thermoplasmatota archaeon | reverse complement strand
CCGGGGTGGTGTAGCCTGGCAGCATCGGGGACTGTGGATCCCCTCGCCCGAGTTCAAATCTCGGTCCCGGCCCTCTATTTGTAAGATAAAAAAAGGAGGTAGGTGTGTGGCAGAAACAGAGACCCCAAAGGTCCAGAACCCGCTGGAAAGCTGTCAGGGACCAACGGGTTTCATCTACATTCTCGCCTTCGCGTTCCTTTTTCTGATAATGTTCGACAGGAAGCTAGGAGATTCTATTTCGGATATGGTCGGTCTGGTACTGTATCCCATCATCGGTTTCGGGGGACGCCTGCCGCTGCTCACAATGCTCTTCGGCGGCCTGATAACCATCTCCATATCAACCGCCATCAGGCATTTCACCATGGATTGGATCGACCTGGCAAAGAAACAGAGGGTCATGAACGAATACAACAAGACGCTCAGGGCGGCCCAGAAGAGCGGTGACCAGTCCAAGGTCGAGAAGCTGCAGTCGGAGAACCAGGACATAATGGGGATGCAGTCCTCCATGATGATGCAGCAGATGAAGGCATCCATAGCCTCCATGGTGATAGCGATACTGATCTTCAGATGGATCTACAGCTTCCTCTGGTCGGTTCCCCAGCCCACCGTTACTGTGCCCTGGGACCATACCTGGCAGCTCACGGGATATGCACTTCAGGAGGTCTGCGGCTCCATATGCATGAGCCCCACCGGGGCCGGGGGGATGC
Organism: Thermoplasmatota archaeon; assembly: GCA_046483845.1. Classification (GTDB taxonomy): domain Archaea; phylum Thermoplasmatota; class Penumbrarchaeia; order Penumbrarchaeales; family Penumbrarchaeaceae; genus JAYEPK01. The sequence goes on along the minus strand of JAWOCK010000115.1, from coordinate 10,251 downwards.
CATACTGGATATTCCTCTACATCGCCATCTCCGTTCCCATCGGCCAGGGCCTCATGAGGGGTTTCAAGTACTTCGAGTTCTCCAAGAAACTGAAGGCAAAGGGCGAAGGGATATTCGGGGCCGAACCGCTGATCCCCTCTCTTGCGGAGGAGCCCCCCAAAAAGAAAAGAAGGAAGGGCAAGAAGAAGAGGGGTCCTAAGAGTTCAGAGAAACAGGATAAATAAAAGAAGCCCATTTTACCCTCAAAAGGTGCTTTAAATGTCCGAGAAAGAGATCCCCGAGGAAGCCAGATTGATCCAGGTAGGCAAGGTCAAAGAGGTGTACGAGATACCGGGTTCTGACCAGCTGGAGTTCAGGTTCACCGACAAGATATCCGTCTTCGACAAGGTGATCCCCTCCACCATACCAAGGAAGGGGGAGACCCTCTGCAGGACCTCGGCCTTCTGGTTCGAGAGGTCCTCGGATCTGGGGGTCAAAACCCATTTCATCAAGCTCACATCACCTGATTCCATGCGGGTGAGGAAGGTAAAGGTTGAGAGGAACATGTCAAGGATCGAACACGATTCCACCTCCGTGCTGATCCCGCTGGAGTTCATTGCGAGATACTACGTGGCGGGTTCCCTCCTGGACAGGATGAAGAAGGGCAAGATAAGGATGGAGGATGTTGGCTTCCCCCGCGACCATACACCGGTCTACGGCGAGCCCCTTCCGGAACCCCTCTTCGAGGCCACCACCAAGCTGGAAGAAGTGGACAGGCCGGTGAGCAACGAGGAGGCGCGGGACCTGGCCAAGCTCTCCGGGGATGAATGGGACGAGATAGTGGAGGCAGTGATGAAGATAGATCGTTTCATCGATTCCCAGGCTTCCTCCAGGGGGCTCATTCACGTTGACGGCAAGAAGGAGTTCGGTTTCGACGAGAACAGGGAGCTCATGCTGGTGGATACCTTTGGAACGGCGGACGAGGACCGTTTCTGGGACTCCAAAGAATACGAGAAGGGAAGGCTCCTGGAGCTCTCCAAGGAAGCGGTAAGGCAGTACTACCGGGGATCCGGCTACCACGCGGAATTGATGAAGGCAAGGGAGAGTGGCATAAAGGAGCCGCCCATCCCGCCGCTCCCCGAAGAAGAGGTGAAAAAGATATCCGAACTCTACAAGCAGATGTTCGAGAGACTTACAGGGCAGGACCTCTGATTCAGGACATCCTCTCCAGCAGAGAATCGTATATGGTTCGTCTTGCGGGGTCCAGAAGTATCTCCTTGGCCTTATTCAACTTCCTCATCTCCCTTCCCAGGGTCTCCGAGTAGAGAGGTCCGGTGTTCCTGTACCTGTCGGGGTGGAAGAGCAGGGCCCTCCTTCTGTAAGCCTTCCGTATCTCGTTGGAGGTCGCGCTCCTTGGAAGCTTCAATATCTGGTAGAGGTCCTGACCGTCCAGGAAGAGGTCGTCAATTGTAATGTCTATCTCCTCCTCTTCCACCTCGTATCTCTCCTCTTCACGCTCCTTTTCCTTCCTGGACATATCATAAAGCAACCTGTCCAGCTCCAGCGCCTTCCCGGTCACTGGTTCTTTCCTGCCCGGCTCGAAGGGGGCCGACACCTCATATTCCACTTTACTCCTCGGGACCTCGAATGTCTCCCTTGCCACAAGATCGAGCTCACCGGCACCCTCTACGGTCCCCTCGACTACTTCCAGGTCGTCCCTCATCCTCTTCACCTTAGTGCTGGATATCACCATGGAGACCTCTAAAAGAAGGAGATATGCACCTAAGAATATGATCACCAGTGGAATGGAAACGCCGATCGAACCGTAGAGCACCATCATCAGCGTGTAGATCAGCAGAGCCGTCTGGGCGACAAGCGCCAGCATACCCGTGATCAGACCGCCGATCCTCATGTAGGGCAGTACAGGGGAGCCGAGGATGAGCCAGAGGGCCATATGGATCATGATGATGTTCACCGGCGGAAGCATCACGATGCCGAAGATGAAGACGAAGGGGCCCAGGACAAGCATCAGAAGGGAGCCGACGGTGAGGGAGAGGTTCCTGACCTGCCTTGAGCCAAGCAGCAGGAATACCTCTCCGATGATGAAGAGTACGAGCCCTATACCCGACATCAAAATCATACCCAATGCCAGAACAAAGGTGACGAAACCGGGTGCCAGTCTCAGGACCGAGAGTAAGAGGAGTGCCAGGACGAACAGGTTCAGTCCCCACATCTGGTACCTGATGCCTTTCAAGGACCTCTCGTACATCTGCCGTTCTCCCCGCTTGTATATGCTGGTCCGGATATAAACCCTGCCGGTTTCGATGACCTTATATAGGACCTATAGTTCCACCGGGTCCCATGGAATGGGAGTTCGCGTTATCGACCCTGATCTCGCTCTTGGCCATCATCAACCCAATGGGGGCGGTCCCGAACTACGCCGCGCTCACCCAGGGGTATACCATTTCGGAAAGGAAGAGGGTGGTCAAGAAGGCTGTCATCGTCGCACTGGTGATACTGATCCTCTTCACGCTCATCGGGCGGTTCATATTCGGTTTCCTGAACATCACCGTGGACGCGTTCAGGGTGGCAGGTGGAGTTGTTCTCTTCATGATCGCCCTGGACATGGTCAAGGGGAACACGCCCATGTCCAAGTTGAATCCCAAGGAGAGGGATTATCACCTGGAGAAGGAGCAGGTGGGGATCGTGCCCCTTGGCATCCCGCTGCTCGCGGGGCCGGGGTCCATCACCACGGTGATGATAACTGTCTCCGACGGTCCCGAGAACAGGATCTTCGGCGTGTTGTTGGTGGTCTCCAGTATAATTATCGTGCTATCCTTCGCCTATTTGGTGCTCAGGAACTCCGATATCATCTTCAAGAGGATCGGTAGGACCGGGACAAAGATCTTCTCCCGTATAATGGGGCTTCTTCTGGGTGCCATAGCCGTGCAGTTCATGGCCGATGGGATTATAGGACTATTCGGGATATAGGGTTCCATGGAAGCTGATGTCTGGGACCTCTACTACAGGAGGCACCCGACCGACTGGAAAGGGACCGATCTTCCCCGAATAGAGCCGGGTTCGAGAGTGCTTGATGTCGGGTGCGGAACAGGGAGCACCTTGCTCCGCGCCCTGGAAAGTGGTTTCGAGGCCTCGGGCATCGATTTCTCCGAGGAAGCGGTATCCAGGGCGAAGGAAAGGTTGTCCAGTAAAGGGCTTGGGGCAGATGTAATGGTGATGGACATCCTATCGGACCTCGGGGATCTCGGTGAGTTCGACTGCATACTGCTCCACCACATGCTCGATTCCCTTCTTTCTGAAGAGAGGCTGTCGGCGGTGAAGAACTGCCGCGGGATACTGCGGGAAGGAGGCACAATATCCTTCGTGGACCTTTCCAGGAACGATATCCGCTACGGAAAAGGGGAACCGCTGGAGGAGGGAACCTTTCGTAAGAAGGACGGGATCATCTGCCATTTCTTCACCGTGGAAGAAGCAAGGGAGCTCTTCGACGGGATGGAGGAGGTCGCCCTGGATAAGGTCGAATGGGAGCAAGGATCGGGTAACGGAAGGATCAGAAGGTCCAGGATCGTCGGACTTTTCAGGGCTTGACCCTTGGGAGCTTTTCCGGGGCCTGGACCGGCCTCATGGTCTCCCTGTCCACGAAGACACCCCACTGCATGGTCTCGGCACAGACGTTCCCGTCCTTGAGGTACCTTCCCCTGACCCTCCACTTGATACCGTGGAGCTCCTCCACCCACATCTCACCTATGACCTCGTCCAGCAGGAACAGGGGTCTCTTGAAGTCGATCTCAGCATGTGCCAGCACGGGGACCGACCCCTTCTCCCAGATCTCCTTGAGGTCCATGTAGTTCCCGATAAGGTCCGTTCTCAGGTCCTCGGACCACCTGTGGTAGACCTGGTTGGACATGATCCCCGCAAAGTCCACGTCGTAGCTGTTCACCCGGAACGTCCTCTCTATTCTGGTCTTCTCCGGCTCCATGGTATTTCCTCCACAGTTTATCGTGTATCTCATTTATCCGTTTGACCCCTGCAGTTAATGAAGGTGTTTTGCTCTTAACCCGGTATGGAGAAGGGGTCGAACGACTGGTGGGACGCTCGAAGGACGCCGAGGCTCGTCCTGATAGTTGCGACCCTGATCGCCTTCATGTTCATCATGGCGAGGTTCATCCCGACCAGGGGACCCGAGGGCGGCTGGAGCGGGCAGGGCGACGATCTACTTATTCTGCATGTTTTCGAATTTGCTTGTCTGGCATTCATGCTGCTATCCATCCTTCATGCCCGGATAAGGTGGAAGAGACAGAGGACCATCTTCTTTTTCATGTTCGCCCTGATCTACGGTTTCATACTGGAGGACATCACGGTAACCTTCTCCGGCTATTACGAGTACAATCCGAACGCATGGATACAGGTGCACAACACCATGATGGCGGTTCCCTTCTGCTGGACGGCCGTGATCTATGTGGTGCAGTACATCATCGAAGTGAACCCTCTGCTTATGGGTCTCAAGAAGCTCGAGAAGGGGCTCCTTGCAGGAGTGCTCGCCGTATCCATAGATGTTGGCATTGATGCCGTTTTCGTGGGTTACGGCGTCTGGAGATGGTCCGAGGGACAGTGGTTCGGGGTCCCCATGGCAAACTATACCGCATGGTTCATGGCCGTGGGCGGGTTCATCGTATTCTGGAGCGATCTGGACCCGAGAAAGGCTCCCCAGTTCCTCAAGGAGCTGGGAATGACCGCCGGGCTGGTAATCTCCTACGGCTCACTTCTGATAATGGTCCTCTTGACATATCTGCTGTCAAAGGTGTGGTTTAATTGGTGGTGAAGGAAGCTTTCATCAGATGGTATCCAAAGGCGTTCATCCTGACGGCGCACGTTGGGGGGGCGGCCATCTGCATATGGATGAGAAGATGGGACCTTCTAACAGCCGCTTTCCTGTTCGGGGTACCGTCCACCCTGCTGTTCCTTGACCTCATGTCGGGTGGAAAGGGGATCATGATATCCCTCATCAAAAGGTTTATATGATATTTCATGCAGGTATTTCAGGGGAACCTGATAGATACCATCTAAGGGTATCCTCTGGTATTCGGTGATAGGATATGAAGGAATATGACCTCATAGTGATCGGTTCGGGGGCCGGGATGAACGTCGCCTCCGACGCACACTCACAGGGAATGAACGTGGCGGTGATCGAGAACGGACCGGTAGGGGGCACCTGCCTCAACAGGGGCTGCATACCTTCGAAGATAATGCTCTATCCGGCCGACGTGGTCGAGATCATAAGGGAGGCTGGGAAGGTCGGTGTCGAAGCTGATGTCAAGAAGGTGGATTTCAAACTGATAATGAAGAGGATGCACGATCTGGTGGATGAGGATGTAAAGGGAATGGAAAAGGGGATCCGCTCGGCCTGGGGCAAGGGATTGGACCTCTACAATACCACGGGCAGGTTCGTCGGGAAGAAGATACTGGAGGTGGACGGGAAGAAGATAAAGGCGCCGAGGATACTGATAGCGGCCGGTTCCAGGGAATCTGTGCCACCGGTCCCCGGTCTGAAAGAGACGGGTTTCATCACCTCCACCGAGGTCTTCGACCTTGAGGAGCCACCGGAGGAACTGGTGATCATCGGGGGAGGTTACATCGCCGCGGAGTTCGGCCATTTCTTCGACGCTGTGGGGTCCGATGTGACCCTTGTGGGAAGGAACAGGTACCTGGTCCCCAGGGAGGAGCCGGAGATATCCAAGGAGCTGGAGCGGAGGTTCAGGGAAAGGATGAAGGTGCACACGGGTTTCGAGGTCGTCAAGGCTGGGAAAAAGGACGGCAAGAAGTACGTGGTGGCGAAGGACGGCAAAAACGGAAAGAGGTACCGGATCAAGGGCGACGAGCTGCTCCTTGCCGTGGGGAGGATATCGAACGCGGACCTGTTCAGACCTGATAAGACCGGTGTGGAGACGGTTGGAAAGGGCTGGATCAAGGTGGATGAACATCTAAGGACCAACGTGGAGGGCATCTACGCCATAGGTGACGCAACAGGAAAGAACCTCTTCAGGCACACCGCCAACCACGAGGCATCGGTGGCCTGGCGGAACATGATGGCGGAGAAGGACCCGGAGGTGAATGACGAGCACGCGGTCCCCCATGCGGTCTTCACCTACCCCCAGATAGCATCGGTGGGTCTCAGGGAGGCCGAGGCCGTCGAGAAGACCGTGGTGATGGTGGGCCAATCCAGCTATACGGATGCCGTGAAGGGGTATGCCATGGGCGACGATGGAAAGAGCCTTGTCAAGGTCATCGTCGATGCCAGGACGAGGAAGATACTCGGGGCCCATGCCATCGGACCACATGCCACCGCTATGGTCCAGCCCCTTGTGTATATTATGAACGCAGGGGACGGGACCTTCGCTCCGCTTACCAAGGCACAGACCATCCACCCGGCCCTGGAGGAGATAATGGTGAGGGCCTTCGGGAACATGAGGCCGGGCAAGGGGCAGGAGAAGTACTTCCAACACGAACATCATCACTGAAGGAAATCGGAACATAAGCTCTATTGCCGAGGGCAAGATAAATTATAATTAGACGGGCTCCCCTAATCGACCTGACCCAGGGGGAGCCACGATGCATAAATGGAATACGGTCCTGATATCAATGACAATGCTTGCAGCGGGTATTTTGATCGATTTTCCTGGCAGCGGAGAAGAGACCCGGACCCCGGGGGGGATACTGTACGTGTCACCCTCAGGGTCGACATATAACGAGGTCCAGTGGGCGGTGGACAATGCAACGGAAGGGGACACCATATACGTGGCGCCTGGCAACTATTCCGAGGGAATGGTGATCAGGACCAACGGGATCTCCGTGATCGGGAATTCATCCCAGGGGGAGGTTCGCATAGGGAAGTTCGATATGGGGGTTGCTGCCGTGAACGCAAACTGGGTGAACATCTCCGGTGTGAACATCACCGATGAGTTCTCACATCTAGGACTTCTTGCCGTGACCAGTTCCGGGAACATCTCGCTGACAGACGTGACACTCTTCTCCGGGAACCTCTCCGACGGGCTGTTCGTCACCGGATCGTCCGGGATACGGATCCACGACATGGACATTCAGACCGATCTATCCCTACCCCTCGGCATATCAGGTACCACAGACCTTGAGATGATCGATTTTTCTATCAGGACCGCGGAGTGGGGCACCGCCGTCGAAACCGGCGGTGACTGTGAGCTCAGTTTCATCGACGGAGAGATCTCCATGCGGAACGTCTCCGCCCGGGCATTCGGATTCCAGGATATGACCGACGCCATCATCGACAACGTATCCGCACTATACCCTGAAAGCGGGAGCTATCTCCTGAACGGGGAAGGAGATGTCAGGATCCACGATGTGGAGGTCCCGGAGGATGATATCGACGGGGGAAGCGGCCAGGTTTCGGTACTGTTCGGAAGGAAGGTTACCATCAGTTATGTGGACAGGACAGGTGAGCAGACCCCCGCACCGGGGGCGGATCTGAACCACACCATAAGCAGCGTGGGGGTCTACGTCACACCTCACTACGGCGGGTGGGATGAGAGGTCCGACGAGAACGGGACCTTTCCCACGCCGCTCAACTTGCTTTCCAGGAGATATGAAGGAGGTGCAGCTCCGGTCTACGGGTCCAATCACCTAAAAGCATGGTACATGCGGGACCATGAGCAGGAGATCGATCTAGGACTGGTGGATGCGAACACCACGGATGACATCCATATATTGTTCGACGGGGTATGCAGAAGCAACGGCACCATATCAGGCAGGGTCCGTTATGAAAGGGGTCCGCTCGACGGACTCAACGTTTCAGGGGGAGAGGTAGAACTCCATGGATGGGATGGCGAGACCCACGAGGATATTGTCCCGGATGAAAGCGGAAGCTTCGTGGTCTCTTCCCTTGCTTTCCAAAACAACATCACGATAGCGGTCCATCCGCCGGCAGACAGGGCATACATCGAGGAGAACAGGTCCGGCTACCTCACCTGGACATCGAGCACCGACTTCCTTGACGACCTTGACCTGGATATAGGCCTCCAGTACATGGAATTCACACCCCCTACCAACGGGACGCTCTCTGGCGTGGTGACATATTCGGGGGGCCCGTCGGACGGTTTGAACGCCACCGACGCCACTGTCATTGTGCTCAACGCCTCCATGGAGAGGATCGCCAACACCACCGTGGACGAGGAAGGTGGCTACGGGTTCCCCGAGCTCCCCTTCGGGGAGAACTATACCATAAGGGTCCTCCCCGATAACGGTGTGGAAACCGGCAGCGAAGTGCCGGGGTACGTTCCGTTCGAGATGGTCTTCCACCACGACAGGGAAAGAGAGCTCGACATCGAGATAGAACACTGGGTGCCCCCCGATGAAGGACCCGTCTTCGGATGGGTCAGGTACCAGGAAGGTCCCAAGGACGGCGACTTCGTCCCGAACGCATCGGTGGTCCTCTACGACATGGACGGCGCCGAGGTGGATAACATCTCCACCGACATGGACGGCTACTTCATCTTTGAGGAGATACCCTTCGGTGTGGGCTACGAACTCAGGATATCCCCTCCCCCCGAGGACGCCGGTATCAACAACCAGGAGACCGGATACCTGTTCTGGGACGGATCAGCGTTCCCCCACAACGGAAGCACGAGGATGAATGCTTCACTGAAATACTACAGGAGATCGACCGTCCATCCGGAGATCATCATACTGGACGAGAGCGGGGATCCGCTGGAAGGCGTCTTCATCACGGCCAGGGTGGAAGATGAGTCCTTTACCGCCGAGACCAACGAGTCCGGGAAGGCGGTATTCACCGGTTATGATGGGGCTGAATTTCCACAGGGGACCCGCCTGGAGGCCGTTAAACCGGGCTTTGACAAGGAGAACTGGGAGTGGGGCAAGTCGGCCCCGAAGATGAAGGAGGCGGATGGATACGACAACACCTTGATATTCATCCTGATCGCGATATTGGTCATCGTGGTGATCCTCGGTGCCCTCATAGGGCTCTTCATGGGCAGGACCAAGGAAGAGATCCTCGAGGAATAGACTTATTTCACATGTTAAGTGGATTCGACACTGTGTTCCATATACTGAACCAAAAGAATAATTAATGTGATATAGAGGAAGTAACCACAACCGTATATGAGGTATGGATATGAAAGGAAAAAGAGCGACATCTTTTCTGCTGATGAGCATACTCCTTGGTGCCGCATTCTTCGTGGTGGGTCCAACCGGGTCCGTCTCGGCTGCCGGCGGCGAAGAGGAAGTGAAGACGATCTGGGACCATGAAGTGATCTTCGAGGGCACCGACAACGTGGAGTGCATCGACGGTATCGCCATAGGCGACGTGCTGGACGAACATGACGGGAACGAGATGGTATGGGTGGCAAGGGACGGAAACACCTACCTGGGATACCACGACCAGGGAACATGGACATATGACGATATATGGAACACCCCGGGTCAGCAGCTGACACCCGCCATAGGGGATATCAGGCCTGACCTGGATGGGAACGAGATACTTGTCGTTGGTCTCAGCTCGGGAACGGAGGATGTCAACCCCGGCGACGGAACGGCAACCGTGCTGACCAGGGACGGAGCGAACTGGAATGCGGAAAGAGTGTTCACCTTCCCCAAACTGATACACGGTTGCGACATCGGCGACATCGATCCGACCATACCCGGAGAGGAGGCTATCGTGACAACGTTCACGGATGATACCACCAACACCGGAAGGGCATACATGATATGGTACGACCAGGAGGCCGGTGAATGGAACTCTTCTTTGATATTCCACGACGGACACAACGTAAGGAAGGTAGTGATCGCAGACATCCTCCCGGAAAGGGAGGGACTCGAGCTGGTCACCGCATCCAAGTCAGGGAACGTCACCATCGCCTACGGCGGCAAGGACGGGTGGACCCATGAGGTGATCTACGAGAACACGGACGAGCCCCAGGCAAGGATCGCTGTCGGTGACGTGGACCCAAACGCACCCGGACTGGAGATCTACACGGGAACGGATACATTCAAGATAATGGGCTTCAAGAGGAACGGCGACCAGTGGGACATGCAGGAGATCTTCCTGGACACCAACAAGATAAGGGGTGTCTGGGTCGGCGACGTGGACCCCAACGTCCCCGGGAACGAGCTGTACTCATACGGATACTCCACGGACCTGGTCCAGCTAACGGGTTCCTTCGGAGGAGGCTGGAGCTCCAAGGTCATCTTCGACGATGTCGCAAG
>JAWOCK010000102.1:0-18675 GCA_046483845.1 Thermoplasmatota archaeon | reverse complement strand
GTAAGTGGTCAGTCTCTTGAAGTTAACCATGAGAAGTTTGAATGATTTCCTTACCATGAGTCACAATATTTTTACCGTTCTGATCCAACGTCTGAACAACACTCATCAGAACAGAATAGATATGTGTGCCTCTATCGGATCTACTACCTCCCGATACCTTTCTGGCGATCACACATGGTCGAATCGCACGTTCGGCTCTGTTGTTCGTTGCATCGACATCAGGATTCATAACAAACTCGAACATGGAATCCTTATATTTGAGGAGATTCTTGACATATTTCCTGCACCTGAATGACTCAAATGGTCTGACAATATACCTTTCCAATGTCGATTTCAAATCTTCCACATCTTCCCAGGTTCCTTGATGGTTGAAAGCTATTCCTTTCTTGTATAGATGCTTCATCACCCATTGTATATGGTTTCCACCTTGACAACCATACAATTTAGCTAACTCCTTTGAATCGTTTAGAAGATGAGACCAACATATCTGTTGATTACGTTTACCTGTCTTCTTCCAGAGCGTATTGTATGCTCTGAACCTATCGTGGATATCAACTCCATTTGGATTATTGCCCAGGATCTCCAAAGCAGCCTTATGTCCTCTTGTGGATGCGATATGATAGATAGTTTCCCACTTGGTGACGAATGTCCATAACCAGATATTCTCCCCGTTTTTCCGCCAACTGGTTTCATCTATGTTTCTTGCAGGACGTTTTCTCATGTCCTCGACCATCTGCTCGTAGTATGGTTCGAATACCTTCGTAACTTGGTCAAGTATGTTCTGCACCTCTCCTTTGCTTAGTTTCATTCCAAAGCTTATTCTCAGTAGTCTGGGGATTGCATCAAGTGTCATTCTCAATTTGATCTTGAGCCATGTGATATATAGCATGGTTCTGATGCCAACCCTAGCTCCAGGTAGAGCATCATGGACGGGCATCTCCACTAATTTCCTGCATGTTCTGCAGTATCTTCGATGGATGTTGTATTGTGTTATTATGGGCTGACATTGGGGGATCTCTTCGATTGTTCTTGTCCGTATTTCTTGTATGTTCTTGCTCAAATGGTTTGAGCCGCAGTGCGGACATGTTTTGATCGGAACCTTTATGATTTTATCGACATTTTGCGGTTTCTTTCTGTAATGACCTTTGTGGCCAGGTCTTGCTCCTGGTTTTCCTTTTGGTTTGGTTGGAACTGGCGGTTTGATGTGATAGGGTTTCCCGTGCTTGACACCAGTGGTTTCCGGGTGTCTGAATTTGTATTCTTCGAATTCCTTCTCGATCTTCTTTTTATCTTTTTTGAGATCTTCGATTTTCTTCCGTAGTTCCTCATTTTCTTTGCGGAGTTTTTCATTCTCCTGTTTGAGGATTTCATCCTCATCATCCTTATTTGTTTTCTTGTCGGGCAATATCATTCCTCTGTTATTACGAGATAAACTTTCTTTCCGAGATGTTCTTTTGGGCAGTCCACCTTGGCGCTTGTACCGAAAGGGGTGACCTTTCTGACGTAATAGCCTTGTATGTTCTTAATGGTGAGTTCGTTAGCAGGATTGATTGGTATCCTTTTCATGAGATATCTATTAGATATCTCTTTAATAAATACTTTTCTGTACACTGGCCGAAAGTACTATAGGAAAAAAATGATCTCAAGCTTCAGATGACTGACCAGTTACCAAGAATTTGACAATCGTTTATCTATTTTGTTTCATTCAGATTATCAGTGATACGATCAGTTAATCGAGACCTAATCAATATCGTTAAAAATCCTTGACCTAATATGGACTTTAACTAAATATAGAATGGGCCAGGCCGGACCCACCCCCTTATAAAAGTCATGTTCCGGCTTTACGGTATTCTGTCACCTTGTGTATGGTGTCTTTTCAAGGCTATATAGGTCAGGTTGTAACTTCCCGCTCGGCAGGATATCAAATGATCCGATCCGACGAGGGTAAAGATAATGAACATGGTTGTAATATTCTCAAAGGATGCTCCAGAAAGATGAAGAACACGCAAACACAAGGAACCAACTCCAGACCATTCTCGACCGCAACGATGTCTCCCGTTTTGTCGGCCCTTCGGATATCTGCAACTGGCTTATCCACGAGGACAAACATTCCTCGAGGTTCGTCCACACAGTGAAGATCCTATCCGGTCTCTTCAAGAATGAATTCTTCAAAGGAACGGAGAGAGCAGAGGAACTGATGGATGTGCTGATGAGGTTGTCCCAACAGGTGAACGGATACAAAGGTCTCGAAGCGGACAACACGGTCATTCTGAGCAACATCACAATTCCACCTCTTGAATGGACAGAACCATACACCGAGACCCTGGACCTGCTCAACGACATGAAGTTCCCTGAAGCCTGCCGGAAATTCGATGAGACCTTCCTCTCCCTCCTCGAGGAATCCACCACCGAAAGGGAACCTTACAGGTTATTCTTCAACGCTTCGAACGCCTATCTGTACGGGGGAAGACCGGACCTGGGAATGGCATGCCTCGAATATTCCCTGAAACTCAACCCGAACTATCCTCCTTCAAGGGAGAGGATCAAAGCCCTGAGGTCCAAAAAGATGGACATACTTGTCAATCTGGGGTCCGGTGCGAGGGTCATATTGGGAAGGGACATTTCGGAGGTAGGTTCTGTCGATCCCGTATCCCTTCCTCCCTTCTACCTGATCATGGGATTGATATCTGTTGGGGCCCGGGTGTCCAGAGAGAATTTCAACACCTGGTCCGAAAGATACAATTCCGTCAAGGACATAATCAATGATGAACTCGAGATAGACGATGAGGACAGGGAACTCGTAACTCGATCCATCTCGGCACTGTGGAGGATATATTGCCCGGATGTGCCTCACCACGAATTGCTGGAAAAGGTCCTCCGGGACCTTGACGGAGAGATCGATGAACCAGAAGAGAACAATGAAAGGATCGATTCGCTCCTGGCAGAACTTGAGGGTCTCATCTTCAATGAGAAGAAGAACATCTTGAAGGATTTTCCCGGTTTCTATGAGGGAGGATCATACGATACCGAGGCAATGATGGCCGTTCTCATGTATCTGGACAGGAATGAAACGTCCAGAAAGAGAGGTCTTAAGATAGCGAAAGAACTGGAACAGCGGACCGGATCCCTCATCTGGTCTGTAGCTATTCAGTTCCTCAGGGAGGATGACATCGAGAAGGCGGAAAAGATCGCAGATGAATACCGAGAGGATGATCATGAATACGTCCTTCTATGGCAGATTGCCGAGCGGTTCCTTGACAACAGGATGTCTTCATCTGAACCTGCAGACCAGGAACCATGCGAGGAGGATGACCTTTCTATTTTCGATGATCCCCCGGATGAGGAGGATCTTCTGGATGAACTAATCGAAAGAGATATGTTCGACAGGTTCAAGGAGATCGCAGAGGACGAATCTTGGAGGGAGGGGGAAAATCCCGAGATCATTTTCCACCCGGCGTCGATATACTACAGATATCTCAAGGGCCTTGGTCTGAACTTTCAAAGCGAAGAGGATGTCGAATCAGTGACGATACCATTCATCTCATGTTCAAAGGATAAGATAGGCAGGAATGAACCGTGTCCCTGCGGATCGGGAAAAAGATACAAGAATTGCTGCTTGAGGTATGATCGGAAGAAAGGATGAATATCACATGATAATACACCAGGATATCTTCAGGAAACGGGATTGGCCAGGAGGCAGCATCTGATCCTTCTCCGACGATCGCAACTGCGGCGATCTCCGATCCATTGTGTCTCGCGAAGGGAAATATGTGAACAACGGTCCGGGTGATCAGTTCCTGTTAAGTGCTTCGAGGACCCGCTCCCATATCTCATCTATCCTCTTGGAAAGCGGCCCCTCGGAGTATTCCACAACCGTCATCTCGTTGACCATTGAGCGTGTTGCGTTATCGTCATAAGGCAGCATCCCCACCACCTCTATCCCCTCTTCCTTGCAGTATTCCAGTATATCCTCAGTATTCTCCTCATTGACATCATGCTTGTTTATGCAGACCAGATGAGGTATCCGAAAATGCTTTGCCACTTCGATGATACGCTTGGAATCGTGTATCCCGGATAATGTAGGTTCGATGACCACAAGAACCAGGTCGACACCGGTGATGGAAGATATTACCGTACAGCCCATACCCGGCGGTCCATCAATAATTATCAGATTGTTGCCATTTTCCTCAGCAACCTCCCTTGCCCTCTTTCTCACCAGGGAAACAAGTTTCCCCGAGGCTTCCTCTCCTGCATGTAGCTTTGCGTGAACCAATGGTCCGAACCTGGTATCGGAGATGTAAGCTTCACCCGCCTGACGCTCGACCATCTTTATAGCGTCAACAGGGCATACCAACGCACATACCGCGCACCCCTCGCATCTCTCCGGATGAAGGGTGTTATCGGGATCTATTGCCCCGTACCTGCAGTTCTGGTAGCACTCCCCGCAGTTTATGCAAATATCATCGTTCTTGCTAGCTACGTCAAGACCGTGAAACTCCTCACGGCGCCGTATCACGGGTTTGAGGAGCAGGTGCATATCGGCTGCGTCCACATCGGCGTCTGCGATCACGGGATCCTTGGCAAGGGCAGCGAAGGAAGCAGAGAGAGTTGTCTTTCCGCAACCGCCTTTGCCGCTGATCATGGTGAGCTCCTTCACTTTAACATCTCCCTTGCCTTGATGTAAAGTTCACGAAAAAGTTCCCTGTATTCTCTCTTGGCCTCGACGATCGGTATCCCTTTGGAGTAAGCTCTGGCGATATCCATGTCGTTCTCTATCTTCATGAGGACGGGTATGCCCTCTTTCCTGCAGAATTCCTCCACCCTGTCATCACCGATGCCGTCCCTGTTTATCACGACACCGTATGGCGTGCCTATCTCCTTCATCACATCCATGGTAAGTTGAAGGTCGTGTAGGCCGAACGGAGTTGGTTCCGTGACAAGTATACATACATCCGCCGCTCTCATGGTCTCCACTGCCGGACAGGCAGTGCCAGGGGGAGAATCGAATATAATGGTCCTGTCCTCTTCGGCCAGTCCCTGCAACTCCCTGATTATTGGGACCCCGAAGGGCTCGCTGATGTCGAGCTTGCCGTGGTACAGCGGCAGATTGTTATCTTCCCCCTTTTCTATTATGCCTATATGATGGTCAACCTCGGTTACAGCGTTCACGGGACATATGATCCTGCAGCCCCCGCATCCATGGCAGAGCTCTTCGAAGAAAAGGAGCTTCTCTCCGACTATGGATATTGCATTGTATTGACAGAGGTCCGCGCATTTTCCACACAGTGTACATTTTTCCGTATCGAACCTCGGAGCCGGTATCGATACATCCTTGAGCTTTTTCATTCCTCCTTTGATGAATAGGTGGCTGTTCGGCCCCTCAACATCGCAGTCGATGAGCATGGCGTTTTCGATACTGAGTGCGAGATTGACCGCAATGGTCGTCTTTCCCGTCCCACCTTTACCGCTGGCCACTGATATCTTCATCCTCAACATCTCTCAATGATGATGACCTTCTCCGGTGCCTTCGCCCCTGAAAGCATGCTGTCTGCAGGCGGTCTCATCAGTAGCCTGGTCCAGCTGGCCTTTTCTGTGCATCTCAAGGGCATCACGAACGGTTCCTCTCGCACCGACGTAGACCATGATCCCTTCATCCTCAAATAGCGAAATAGCCCGCCTGCCCAATCCGCCGCAGAGCATGATATCCACATCATTTTTGGAGATCAGATCGGGAGCGTAACCTCTTCCTCCTGTGTGCATGCTGGAGTTGTCTATTACCTCTACCTCCTCTTTATCGGTATCATAGATGGTGTAGTAGGGAACGCGGCCGAAGTGCTCACCCACCATTTCATCCATACCCCTATCTCCCATGGATGGTATGCATATCCTCATATCGGCTCACCTCCTGAACCTCGGCACTTCGAAACCGGCATGCGAGCCGACATTGGGACCTTCCGTATGTTCCAGTTCTCCACTTTTGAACTTTTCCACCATCTCCCTTACGGTTCCTCGGCAACCGGTTATGATCAGGATGCCTGCCGCTTCCAGAGCACGGTAGGCATTAGGGCCCACATTGCCCGTCAAAACGACCCCGGCACCATTTCCGGATATTGTCTGTGAGGCCTGGGGGCCGGCACCTCCGGAAGCCATTGCACTTTCGTTCATTACAGCATCGAACTCCATCGTACTGGTGTCCACGATCAGAAAGTATTTGCACCTTCCGAAACGGGGGTCCACCTCCGAGTCCAATTCCTTGCCTTTTGATGTTACTGCTACTTTCATGAGATCACTTCCTTCCATCAAAGGGTTGATTCAACCCTCTCGGACCATCATCACGCCGCACTTTGGGCATTTCATGCTGTTGCAAGATACGCCCCTCTGATGGGGTTGATTATAACCGCATTCAGGGCATATACATTTACCGCCAAGACCCATACCGGCCCTTCTTCCTCGACCACCTAACATGGTAAAGCACCTACCATCTTCTCCTTCCGAAACCTCTTCCATATCCACGGCCAACATACGGTCTGTAACCGAAGATCCGACGAATTATCCTCTTTCCGGGATACCATCGTCCCCCGGCCGGATAGCTCCGGTAGAAACCGGGATGCCTGTAACCTGCACAATACCCTGCTCCTCTTCCTGTCATGGGGCCTGCGCCCCATGGTCCCGTTCTATCTCCTCTTGGCATAGGAATCACTTCTGTAATTGCTCATTAGGGAGGTACTATAAATTCTTATTGCATCTATGAGAATCTTATCTAGAACGCCCTAGAATATTTTCTCCATGGAAAGAAAGGATCGTTCGTGGTAAAGATGCTCCACCGGACAAAAATGGGAAATACCAAAATATCGTTGATGAAAAGGGGATAAAATGGGGAGCGGAATGACAAAGGCCGGCATAATCCTGCTATCAGCGGGACTCCTGGTAGCTGCAAGTTTCTCCATTATCGGATTGGTCTTTTCGGCCTCGGACAGCAAGGAGGAGGTGCTGAATGAAAACGATTTCAGCTCATCTTACGATTATACATATACGGCCAGGGTGTATAACGACGATATTGGGACCGAGTTCTCGGTGTCCATTATATCCAGGAATCCATATGAGAGCATAAGGTTCGAACTAACACTGGAGGATGACTGGCTTAACGAAGAATATTCAACTTATGGATACAGAAGTACGCCCTTCGAAGAAGATATCACTGTGGACACGTTCCTTACCGGTTATTGGGAATTTACCATAACCTTCGAAGGAACTGAAACCTCCATCGATGATGTCGACATATCCGTTAAGGCCAACACCAACTCCGGAAGTGAATCCATGCTCTGCTGCGGGCTGATATTCCTACTCGTGATCGGCATACTGATGGCCATTACGGGATTGATACTGTTGATCGTTGGTCTGTCCACAGGGAACAAGAATGAGAAAGGACCCTATACGGGCCAGCAGCAATATCCGGGAATGGCCCAACAAGGAACCCCACACGCTCCCGGTCAATCACCCCCGGGGCCCCCTCCTGCTTATGGTCATCAGGCACCCCGACAACAACCGAACAGAGGGATCCCTCCGCAACCTGTTGTTTCTCAAGGGGTGCCTCCCCAAGAACGGGCGCCGGTAAGCGTCTCTCGATATGATACAGGAACTGTGCCGCCCGACGAGAGGGCCCGGATACTCCGGATCGCAAGGGAGCATGAAAAAGCAGGCGATCATGCCGAAGCCACCCGGATATACGAGCAAATGGAGCTCTTCGATGATGCGGAGAGGTGCATAAGGAGCGAGAGGGGGCTTCCTCCGAAGGAGAGCGACCCCGCCATCGTACTGAGGAGAATAAGGGAAATAGGTGCGCCTGTCAGCTATAACTGCCCATTCTGCAGGACCTCGATCTTCATCGATGGTTCTAAACTGGGAAAGAGGTTCTGCGACAGGTGCGGAAACCCCATCGATTTTGATGTGCTTGCAAATAGATGAGCCCGTAGACTTTACTGCTAGACTTGAGAAGGCTGCCTTTTCTGATAGATCATTAGGGTGTACAATCCCGCCTATGATCAGAGGGACATCATCATCCCAACCCAAAGGAACACTAACAATACTCCAAGGATGGATAGTACAAGTGATGATGCGTTGGTTGCGATACCCGCAATGGCAAAACCTTTCCCTACGCCTGTCTCATTGGATTTCTTGAGACCAACTATCCCCATCACTAGACCTATTATGCTGGTTACGAAGGTAAGGAAACAAAGGAAAGATATCAACACACCGACCATATCCAAGAAAAGATTGACTATTCCAAATATCATAGATGCCAGCGCTATTCCATTGCTCCCTTTCTGCATCTCGGCCTGTGCGAACTGCTGGTCAAAACTCTGTTGAGGTGTTGACTGGAATTCATTGTATTCATAATTAGAACTGCTTGGTGGACTCGGATCATAATCCATATCTCTTGACCCCCTTCACAGTAATATCATTATTGTTTTAAAAATGTTTGGAGCACTTTGAAGTATTACCAAACCATTGTTCAATGGGAGAGCAATGAAAAAGAACCTATACGGACATCTCATCGACCTGGACCGACTGCTCTGGTCCCAGGAATTCTCCGGTCAGGACAAAAGAAGAGAGCTTGACCATTTTCTTTACCGGGTGGAGAGGATAATGAGAGAAGATGGAATAATCTCATTGGACGAGGTCAAGAGGACCTTTTACGCCGCTCGATCGATCATCGACCAGGGCTTTTGCGACCATTACTCCAGAGCGGTCATCGTCCAGGGCCTTGCCCTGAGAAGAATGGCAAGGAACCCACTTGTAAAGAAAGACCATTTCATGTCTCTTTCGGGATCCCTGAGCAGTTCCGTGGAAATGATCGAGGGACTCTCTCCCGACAGGTGGACCATCGACGCTTACATAGAAGCGGGGAAAGCTTTCGAAAGGAGCGCTGCAAGAACAAGGTCCAACATCGATCTCAAACGCTCTGGCAGGTCCTATTCGAAAGCATTGAAGCTTTCCAAGGACCAGGACAAGCCCATCATCGGTAAAAGATTGGAGAAGAGGCTGAAGGGATTGAAGAGGAAGATAATAAGAGGCAAGATACATGGGATGTGATGTCTGCATTCCAGGAGATCCTCTTTTTCCCTGGGTTTGCTATATCTTCCATTGGCCTCAATATATCATCGATGGCAGATCAACGGATGATGGTTCCGTGGTCAAGGACCTTCATTCCTCCAGGAGATCATGGACGTCATCTTTCCTGCTCTTGGAGATCAGGATCATTACAATTATAAGCAGCAGTATGGCCACGATCGATATCAGGCAAACGGTACAGCAGGTCCTGTTGCTGAACCATCCTTCATCGTCACCGAACACCGGCGTGGTGGCGGATCCGCTGAAAGAAGGAGCCAGGTCCTCACCGTTCTCCGCGTCGGAGAAATGATAGTTGTATGTCCTGCCTTCTTCGAAATTGTGATATTCGATAACTGCCTTGTATATGCCCGGAGGTCCCTCCGTCAATTTGAATGACCCCACATCCTCTATCACTATGTAAATGGAGATACCTTCAACAGCAGTTACCTCGACCTCCCAATCCCCCGAACTATCTGTAACAGAGACCTCCGCTTCGAATATCTCCCATTCGGGCTCTTGATGGGGCTCCATGGGTGTGGTAAATGAATCGGAGAACCGGGGTGCTTTGTCATCCCCGTTCATCTTATCCGTAAAGAAATACCCGTATGTGGTCTCGTGCTCGAAGCTATCACCGGAGATCTGGATCATGTAGGTTCCGTTCAACTCCATCAGCTGGAAATAGTCCACGTCCAAGATGCATATGTATATCGACAGGTTGACGGGTGCGTATACCTCCACGTTCAGGTCCATTCCATCAAGGTAGACCTCCGCTTCGAATATCTCCCAGGGATCAAAGCTCTCCCCGGTGGTGAAGTCCCAGGAGAACCCGCCGTCCCAGATCGGCCATCCATCCACAGATGAGGCTCCTGCTCCTATCATGACAGTATATGTCGTGTCCGGTTCGAATGGTACATGGTCTATTGTAAGGAAGTATCCCATCCCATCCCAGATGAAGGTGAGGTTTCCCACGGTCGGGGTCACGTATATCGAGTTCTCCACCATCATCTGGTCCATGACCTCCGAGAACTCGATGTATATCGGTGCATCCAGAAACACATCCGTCCCGTTGGGGTTGTTGTAGGTAACGTTAACGTACCCCTGAGGAGTGATGTGAACATACTCCAGGATCGGGTACACCTCAACCACGGCTCCCGAGACGGTGAAATTGAAGGTGGTGTTGTCAAGATATCCGGACCTACCTTCGACCCTCCTCAAGGTCATTGGTGGTTCGACATACAAAGTATAGTTACCATGGTCCACATCCTTTATATGGAAATCACCATCGATGCCGGACCTGGTGTTGGCCACAGCATCCTCGCCGTCGTATAGGACAATATTGACATCGGGTACACCATCGATATAAGGACCACCTGAGCCCACTACGGTTCCCAAGACGTCCGCCTGGGTCCTATCGGTCAAGGAGATGGTCCCATACCAATCGTTCCAGCCATTGACGTTTATCCCGGATGATTCGTACCTGTCAAAGAGCTCCGTTCTCTTTATGATGATCGTGTATTCGCCCTCTGTGACCGAAAACGAGAAATTACCTTCATCATCGGTAATATTCCACCCTGCCGGTTCCGTTCCATTGAAGAGGGTCCGGTGCAGGGTAACGTTGATGCCGGGGACCGGGTCTCCGGCGCTGTCCTGGACCGTTCCACCTATCATGGAATGGGGGATCAGGGGTAAGAGAAGCTGAACCCCACTGGACGTCAGATTGAGCTCAAGGGAATCCTCAAGGGTATCATTGAAGTATCTGAGCAGGAAATTTCCGGTATATGTCTCCACGGAGAACTCACCGCTCTCATTTATCTCGATATCGATTCCCCCCATGGCAGGGTGGTCAATATCGGTGATGTTGAGGAAACCCGAGATCGGGTCCCCATACTGGTCCACCAGGGTCCCGTTGATCCAAGCACGTTCTTCGACCAGGGGGTCCAGGAATACGTCATGGGTAAATTCTCCTCTTACCGGACTTGTTTCTATCTTTGTCTCATAAGGGAAATATCCTGGGACCTCGACCCTGAAAAGTCCGGTATTCGCTGCCCAGGTCCTGTAGTATCCGTCCCCCATGGAATTGCTGGCAAGGTAGAGGAATTCGGCCCCATCTTTGTACTCTTCCAGATGGATGAGAGGCCTGGTGGGCCCTTCTTCCTGTTGGACCTCTTCCACCGAACTGCATTTAACAGTTGCCTCGGGGATCCCTTTGTTCGTAACGGAATCCCTGATAAAACCGTTAATGGAGGAGAACGGGGTCCTTCTGTACACTGTGATGTCCGGCAGGGCCCCTCCTCCCAAGGGTGCGGTGATCGTGGAACGTACCGGTGCCCATTGGTTGATCCCGCTGTCCAGCTTTTGAGCCGGGGAAACATCCACCTCGGAGCCCTGGACCACCCTAATATCTATCCTCCCCGTTTCATCGGAGGTGAAAAGTGTCCCCCAATGGGAATATTTGCTCACCTTTAGACCGAGTCTCAGTGTGGCATTGGGGACCGGTTCCCCTTCCACATCCTTAAGGTATAGGTGATATTTACCCAGCTCCGGTTCCTCTGGCTCGGGGTCCCTGGACTGCCGGATCGTTATCGAGCTTTCCTGACCGGCAGGGACCTCCACATCATTGATCTGTCCGTCCCCTAGTCCAGTATAGGAGTTCATGTAACTATAACTCCCCGAGTACACCTCTCCTTCCCAGATCCCGTTATCATCGGTATATTCCTCCATCCTGTAGTTATAACCGAGCTCGTGGTATCCGGATATGCGGGCCGCGGGAACGGGAAGCCCGGTCTCATCATCAATCACAGTTACGGTGAGGTTGGTCATCGGGGGATCTTCCACGGTCTCCAGCGGCTCCATCTCAACCGAATGCTCATATGGAGCCGTTCCAGTGGTATCTACAGTGATCCGATTTTCTTCGAAACCCACCTTCCTCAAACCGATCCGGAGAAGCGCCCCCTTGGGCATCCAGACCTCGATGGACCCGGTCGCATCGGTGAGATTGTTGCAGCTTGTATAGTATATGCCGAAGCTCTCCCTGCCATTGTAATAATAGCTCGTTTGTACACCGGGAAGGGGTTGTGATGAGTTGGTAACGTTCAATTGGACCGGTACCATGAAATCCTTGTTCACTGGCACCTCCATATCCATGGGGGTCCCGTTGTGAACATATGAGGTGTAGATATCAAGGGTCACATTCGGGAATAGATCCGGGTTCGGCCTGATACGAACCTGTCCCTCGCCCATGGTGGAATTGAACTCATACCACCCCTGTCCATCGGGACCAGATACAGTGGTGGAACTCTCGAGAAATCTATTTTCCACCGACCTGATACCATGGGAAAAGCTGCCGAACAGGGGAACTCCCTCGGGTTCGATCACGTATCTGACCTTGGTCAAGACCTCCGGATAGTACCTTGGAGGGTTCACTAGGTCGATGCTGTAATGGTTCGTTCCGGCAAACATGAAGAAATGTTCGTTCTGACCGTAGAGCTCCGGGGTGGAGGGGGAATATAGAGACACGATCTCATGGGTGACATTTGGCACATTGAAGAGATATCTACCCTGGGCATCGGTGGTATTATACATGGTGAAACCCCAGTATTGATCGGTCACACCTCTGAGCTGGACCTCATGTCCGACAAGTGGCTCCCCGGTAAAGCCGCTTCTCACCGTTCCAGTAACCGTGTTGTACGGTGCGGGGGCCGGATCGAGCGTTATGTTGAGGAATAGATGCTGATCGGGTTCCAGATAATGCTCCTTGAAATATCTTCTGGTCGACGAGAGGTCGTTGATATACATGGTGCATGCTCCCAGCCGATCGAACCTGACCTTTATTGTGCCAGATCCGTCCTGGTCGAGGAAGGTCAATGATCTCTCAAAGATACCGAGTCTGTTATTGTAATGAACGGCCATAAAACCATCCGCAGGTGTTCCGTTCATCTCTGTAACGTTCAGATGGACATAGCCAGGATGATAATCCTCAGGTGGTGTAGGGTCTATGTTTATCTTTCCATCCACTCCTGTCAGACCGGTAAGCGTCGAGGAGATCGCCATAATGATCATAAGCAATACCATGAAGAACGACCTTGTTCTTGGAACCCTCATTTTCACAACCCCTGTCGGGACAGTTATGTCATGTAAAGGTATTAAATGATTATCTATGTATGAAGATAGAAACCTAAATATCAATTGAACCTTCTTTTGGAGTATGGCCGGCAAGAAGAGACTTGGTCTGATAATCGATACAGACCACTTCATCAAGGATTTCATACCCGAGATGAAGAAGAGATTCGATGTAAGGATATACAACCCACCTCAGCTCACCGGTAATGTTGCAAGCGGAAAGGACATCCAGAGACTTGTTGTTGGCCACGCAAGGGACCTCCGCAAGATAGACCAGATGCAGAAATGGGCCGATGTGGTGTTCTATGAATGGGCCTCACGTTTACTTGTCAAGGGAAGTAAGAAGAAGAAAAGATGCAGGATGATGACCAGACTTCACAGGTATGAGGTCTATTATTACATAGACAAGGTGGATTGGTCAAAAATAGATGAGGTCATATTCGTATGCAAGGCAATGGAGAGGAAGTTCCTGCAGCATGAGAACGTAAAGAAGGATTTCACGGGAAGGACAAGGGTAATATGGAACTACCTGGACCTTTCCGATTTCCGGTTCTCGGACCATGCGACGACACATCAGATAGGATTACTTGCCATTGCACAGCCGAGGAAAAGGCTCTACAGCTTGGTCCTTGCTCACCATATGGCTTTAGAGAAGCACCCTGAACTGGTCCTGAGACTGGCAGGGAAGCCCGCAGATGAGGAGTACCTGGATTCCATCAGAATGCTCATCAATAAACTTGATATGGAGGAGAGCGTCAAGCTTGACGGATATGTCGACGACCTGCAGGAATGGTATCAAAAGCTCGACATCATAGTCTCCAATTCCACCCATGAATCAACCAATATCACACTTTTCGAAGGTGCTGCATGCGGTGCGTACCCCATCTCACACATCTGGGATGGTGTCGAGGAGCTGCTACCCGAAGAGAACCTTTTCACGGATGCCGAGGATTATGTGAGGCTCGTGGATGAGTTCTATTCCCTTAGTGAGGAAGACAGATTGAGAAAAAGAAAGGAGATGGGAGAGATAGTGAGCGAACGCTTCAGGGACAAGAAGATGATCAAGGAGCTCGTGGATGAGATAGAAAAGGAATCAAAATAGATAATCCAAAGGGTCATTAGGGCAGGCATGCTGATTTGACATAATTATAAATAGCTTTGTCAACTAGGATATTAACGATGATCATGCCCGAGGAGAACATTGCCATCTTTCTGGATTTCGAGAACCTTGCCCTTTCGGCCGAAGAAGCCTACCCAAAGAAGGACAAACCGCTGGAGTTAGCGCCTATCGTCGATTATGCGGCAACCAAAGGGTCCATATGCGTGAAGAAAGCGTACGCTGATTGGTCGAACAATATTTTTTCCCAGTATCAGAACAGGCTGATAAACAAAGGGTTCGAACTGATACACCTCCCGGCCACCAACCAGCAGGGAAAGAACGGCTCGGATGTGAAACTTGCCGTGGACGTAATGGAGCACATGGCTGTTTTCAATACCGTGGATACCATCATCATCGGATCGGGGGACTCCGATTTCGTTCCATTGATACATCTGATCAAGACCAGAGGAAAGAAAGTGATAATCCTTGGTTTCGACCATGCCGTTGGAAAACTCGTAAAGAGCAATTCCAGCGAATACAGATCCATAGAGGATCTCGTTGGCTCACCAAAGGATGAACTGGTGGCCTTCGATGAGCAGAAGATCAAGGACATCAACGAGGCCAGGGAGCTTCTTGTAAGATACATGAACAATCGCGAGAATATCAGTGAACCCATTCTACTCTCACAGTTAAAACACGACCTGCTTAAACTGGAACCTTCATTCTCCGAGAACAGATATGGCTACCACAGTTTCAAGAAGTTCATGAAGGAGTTCGAAGGCGACCTCATAAAGAAAACACAGAGCTCGGGAAGGGGGCAGGAGGAGGTTATCTTCAACGAGGCTTACCGATCGAGAAGCATAGAGAGAGAGCCCGAAAAAGAAGCTGAAAAGCTCTTGAGCAAGGTCAAGTACATAAAGACAAAGAGCCACAGGAACAAGATAGCAAGGATCGTCTATGATTCCTTCAAGGGGGGAAAGGAGCCATCCATGAACGAGCTGGCTGACCATATTGTGGATGGTTTCAAGGAGTGTACCAAGGTCCAGGCCAAGAAGTTCGTTTATGCACTGTTCCGTTCCGGAGCACTCGAGACCTCAAAGAAATCAAAACCGGGCCCCCTATATTACAGGAACCTAATACTGAAGGATACAATAGATAATCCTGGCAATCTTATCAATTATTACCTGAACTTCCACAGGACATTGATAAAGGAGAACTTTGAGGATTTCAGGGAAGAGGATGTCAATAAACTGTTGTGAAGCAGTATGGTTGCATTGATAAAAGGATCAAAAAAAGAGCGGCCCGGGCATCACTTCTGGGATGCCCAGACCTGGTGGGAACCTCTCTCTCCCAATTCCCACTCTCCTATGCTCTTTCAGAGAGAGGATCTATTTTTGGCCCGTTTGAGCTTCATTTTTCCTTCCTTCGTTCAGTATATCAAATGCCAGCTTTGAGATCCAGTTCAGCTTCCTGAAGTTGTGAGCGATCACCTTGCTCCACGTGTAGGTGTTCATCTCCATGGACTTTTGGAAGTATTCTTCAACGGTAAGTCCTTCCATGCCTTCTCTGCACTCACGGCATATCGAGAGCGTGATAGGCTCCGTGATCTTGTTGGACCTGATCATCGTTTCCTCTGTTTGATAAAAGGAGCCACAGAGAGCACATTCACCTTCCGGAAACCTCTCCACCCTTGCAGTCTCTCTCATCATGGACTCGAGACTGACACTTGCTGCTGCACTCATTGGATCACCTTCTGCTTTCATTTTTCATATCAACCCTTTTTCTTTTACCACATTATCGGAGTCTGATCGGTGCCTTCAAGTCGGATTCTCTCGCTGTAGAAGGCCTCCTCGGTTGAGACGGTACCATCACCATTCGTATCCGCATTTGGATCGTCATATCCTCTGGTTATGTCGAATTTATCCTTGGGTGTCTCCTCATATTCCCTCATGGAGCTGATTATGACCCTGTTCGGTCCGGCGAGTTCCCTGCCAAAGAGTCCCGAATGGTTCCCGAGGTTCAGATAGTCCAATGAGCTGAACTTCATTTCCTCCACCCATCCTATCACATTATTGCAGGGGAGCTGCCCCCCGCTAAACTGATAATGGGTATCAGAATTAATCACATGGACATTATCACTCACGTATATCCTTACATCATCCTGGTTGGAGGAATCATCGATAAGGTCCTTGAAGGAACTCTCCACGTTGGACAGACTGGAATTGCCGTCCTTATCCGGGTGATCAGACATGCAGAGGAAAACCATGTTCTCGCTGGAGAAACCCTCCTCGATCAGATGATCGTAATAGGCAGCTGCCTTGTTCACTTCATACTGGTTGCTGCCATCATATTCGGAAACTATGATCAAAGCTCTCTTCTCACCACTGGGCGTTGCATTGGTACCGTTAGCCACGAGCAACAGTACCACAGCGATCACCAAGGCGGGCAATATCATGAACGGGGTATATTTTCGGACCATGAAAAAAAAAACCGCTCATCCTTTATAAACCATTCCAATTTTTCGACCATTTTGAATCAGGGCATATTTAAGCCTTTCTGCTTCTCTCGAGTAAACCTTGATGCGTTCCTTCCTTTTCTGTTCCGATAGAAGAGGAAATGTCTGAAATGATCTCTCGAAAAGTTCAAAGGACTCCTCGACATCTCCCTTTGATAATAATAGGAGTGAACGAATGTATTCTGATCCGGAAAGTTTTTCAAGATTATATTGCTCCTTAAAAATATCCTCAGTTTCTTTGATGAGGCGTTCCGATTTAGCATAATTATGCTTCCATCGTAATATCGAGGCCATATTGCTATTGATAAGAGCTATCAAATATTCGTTTTCCGATTCAATGGCATATCGCTTGGCTATTATCCACATCCTCTCAGCTTCATCATAGTCTTCCATGTTGAAATACAGTACACCATAGTTGTTGTACGATACGGCCAGGAACTGGGTATAATAGTAATGATGAAATGTCATTATGGACTTTTCAAAGAGCTTCTTTGATCTATCATATTCGCCCCTCGTTGAAAGAATATCCCCTTCCAGTTGATTCAGATAGGCCAAACCAATCTTGTTGGTAAGTGTATTCCTCAACTGCTTGAACAATTCTTCTATTCCCTCTTCATCGTCAAGGCCCTCAAGTGCTTTGATCTTGCCAACATTCGCAATGAACCAGATATCCTGGGGAACGTTCCTGAGGGACAATACGGCCTCGAAAAGGTCCAAGGACTCCTGGAACCTGCCCCTCTGGTTCAATAGCTCACCTCTTAGAAGAAGTGCTTCGTAACTCCCCTCATCCCATTCGCCTAGGTTTTTTATCTCTTCCAAGCCATAGGAATATAAACTGGAAGCCATCATGCTCCTGGCAAGGTTCGGCATGCTATCTCTCATCTTGAATATCCTACCTTTATGGATAAGATTGAATACGGTGGTCTCGTCCTCCACGAGACCGAATGTGTCCAAAGTATCCATCAGATCAAACTTCTTTTTCTTGAAGAATTTATCTACCAAGAATATTTTGAAAAACGGATCCTTGACAAGGTCTATGACATCGGTGAGTTTTAAGGAATTCGATATGTTATGCCTTGCGGGGGTAAAATATTGATCATTGAAAAAATTCATTATGGACTCCAGTTCGGTCTTTCCTTTATCTGTCAAAAGATAGTGAAAATCATATTTGATCTTCCTTTTTACCACTATGTTCAGCTTCTTGAGATGAGTTAGGTTCTTTTTAACAGTTAACAAGGACCTATCCAAGGAAAAAGCAAGATCTTCTAGTTCACTTTCGCTTACTCGGAACCCGGGAAGATAACCAAAGGCAGATGTGATGATCATTTGCGTTCGGTTGAGTTCCATATCCAAAGAGATATTGGATATCTTTTATAAAATGCTCGATTCAATTTCTATCCCGGATTCCTTTGCTTCCCTTAAGAATGTCCTTTTCATTTCACTTCTTATCAGTTTACTAGGATATGGATCTGACACAATAAATGATTTTTTAAAATTATTAATAGCACTGTCGACATCCTTTTTGGATAGATCAAGTAACGCCACATTATAGAAATATCCATAATAATACTGATAAAACTTTGATTCTTTTAATAATTTGAGATAATATTCCAATAAAACCTCAGCTTGTCTTATATCTCCCATTTTTCTAACAGCACTAGCAAGATTTGCTGTAGTTATCATCTTTTGAAGAGTGAAAGTATCAGAGGAAAAGGACAATGAGATCTCCCAATGTCTCTTGGCTTCCTCGTACTCGCCCTTGTTGAAGAACATAATACCATAATTATTGTGCAATAGTGATAAGAACAATGGATGCTCATAACGCTCGAAC
>JAWOCK010000005.1:0-56824 GCA_046483845.1 Thermoplasmatota archaeon | reverse complement strand
TGTGTTCCGGTTATGTTCCCGTCCCTGAACTGCAGAGATGGGTTGCCGTTCTCCGCATGACCGTTGTCTGAGATGTAGATGACAACCTCTTTCTCCTCGTTGGGATCATCGATCAGGTCCTGGAAGGATGCATCTATATTGGAGATCAGATCGACAGAATCGATAAGATCGGAATCTCCCACTGAGATCAGATCGATATCATTTTCTCCGCAACCTTCATCGATGAGGTATTCCACGAAGGATATCGCTTTATTGATCTCGTATGCATTCTCTCCCTTGCAGGACGACACCATCACGATCGCCTTTATATCTTCTGCATCCTCTCCTGCTACTTCATCCAGGTGAATGAAGCTCAGGCTCCCCAGAACGATTATAATTGGAAATATGACACAGATGTACCTCTCCATCTATTCTTCACCGGATAATATCATTCGGAATGCGTATATGAGTTTACTCCGATTCTTCCCGTTCTTTTCCGACCCCTATAATTAGCTTTCGGTTGTTGCGGATATTGGATTGGGCGATCCAGTCCATGTCGATGGACTGTCCCTGATAGGCGATGGTGGAGTAGACATATCTGTCCGATATGACAACCTTACCCGATTCCAGGTCCGGTCTCACCTCCTTCTCAAGATGTTCTATGCGATCCGTTGCAAAGAGAAGCGCCAATGACTTGTCGTCGAGAAATGGATCGGACATGTGCTCCCCGATCAATTTACCAATAAGGCTCTTGGTTGGATCTCTGTGAGAATCGGGTCCATGTCGATCTCGGTGAACCGTTCTTTCAGCATCTTTGCCTGTGTTCCTTTGCCGATCCCGTCAATATTCTCAAGTACTATGAGGGAACCCCCTCGCAGCGGAGTCTATTTTTCATCATAATCTTGTTCCGGTATCCGGTGAAAAAAGATGATCCCCCGCACTTCACCCCGGAATATTCCCAGTTATCTATTTAATCGAGAACACATATACATAGTACTACAGTGGGATGGGTATTGGCTCTGCGAAACGATGAAGGACCAATAGCACTGGTCAATCTGAATGCCCTGAACAGGTGGCAATATGCACCTTAAAGAGATCCAGATGGAGAACTTCAAGACCTTCAGGAAAAAGGTCACCATCCCGATCTACAAGGGCTTTACCGGGATCACCGGCCCGAACGGATCGGGTAAGTCCAATATCGCAGATGCGGTGCTGTTCGTTCTGGGCCCCAGGAGTTCTAAGATGGTGAGGGCCAAGAGGCTGGAGGACCTGATATTCCACGGCAACGACAGGTTCAAGGCGGCCAAAGAATGCAAGGTGAGCCTGGTCTTCGATAACCAGGACCGGACCATACCCATCGATTCCGATGAGGTCACCCTCAAGAGGGTCATAAGAAGGTCCAGGTCTGATCCGAGCACCACTCTTTCATATTTCTACGTCAACGGCAGGACCTCATCCCAGTCCCAGTTCGAGAACATACTCACCCATGCCCACCTGTCAGCGGAAGGCTACAATATCGTTCTGCAGGGACACATCGCCGATTTCATAAACAAAACTCCCGTGAAGATAAGGGAGGAGATCGACGATATAGCGGGGATCAAGAAGTACGAGGATGAGATCAGGATCGCCCACAACAAGAAGGACAAGACCGAGGCCAATATGGAGAAGATAGGTTGGCTTCTGGACCAGATAAAGATAAGGTTGAGGGAACTGCGCAAGGAGAAGGAAGAGGCCGAGAAGTACAGGAACGCTCAGATGCAGATCAACGAGAGCAAGGCCCTGCTTTATCATATGGAGGAGACCTCGGTACGGAACGAGATCGAGGGTTACAGGAAAGCGATAACAAATGCAGAGGAGAACAAGATAAAGCTCCGGGGTGAGATAGAGAGATTGGAATCCCAGAGGGCTCAGCTTGAAAAGCAGATCAGGGAGATAGAGGAGCAGATAGAGGAGATCACCGGAGAGGAGGGTAAGAAGCTCAAGGAAAAACTCGATGATGCCAGATTGGAGCTAATGAGGGCAAGGGACGTGATACTCACGGCGGAGGATTCGACCCACGAGCTGAATGGGGAAATGAATCTGAGGGAGCAGGAGAAGAAGGACGTGGAGAAGAAACGGGCCTCCCTCGAAAAAGAGATGGAAAAGGCCTCCGGGGAGATAGAGAAGAAGAACAAGAGGATCGATTCGAAGAAGCGGGAGGTCCAAGAGCTGGAGAAGGAGATGGAGCGCTCCGATGAGGACCTGCTCGTCCAGAGGCGTGAGCTGAGCAAGCTTTCCAAGGAACTCGAATCCGCAAAGGACGAGCTCTCCGACGGCATACTGGAGAAGGAAAGGGCATCCCAGCTTCTGGACATCAAGAAGACAAAACTGGCCGATGCCGAACAGATGTCATCCACTCTTGAGTACGAGATAGGATCCCTGAGAGATGAGATCAAGGAACTTTCCCGGGGCATCAAGGACAAGGACCTAGAACGGCTCCAGAAGGATTACATGTCCTCAAGGTCCGAGGAGAAGCTGCTCGGGAATAAGATGAGGAACCTGGAGAAGGAGATACTCTCCTTGAACAGGAGCTACACACAGCTCAAGGTTGAGCTTGAAGCGTCGGAGAATCTGAAGAAAGGCGTCTCAATGGCCGTGGACACTATTCTCACGGCAAGGGACAAGGGGGAGATCCGGGGGATATACGGCACCATTGGTGAGCTTGCGGATGTGCCGGAGGACTATTCCACTGCCCTGGAGGTCGCCGCGGGGTCCAGGATATCTGCCATTATCGTGGACAACGACGAGGTTGCCGCAAGATGCATCGATCTGCTGAGGTCCAGGAAGAAGGGAAGGGCAACATTCCTGCCCCTTAACAAGCTCTCTTCCAGGAGACCGGGGCCGAAAGCACTGATGATCAAGGATGACCCGCATGTGGTGGGGATGGCCGTGGACCTGATATCCTTCGAGGACCGGTTCAGGAACGCCTTCTCCTGGGCATTCGGTGACACCGTGGTAGTGGACCAGCTATCAACTTTGAGGAGGTTGATGGGTGGAGTTCGTCTCGTGACCCTCTCCGGAGAGATCGCCGGTGCGGGAGGCGATATTACCGGTGGGAGCTTCTCGTCAAGGAGGTCCGGGCCGGGCTTCGGAAGAAGATCCCGGACCGAGCTCGAGGACATATCGGCAAAGATCCAGGAGAAGACCGCGGAATCCGATCGACTGACCACCGCCCTCAACGAGGCCAGGGAGCGGGTATCGGAGCTGGAGACCGATATAAGGAACATAACCAATGCCCAGTCCGATGCGGAGGAAAGGAGGACAAGGATCGAGGGGACCATCTCCGAATCAAAGGATCAGCTGGAAGAAAAGCAGAAGGAGCTTGCCACGCTGAACGAGGAGATAGAGGTTCTGGAGGGAAAGCTCGAGAAGTTCACATCTAGGACCGATGAGCTGCGGACCGTGGTTGACGAGCTATCCGAGAAAAGGGAACATCTGCAGGATAGACTGGAGATGTCCACTCCAAAGGCCATAAGGGATAAGCTCAAGAAATTGAGAGAAGATGTGGAGACGCTCACCGCTGCCAGGACCCAGAGCGCTCAGATCAGGAACGAGGCAAAGACCCAGCTCGAGCTCTTCGCCCAGAGATCGGCTGAGCTGGAAAAGAGGGTGGAGGACATATCCAGGTCGATCAAGGAAGCCAGATCGGAGGCGGAGAAGGCGCGGGAAAAGGAGAAAAGATATGGAAAAGAGGTAAAGGCCATGGAGGCAGTGCTCTCCACCATAGATGTGAAGACCAAGGGGCTCTACGACAAGAGGAACGATCTGGGAAGGGAGGTTGAAAGGGTTCTCGGTCAGAGGGAGAAGGCCAGGGAGGACCTGATGTCCCAGGACCAGGTGATAATCACCCAGAGGACCAACATAAGGATAGCGGAGGACAAACTGGGCGATATACTCACCGAGAAGCAGGCATATGCGGATATCGAGATACCCGAGCCCCCGCATCCTGATGTGAAGGAACTTCAGCGGAAGGTGAGAGAGCTCGAATCCATTCTGGAGAACGTCGGCAACGTCAATCTCAAGGCACTTGAGGAATACGAGGAGACAGAGAGCAAGAGGGGTGAGATCCAGACAGAGATGAAAGCCCTTGAGAAGGAGAAACAGGAGCTGGAGAAGCTCATCGATGATATAAATGAGAAGAGAAAAGAAGAATTCATGTACGTTTACAAAGGTGTGGACGAGAAGTTCAGGAAGATCTACCGGCTGGTATCCAGTGGGGGAGAGGCCTATTTCGGCCTCGAGAACGAAGAGGACCCCCTTTCCGGAGGACT
This sequence comes from Thermoplasmatota archaeon, assembly GCA_046483845.1. Lineage (GTDB taxonomy): Archaea > Thermoplasmatota > Penumbrarchaeia > Penumbrarchaeales > Penumbrarchaeaceae > JAYEPK01. The sequence continues at coordinate 52,535 of JAWOCK010000005.1, read as the reverse complement.
CAACATACATGTCAGACCACCTGAAAAGAAGATGACCAGACTCGGAGCCCTGTCCGGGGGCGAGAAATCCCTTGCCTCCATGGCGTTCATATTCGCGGTGCAGGCCTGGGACCCGTCACCATTCTATCTTCTCGATGAGATAGACCAGAACCTGGATTCGGTGAATGCCGAGATAATCGCCGAGATGGTTGCGGACAACTCACAGTACGCCCAGTTCGTCCTCATAAGCCTGAGAAAGATAAGTTTAAAAGAGGCGCATCACCTATACGGAGTGACGCTTCAAAGGGGAGAATCCGTGGTGCTCGGGAAGGTAGACCTCAAGGACGTAGAGATGTACGAGAAGGGAGATGGGAGCACGAAGGGAAAAGGCATGGTCACACAGGAGGCTGGTCCTTCATGATCTCCAGCCCCGGCCATAGGCAACTTCCTCTGGATATCGAAGAGGAGGTATTCCGCCACATATTGTTCCACAAGTCGCTTATCGATGATTCCGATGATGATACGTACGAAAAGATCGAGAAGTACCTGGAAGTATTATCCGATCTCTCCGAGGGCGTGCATGTCACCATAAAGGATTCTTACTCTCGTTCCATCGCCATGATAATGGAGCTTGCCACCGATAATTATCTCGATCCATGGGATGTTGATCTGGTGAGGTTCTGCAGGATATTCTGGAAGAAGCTGAAGGGTCAGAAGAGACTGAACCTAATGGTGATCGGAAAACTGATACGGATGGCCTATACGGTCCATTACATGAAATCGGCCGATACCCTGCGCAAGGCGGAAATGTCCCCCGAAGAGGAGCCCATGGACGAGGATCCGTTCTACGAATGGATGGAGAACGACGAGACCTTCGAGGTTACCAAGAACATACTCAACAAAAAGGAGGCACCCCTGGTGGAATCCGTTCTACACAAGGGTGATCGTCCCGTAACGCTCATGGACCTGCTAAACGCGCTCGAGGATGTGGAGGACGAGGTAAACGATCTCAAGGATCAGAGGAAGGAAAGACTGAAAGCGAAAAAGGAGCTGGACAGGGACAATCGCTCCAATATATCCAAGAAGGTATACCGGGAGAACACCGAAGAGGACATCAAACTGACCTGGCAGAGGGTGAACAGGTTCAACGGCCATCCCATTCCTTTCTCGGACATAGAAAACGGCTTTGAGCTGGATACCCACTCAACCTTCATTTCCCTGCTGTTCCTCGCCAACTGGGATAGGATAAAGGTCTGGCAGAGGTCATTTCCCCATGGGGAGATCATGATAAAGAACAGATCGGGGAAAAATAAGGACATGGAGTTCGGGGAGCTGGAGGAGAACCTGAAGAAGGCCGGAGAAGGAGAGGCCATGATAAAGAGGCCCGATGAGATGGTTGTAGAGAAGAAAGAGATCCCCAAGAACTGGAACACCTGAGGGAGAGGGCCCCATGGAAGATGATGGAAAGGATAAGGGTGCAGAAGAGCTCCCGCGGGCGCTGCTCATAGAGGCCGCACTCTTTTCGGCGGGGAAACCTGTATCCCTGGAGGAACTCGCACTGTCTACAGGCACGGATCCGCCGATGGTAAAACTGTACCTGAAGAAACTGATGCAGTCATATTCCCGGAGGGAGACCTCCCTGGAGATAATCAAGGCAGGGAGGAAGTACTCACTAAGGGTGAGGGAGGAATACGTCGACAGGATAAGCTCCCTTGCGGCCCCCGAGGTTCCACAGAAACTTCTCAAGACCGCTGCACTGATCGCTTACCACCAGCCCCTGAGACAGTCGGAGCTTGTGGATATGTACGGGTCCAAGATATACGATCACGTCAAGGAGCTGCAGTCCCTTGGACTGGTGAGGGCCAGGAAGGAGGGGAGCACCAAGGTGCTCACAACCACGCACAGGTTCTCGGAGACCTTCGGTATATCATCGGTGTCCAAGAAGAAGGTCAAGGGACATGTCAAGGAGAAGGTGCTCGGTAAGCTTTCCCGGGTCTCACTGGACACCTACGGTGAAGACGAAGGAAAGGATCAGGAGGAGCGGGATACCAGGGAAGAATAGGGTCAAGAGACCTGGATCCCCAGCGGGACCGATGATGATCAGGACCAGCAGTATGGATGGTAGGTTGATACGAGAGATCGACAATCGTCCACAAAGAAATAATGGTACAGGTTTGGAAAGGTGTTTTCACTTGGTGCACAAAAGGTTTGGAGCACGATGCTTTTGATCGTGCTCCGTGTTTTGCTGAACATCCTCGTTTCCGGGGATGGATGAGTCGGTGGGGTCCTTGGGTCCCACCCCATACTCCTCTCCATTTCCCTTGCAACGCATGAAGAGCTCCCCTGATAATATTAAAGAATTATGTACACATAAACAAACAACCATCCCCGAACTATTGCCATGGGGTATTATACAATTTGAGAGATTATAAAAAGGCAAATCAAAGATATGTTAGAAACATCTACTCCAGCATTATCCAATCCGTTTTAAAGGATTTATTCTTCATCAATTCTCTATATTCTGAGATATAGTGGCCATAAATCCGATTTAGTAGGTCTAACAATATACTATAATCAGAATTAATCATAGAAAATGGATTTTCAAATCCGTCAGATGAGGTTTCTGCTTTTTCCTTCATATCTGTCCATTTTGGATAGTTTTTAGCCATTTCTTTTCCTGGAACTAATATGTATCCCTTATGTCCAAATAAATCTACACAAGGATTGTGTACGTAGTTATTTCGATATAATCCCATTTCATTTTTAAAATCTTTAAATTTAGACCAGAGATCCCCGCTTATGATCCCTTTAATTGGGGGTGAGATCTGATGAAGGCTAATACTAATCGGTTTTCCTTTATTTAGCCAGTTTTCATAACCTCTATCATACCGTTTACAAACGAATTTCTTTACTTCATATTCGATATCCTCACTGGATAGTTTTGATTTTTTATCCAATGAATCCAAACCTAACCCATCTTTAATCCTTAAAATCATTTTCGCGATTAATTGAACATTCTCTAAAGCTAAATTAAAATGCATATAGATATTCTTAAAAGTTTGATTGGGATCTCCAATTCCAATATGACATTTTGATCTGTTAATATAATTCAAGCTTTTTATTATTCCATAATCTGCTAGACCTATGTATTCGAGTAAATCATTCATTTCTTTCCTCCAATTTCCATCAGGTCCGATTAATTTTATAATAAATTCATCATATGAGATGATATAATTTGGAAAGGACTTATCCACTACTGTTGAAAGTTCGCAATAAACAATATTCTGATTGATTTGTTGTTGGTAATACATATCTATTCTCTCCTAAAGAATAAGAGGAATAGAATGATATAAATTTTATCATGGCATTACCGAATATGACGGGTCGGGTGCCTTTGTTGTATTAACGCATTTTTTGTCATCAACGCACTCAATCCTCAGCACTTGATCCGTCATCTCTACATTCATATTGTTTTTGGCCACAATATAATATCAAGAAAATCAATCCTGATAATCTAGATAATCACGAGAAAGGCAATGGGGGGAATAATGACAGTCATGAGAAAACCCCAGAGGATCAACAGGAATTGAGTTCTGATGAAGAGGATGATAAGAATATTGTTAGCCATGATAGTGAAGCAGAGTGAGGTTCAAATAACGATCCCTGGACTATTGCTTTGGGGTATTATACAGACAAGTCTATAATAGTACGATTATTAGGAAACTCTAAAATTCAACCATCAAAATATTGATGTTGTTATTGCTCGTTCATCTGTAGGAGGTCAAAACGGAGAATAGCAAGAGATCGTTTCCGTTTATCGCCTAATTGGCAAAGTTGAAAGGATTTAATATTTTAAACAACATGGCATAAGTGGTAATATGGAGTGGAGTAATTATTTACAGGCAATATTGATTGTCATCTTAGTAATTCTCTCCTTTTTCTTATTGATCGAGATCTTAACAAAAACTGTTGGTCAATGGTTTGCAAAGAGATCTGCTGCTAAAAAGACAAAAGAACTTCGTGATATGATTGATAAAGCAAATAAACAATTGGAGGAAAGTGAAAAAATTCACAGAAGAGTATTTATATAGAATGGAGAATTCCTAAAGTGGACGTAATATGAAAAATTGAGAGGCGGAAAATGGAACTAAAACGAATCTCCAGCATGTTTATTCTAATTTTCATTTTTATCAGTGGTTGTATTGATGAAGATACAGACGTAAACGATAGTGTTAATATTAAAATTATTGAGCAAAAGACACTTTTTTTAGAAAATACAGAGTACGGTCTAACGAATATTTCTTATGCAATAGAAGAACAAGGAAGTGGTCGAAGCAGGGAAAAATATCTTAATATTTCAATAAAAGTGGAAGATAAAGAAGATAAATTGAATAATATGAATTTAGTATTTTGGAAAGAAGGTGGCGGCGGTTCAGGACTGTATCATGATGAGCAAACAGGTGTTCACTATCTCTTGGTTATGCATAACTATCGCTATCTGGATTTCTGGGTTCTATTCTATGAGAAGGGAGAAAGAAAGTGGGATGATTTCAATTCTACTTACTACAATCCTAGTGTTCTAAAAAAGGCCTTGAGTTTTACGATATCGGAGGAAATTGATATTGGTATAGATGGTTCAATCATTGAGATAAAGGATGTCTTGTATGGTTTCGATGAGAATGATCCAGAGACATTCAATGCGACATTCAATGTGACTTCATCTTCGGAAATCAGGGATCTCAAAATAAATTATTTGATGATTAAAAATGTTGGTGGTGGTATATCAAGTTCATCGTCTCAGAAAGATGATATGGTCGGAGAAAGGTATGTTAAATCAATCGAGATAACATCTGAAGATAAGGAAAATAAGGATTATCTTTTATTCTGTTTGTCAGTTTCAAATCCTGAGAGGAAACGGGTTACAACGCAAGTATTCTGGTTTCCATTGAATGATGAGGATAATTAATCGCACAGTATTCACCTTCCCCCCGACAGAGGCAAGATAAATCGATATGTTTTTAAGATGCTCAAGGGTTTTTTGGAGAAGTAGGGGGGGTCTTTTCCGTTTTCTGCACGAAGTCGGAAATAAAAATGAGTAAAACCATCATCCAGTTAGGAAAAAAGAGGACAAGTGCCCCCTCTCTTATTTGGTCATACCAAGGACCTCTATCATTGTCCTGAGCCTTGTCAGGTCCTTTGGCTGAAGATTAAGAGGTATCCCCTCTTTCGCCTTCTCACGGATCAGGTATAATTCATTCCTACAGATACCATACTTCTCTGAGATTCTCGGGTAGCATTTTCAATAAAACTTCATACTAAGGATATACAGGGTGAAAAAAATGTTAGAATTTGTAAATATCAATGAAACCGAACAAAATATACATTTTGTTCAAGAACATATATATGTTCATACTTTTCGCTATGTTTTTCATGTGTGATGATTTTAATAAAACTCATTTTTACCCTTGAAAATCCTTTTTGCATTTAAACAGTCAGCTGTTTGGTCATACACATAAACGCAGTGCTGCCTGTCCAGATCATGCATCATTCAAGGACCTCGATAGGTTCAGAACAGCTCCGGAAGCGCCCCCGCCATCAAATATATTGCTATGAAGAACAGGAACACAGATATTATGTAGAGAAGGTATCTTCCCTTTACCCTCTTCACCACGAACGCTCCCCCCTGCGCACCCAGCACTGCCCCCGCGGCAAGGGGGAGCGCCATGAACGGGTCGAATGCACCTTTCGATATGACGAATACCCTGAAGGTGGACATGAAGGCGAGCAGGAACATGGACGTGGCTATTGCTTTCTTCACATTCATCCTCATAAGCCCCACCTGGAGGGGCATCAGAAGGGCCCCCCCACCAATACCGAAGGCCGACGAGGCCGTACCGGTCGCAATAGCGATGGGGATGGAAAAGATCGGGAGCAGTCTCTTTTTGGATGCGCCTTTTCCCCTCCTGTCCTTTTCTTTCTTCAAGTTCTTGAAAAGAATATATGCGGTAATGGATATCAAGAGTATCGAGAACAAGAGATCGAATACTGCATCCTCCATATTCTTCATCAGGTAATAACCGATGAAGAGACCGGAGATGGCAGGGATGATCAGTAAGGCGAAGACCCTGTAATCCACCATCTTCGATCTGACGTACGTAATAGAACTGGAGATGGAATTTGCAACTATCATTGTAAGGGATGTCAGGACGGCTTCGGGTCTGCCCCTGCCCCAGAATATGACAAGGAAGGGAACGCAGAGAAAGCCACCTCCCAGGCCGGTCATGGTCCCCAGAATGCTGATGACCGCACCTGCTGCAAAGAATACCAGTACGGTGAACGGATCATGGTTCATGCTCTGTAATGTGTCATCTGCTAGAAAATTGCTTTTATCCGGCCGGATCATTTCGATAGCCGCAATTCATACAGTAAGGTTTACAAATCATGACCATCGTAATAATAACAGCGGTCCGATGTGGTAGTATGATCACCGATAATGAAGATGGCAGGGAAAGCTTGAGTATACTTCTAGATCTCCTGTCACATGATATAAACAATCACATACACGGTTCAATGGGTTATCTCGATCTCTTGAAACAGACAATACCCGATGACAGGATGCTGAACAGGTTCCTGGAGAACTCCATGAGCGAGATCAAGGCGATAACCCCGTTTGTCGATAATGTCCGCCTTCTCGTGAACATCCTGAACGAGCCATACAAGGGAGAGGAGGTTGACCTATACACCACACTTATTACAGCCAAGGAGGCGGCCGAGTACCAGGTAGGGAAGCAGCTGGTCCTGGACGCGGACCTGGGGGAGGAGGAGGTGACCCTCAAAGCGGACAGGTTCCTCCAGGACGTTTTCCTTCAGATACTCTCCAATTCCCTGAAGTTCGACAGGTCCCCGGAGGTCCATGTGGAGGTGGCATTCCATAGGAAGGACGGAAAAGGAGTTCTATCGTTCACGGACCATGGAGAGGGAATACCCGATGATATGAAGGAAAAGGTCTTCCGGAGGTTCAACAGGATCATGAATGAGGGAGATATAAAAGGAAAAGGGATGGGCCTCTCGGTGGTAAAGAAGGTCATGGAGAGATATGGCGGATCAGCAAGCTTCGAGGATAGGGTGAGCGGCGACCACGAACAGGGAGCAAGATTGGTCCTGGAGCTCCCAATGGCGTGAGAGAGGAGGTGCCGAACGATTGACAAAGACCACAACTGAGAAATTTACTTCCAAGGTCATAGTCAGGTTCAGGCACCGAGCGGGAAAGAACGGCCAGCTATTCCCTCATACATCATGGTTATCCGGTTTCCTGATAATCACCTCCAGCCGCCTGATCCTGGCAAGCGGCCCTTCTCATCATTTTATACCCTATAGCGAGATACTCTCTATTGAATCTGATGGAAAGTTTCCCCTGGAGGACGGTCCAAGGAAAAAACTCGTCCCTATTTCCTTCGGCAGCGGGATGGATGTATATCTGTCGCTTATCGGAGTACCTCCCATATTGAAGAACATATTGACAAAGAAGCTCTATGTCTCCATATTATCATCCTTTAAGAGTACGTATCTGTTAAAGGAGGACAAGGAGATCCCTATCAGTTTCAGGTTGAGCGGTGGTGAGCTCCGCATCGATCCTGCTGGCATGGGACCGATATATCTTGGTTTGAAGCATATCCAAGCCATGAAAGCAAGCAAGGAGGTCGACGGATACAGGATGAGCATTCCTATTGAATCTGGAGATCATGTTGAACTATCCCTGAAAAGCCAGGCTGGTGTATGGGCAATGAAGATGATGGACCATTTCATGAAGGTCAAGGAACCACCCATGATGGACAAGCACAGAAAGGTGCTCGGGTTACTTTCGGATACGCCAATGACCACCACCGAGATAACCAAAGAGCTCCATCTCGTCCAGATGGAGGCCTCGACGATAATAAATGAGATGATATTCCTGGAGCTTGTGGGAATGGACCATGCCACCAAGCATTATATGATAACTCCTAAAGGCAGAGCGGTTCTGTCAGGGTCATCGGTCTTCTTCGGGACTGGTAATTGATCTTTCGATATCCGTTCTGGTCATGGATCTGAAGGAGCCTCTGCCCAGGCCGCCCAGCTCGAGTGCTCCGATCGCTGTCCTTTCCAGCTCTAAGACCCGGCTTCCAATGGACAAAAAGATCCTCCTCACCACATGCTTCCTTCCTTCATGGATACGGATGACCACAAGCGTTCTGTCCTTTTCCGGTTCAGCGGATCTCAATTCGATCCCTTTCACCGTGGAACCGTTCTCGAGGACAACCCCTCCCTCCATCTTTTTCCTGAGCTCTTCTCCTGTCCACCGTCCCTTGATAAGTGCCCTGTACTCCTTTCGAATACCGTATCTGGGATGCGCCACCCTGTTCGCCAGCTCCCCGTCGTTCGTGATGATGATGAGGCCGGTTGTGTCCAAGTCCAATCTTCCTACCGGGAAAAGTCCCAACTTTCTTCCATCTGGTATCAGGTCCACCACGTATCTTCTTCCTCTTTCATCCCTGTTCACACAGATGACACCCTTCGGTTTGTTCACCATGTAAGATCTCTTCTCAACAGGACTGACCTTCCTCCCGTTCACCCTTACCTCATCCCCTTCAGCGATCCTGCTCCCCATTTCGGTAACGCATCTTCCGTTGACCTCCACAAAACCGTTCCTTATGATCTCCTCACATCGCCTCCGGGAGCCGACGCCACATTCTGCAAGGAACTTCTGCAGTCGGGTCCCTTTTTTCACCCTTTACCACCTTTGCCGCCTGCTGGGCCAAGCAATCTTTCCGGATGGTCCATCAGGGTAGTGAAATATTCAAAGGCTTTCATGTAGTAGAAAGCATCTTCCGCTCTTTCATCGATGGTTGCTTTCACAGGCAGGACCTTTCGGACCAACGGCCGTTCGTTCTCTGCCACGACCTTATCCTGGACAGCGCCTATTACGAAGAACTGGGTGATGGTGCCTATCTCGTAGAGGTGATGGTAGGCGGGCGCAGCTCCGAATACCCCTACGTTGTTGATGAAGGCCGATGCATACAGCACTTCTTTTTCCATATAGCCTTTTGTGAACAGACCGTGTTCGTCCATGAACCTGTAGAAGGGATATGCCAACCTTATTATCGGACCAGGAAAGAAGAGGTAACCCTTGGATTCCTTTTCCCCCTGGTCCCCTTTGCCAGCCTTGATCTTCTTCACGCTTTTCCTGGTGGTCTCGATGGTATCGATCAGAGTGAAGCATGGTTTGAACTCCTTTTTTACGATGGAGACCTTGGATCTCGTGGTGCTTTCCTTCTTGACGGAGAAAGAGAACCATATTCCCTTTCTTTGATATATCTTCCCTCCCTTGGCGAAACGGTTCAAATTCGGGTACCTTATCATGGTCTTAAGGAGTGCTTGCATGAAGAGATGAGTGAAGGTCACCTTAATGCCGTGCTCCTTCTGGAACCTTTCCATGAAGGCCAATCCCGCTTCCACATTGAAGTCATACTTCCAGTAATAGATCGACTCATACTTGTGCCTGAGGAAGTAAGGCATTATCCTTCTGTAATGTGGCAGGTCTTTGACCACCTTACCATCGGGGCGCCCCATGTTATCCCGGGAGGAAAGTGTTCGCAGGTTTAAATATTGCTCCGTTCATTATACCGACAGTGTTGAATGACCTCCGGGACAGATTTATAATAATAATCCCTTATAACCCGTGGGGGTTTCATGACGCTCAAAGGCAGGGATATAGTAAACATCGATGATCTGGAACTGGAAGAGGTATACCGTATCCTTGACACTGCCAGGGATATGGTCCCCATTGCCAGAGGGCTTGAACGTTCCAAGGTCCTTGAGGGGAAGGTACTTGCATCCCTCTTCTTCGAGGCGTCCACCAGGACAAGGTTGAGCTTTGAGACTGCCATGCTGAGGCTCGGAGGAGGGGTCATCACGATAGCCGGTCAGGAAGGTTCATCGCTGATGAAGGGCGAAACGCTTGCGGACACTGTCAGGACCGCAGATGGTTATGCCGATGTGATCGCCTTGAGACATCCCAGGGAAGGGGCGGCAAGACTGTCCGCTACTTTCTCCAATGCACCCATAATAAACGGAGGTGATGGTGCGGGACAGCACCCGACCCAGACCCTTCTTGACCTGTTCACGATGAGGGAGGAGCTGGGAGATATATCGAAACAGCATATTACCATCACGGGCGACCTCAGATATGGAAGGACGACCCATTCCCTGGCACTTGCATTGGGACGTATGGGAGCTACAATGTCCTTCGTCGCTCCGGATATTATCCAGATGCCGGACCATATCATCGAGGACCTAAGAGGTATGGGAGTGGAGGTGAAGAAGACGTCTGACCTAAAGGGGGAGATATCCATCTCGGACGGGATCTACATGACCAGGATCCAAAAGGAGAGGTTCGCGGAGGAGGAGGAATATAGAAAAGTAGCTGGTGCTTTCAAACTGGACAATTCCATGCTGGAAGATGCCAAGGAGAACATGATAATCATGCATCCGCTCCCGCGGGTTGACGAGATACATCATGAGATCGATCCCACCGATCATGCCAAATATTTCATTCAGGCCTTCAACGGTGTTCCCACCAGGATGGCCATATTGAAACTTGTTCTGGGGGGAGATAGTTGAAGGAGCTCAAGATCACACCCATCAAGGACGGAACGGTCATCGATCATATCAAACCGGGCATGGCCCTCAAGGTCATCAGGTATCTGGAGATCAACGGAGGCTCCGAGAACGAGGTGGCAATTGCAATGTACACCAATTCAAAGAAGCTCGGAAGGAAGGACCTGGTGAAGGTGGAGCAGATGGAGCTCGGGCCCAGGGAGGTCAACAAATTGGCACTTCTTTCCCCCAATGCCACAGTGTCCATAATCAGGGATTACAAGGTGATAAAGAAGTTCAATGTACAGCTGCCGTTGAAGGTTGAGGGCATATCAAGATGCGAGAACCTGAACTGCATTACCAATCATAGGGAGCCCGTGAAGAGCAGGATGGTCAGGGTATCCGAGGAGCCTCCCGTCTACCGCTGCTTTTACTGCGGAAGGAACCAAGAGGATATCACCTCAAACCTCATCTGATGAGTTCGTGAGCCGAATCCAGCACTATCCTTCCCGCATCCTGGAGCATTTCCATGGACAGGTTCGGCATCCCGTATCTTTCCACTTTATCTGCTATCATCTCGGTTGCCATTGGGACATGGACGAATCCAGCATGCCTCTGGTTCTTGACAGCCCATTCCAGACCCGTATAGAATACCTCATTGCAGAGATACGCTCCTGCTGAATATGAGAGCCTTGCAGGTATGCCGTTCTCCCTGAGGGCCTCCACCGCGGCTTGAGCGGGAAGCAGCGTGCGGTATGCAAGGGGGCCTTTTTCGCTTATCTTCTGATCGGTCATGGTCCTGCCGGAGACATCGGCCTTTTCCGAGGACCTGATGTTGATCGCGATCTCTTCCATGGCAATATATCCTATGGTCCCGTTCAGGCCGAAGGAGATCAGAATATCAGGGTCCTGCTCCTCGAGTATGTCGAACAGTTCTTTCCTTGCCCTTTGGTATCTTACCGGCAGAACGTGGCTCGAGACAGAGGCACTGCCCTCCGCAAGATGCTCTGCTATCTTCTCGGAGGGATTGAAAGAAAAGATATCGAAGGGGCCGAATCCAGTGACGACCGTTTTCATCGACCCCTTCGATGAACTGCTTTACCTATAATCTTTTCCTTATTCCAGCGAATAGAGAGCTCCCCACAGTCATGATGACCGCGGTGGCCGCGATACCGCCGATTATTATCCCTGCGGGGATCGGGGTCTCCTCTTCTTGAGGTTCCGCTTTTATCAGAACCGTCACCTCGGCGGCCTCCTCGGGGGGCGTCTTTGCGCCGTCGTCGTCCATAACCCTTAGTGTCACGGTGTAGGTTCCGGTCCTCTCGTATTCGTGTGAGGTTCTCATGGCTGACTGGTACCCGTCGATACCCGTGTTCAGGTCGGAATGGGTCCCGTCCCCGAAGTCCCAGTAGTATCCGATGACCTCACCGTCATCATCGAACGATCCTTCGCCGGAGAGCATTACGGGCTGCTCGCTCATGGTATAGGTCAGTTCATCATCAAGGATTATGGCCACAGGAGCTCTGTTGGCCACGTTTATCTCATATTCCTGTTCCCAGACCGCTCCCTTGATGTCCTGCATGCTCAGCTTAACAGTGTATACCCCGTTGTCCTCGTAGACATGCTGGACCGTGTGTTTGGAGACCGTTGAATCTCCCAGGTCCCATGTCAGGTTGTAGAGGTCGTCAAGTTGGCTGGTGGATGCCAGATCATCATTGTAGAACTCTCCGTCGGGGTCAAAGGACTGTGATGCATCGAAGGTCATGGCAACGTTGGTAAAGACCTCTCTGTCATCTATGTTGATCCAGCTGTCCGCATTTATCTCCACGACGCCGACAGGTGGCTGATTGGCCGGTACGACCTTGACCTTCATAGTGTCGTCATCGGAGAACTTGGTGTCCTTTACCGTAAGGACCACCTCATACGTGCCTGGCGACTCGTATGTGTGGTTTGGGGTCATTCCGGTTACGGTTGGGGACCCGTCGTCGAAGTCCCAGATGTATAGGAGGTTGTCGTTGTATTCTCCGCCTGCCCTCTTTCCGTCGTAGTTCGGGTCGTCATTCGGATCGTAGGATCCCTTGCCGTTGAAGAACACAGGCGTACCTGTCTCTATCTCCTCTTCACCCGGGCCGGGCTGGTTCGGACCAGCATCCGCTATAGGTGGCAGGTTCACGTATACCCTGAACTCTTCGGATTCCGTGATGGTGCTCCCGTCCCATACCTTCAACACCACAGGCCAGAAGAGCTTGTTCTTTGAAGAGGCTCCCCTGTCTGACCACTTGTGCTCGCCCTCTGGGTTGGACGAGAAGGATTCGGTCCTCGAGCCGTCTCCCCAGTCCCACTGGTATTTCAACTCGATGTCCGGGACACCATCCAGGTCCTCGTCGAAGCCGGGAAGACCCTGCCAGTGCTCTTCTATACTTCTTGTTTTATTCTCCGGCACCAGTACATCAGGATCGTATGAGAACGAGCCGTTGAAATATACCATCCTGTTCTTGGATGTATTTATGGATTCGAAATGATAGGAGCTCTCCTCTATAAGGATCGGTTTGAAACCGGCTCTGATGATCGGTACGGGTTCGGTGTTCTCTATTACATGGAGAACGAGGTTGTCCGTTCCATTTAGAGTGTTGATGTTGTCCAGAGGACCGTCGTAAACCGTGAGGGTGATGTTCCATGTCCCCGGTTCCTCGAAGTACTCGGTGAGTATGGTGGCCCCTTCCCTGTAGAAGATGTTCCATTCGCTCTCGAACTTCCAGTAATAGGATAGTTCTGAATTGGGGTCCGGATCGTAGGCATATCCCTGGAGCTCGATCTCCTGCTGTGGCAGAACGTATGCCACGTTGTCCCTTCCGAACTCCTTGGGTATCTGAGGTACCGCAGTGATGGATACCACGGGCGGGTTCTGGGATTTGAAGGCCAGCAACTTGATGGTATCGGTGCCCTGATAATTGTCCCTGTCACGAACTGTGAGGGTCACGTTCAGTATCTGGAACTGCTGATCTGCAGGAAGGTCCGGGTCCATTGCAGGGAGCCTGACCTTCCACTCAAGCATTGGTGAGGTATCCCAGCCAGTGGATAGGGGCACATTGAAGTTGCGGTCATCTATCGAGGTCTCCGCATCCCATTTGTAGAAGAGAGTATCGGTCTCGCCGTAGTCCGGCTCCCCTTCTGGGAACCCATCGTCGATGTTCTCGTTCCCTTCTCCTATATCCGGTCCTGTCCATTCAGGATCTCCATATCCTATGCCATCCTGCCCCACATCATCCTGCGGGTCGTATGAACCAGTGCCGTCAAAGACTATTATGTCCCCCTCTTTGATCTGCGGATTCGCCTCCGTGAACTCCGGAGACTCGTGTCGAGGATCGCTGACGGGCCTGAGGAAATCCTCCTTGTTCTCCGGGAAGCCCCTGTCCTCCCCCGTGTCGGCAACCGGAAGCTGCTTGGGGTGCTTGTAAGGAAGTGTGATCCAGCTGAGTTTCTCGTTGTATCCACAGTAGACAAGGAGGTCCATGGTCCTGTTATCGTAATCATCCGGTTGATTGTCCTCTCTCCAGATGAGGACCCATATCCTGCCTCCGTTTATGTCGCCCGGGATATTGGGGCGCCCGTCATCATCGGTGTCGAGCCAATATCCTATGCCGTCCATATACTCCTCCATCTGCTGGTTCCTTCCCACCGGAGGATTCTGCATCTGTTTTGCCTTGGTCCTGTATGGATCTATCGTACCTGAGGGGTCCAGCGGATCGAAGGGTGTGTCCCACCAGTTGAAATCGAATCTCATGCGCCCCTCGATAGCAGCATCGGGGTCCGGGTCGATATAATCGTAGTCACCGTCGACATCGACCCAAACCTCCACCTGGAGTAATTTGTCCTTACCCATAAGCGGATTTCCAAGGGGGTTCACGTTCACATTGATCCCCAACGGGTTTATTGTGAAATTCAGGACTCCCAGATCGTTCATTGATGTATCGTACTGTGCTGTGAGCAACTTGTCAGATCTGGGATATGAGAAGTTCATGGGATCACCCTCACTCTGGGTGAGGTTCAGGTCCTCTTTCATCAGTCCTGGCTCATCTCCGTTGGTTGTATCGTTCACATCATCCAGCCACTGATAGTCCTCGGTCATATTCTTACATCGGAGCCAGAACTCCCTCTGCTCATAGTACTTCATGTAATTGGTGTAATTATGCCAGGGCTGGTTCCATGGTTTGGTATGATCTTCCGCGTTCCAACTGCTCCATTCCGGATAAGCATCCTGCTTGTTGTGGGGCTCGGTGGCTTTTGTAGGCTCCTCCGGACCAGCAGGCATTTCAGCTTCAGCAGTCTCGGTCCCACCAATTGTTACGAAACTGATGGCGACCAGTGTTCCGATCAAAACAAGGGCAAGGGCACTTCTACGCATATTTTCCCTCCAGTATATCATCATAGATAGTCAAGTGTACTGTAGTGTACCACGGGGAGTTGGGTATACAGAACGGTGTAGATAAAGTTTCCCTATTCTTCAAGTTACTGGACATTTTGCCAGGCCTCCAAATGTAACCACCTAGGGGTTTCTTTCCGTGTTCGAAATGATCAAGCCCGTGGCGATATACACTGAACAATCATATGCGGCTTTATTTAAGGATTCCCTTTTCATGTGATGGAGGAGGTTAGACTCCTATTTCTGGAGCGCGATGAGCATGTCCTGCAGTTGCTTGGCAACCCCAACGTATGTTTTCATGTCCCCCTTCTTCCTGGCCTCCTCACCGTAGGAGTAGAGATCGAATATCTGCGTGACGTCCTTTCCGGCCTGGTCCAGCTTGACACTGGCATTGTATACGAACTGATACTGTTTGAAGGCGTTCTCTATATCCTCTTGGCTCGGTCCAACGGGTTCGGGGATCTCTTCTCCAGACCCTGAGGCGGCCTCCTGGGGCGGAACATTCTGCTGGGGTCCCGGGTCTGATCCCTCCTGTTGGGCCTCCGGCGTTTCCTCAGGCTGAGTACCTTCCTCCCGTATTGGAGCATTTTCCTGATCCTCTGTGGGCTCCTCTTCCCTGCCAGGTTCCACGGACCCGATATCCTCTTCTGCCTCTTCTTCATCCAGATCGATGGAGAAATCCTCTTCTTCATCTTCCTCGTCCATTGCGACCTTCACTACCTTTTTCTTAACGATCTTGATGACGGGTTTTGGACCCTCCTCTTCTTGTTCGGTCTCCGGCCCTCCTTGCTCCTCGCCGGTCCCTTCCGGAAGACCCGGCTTTTTCTTTAAGGTCTTCCTGATGACCTTGGGCTTTTTTTGCCTGGGAGGTTCTGGCGGTGCCTTTTCCTCCTTGATCCCATCGTCCTCAGCAAGTTCTACCTCTTCAAAGCTAACAATATCCTTTATGGCGTCCTCGGCCAATCGATTGGTGGACTGGGTAAGTGAATAGAAATCATCCCTGTCCTCTTTGAGCGAGGTCGCCAGTTCCTTGAACTTCTCCTTGGCAGCGAATAGATCCGCTCCGATCTCCTCGTAATCCGATATCTTTTTCTGCAACTGGACTATGATGGAGCTCTTCAGGTCCTTTGAGTCCATCTTCTCGTTGATCTCCTCTGCTTTGGATATGACCCTTTCGTAGTCACCGTCCCGGTAGGACACGGCCATATCCCTTACATTCTCTATGACCTTCTGGGCCTCTCCGCCGACACCCTTCAAGGTGGAGGTCTTTCTCTGTATCTCCACAACCTTCTGTGCGGCATCCTCCTTTTTTTTCAAGGATCTTATGTCCTCCTCGCCGGCGGCCCGGAACTTGACCTTCTTGTCATCTATTTTCATCTCCACGGTGGGTCCAACATCCTCGGGCGAGACCACTTCGATGCTGGATCCCCTCCCGCCACCTTCCAATTCCAGTCCTTCCGATGATTCGACCTCGATCCCTGCCAGTGACGATGTTGCGAAATCTTGGGAGATGGCATGCCTCATATCATCTTCTGACATCAGGGTCGGCATCTCGCCGTGGACCCTGAGCCAGAGGGATCTGAAAGGCTCATCCAGTTTCATCGGCTCCTCGACCCTTTCAACATTGTCAAGGAACGTTTCTACTCGGGTATATCTATCGGCTCCAGTTGATGGCGGCATAATACTCAACCCAGAATACGAATGCTCAAGTAGTATTATTTTTGATTTATAGTTTGCGATAGTATTGGGAAACTCCGACAGGGTATCTTCGGATGGTAACTATAACGAATTCCCAAGACACTACAGGGTTCGGACGTTTGGAAAATCAGAGATCTTCCACGCCTGCCGCTTTTCCGGAGCAGGCGAATCGGAAAAGTGCCAGAACCTCCGGTTCGAATCCCTCCGCGGTATTCTATCTTCGAATGATATTCAAAATAATGAAGATAGGATCGATCATTTCCTGATCCGGGACCCAGTAACATATATCATAAACATGGTCCCGGACCTCACCAAATCAGCAGTTGATATGCAGAGATGGCGATTTGGTAGGCTTTTATCTTTTCAATGCTTTAAAAACAAATTTGTTGAAAAGATAAAAGAGCGCAGAGGAGGGGATTCGAACCCCCGAGGGCTTGCGCCCACCGGATTTCAAGTCCGGCGCCGTGGGCCGGGCTTAGCTACCTCTGCATTTTATTGGCGTTCATGGATAGCTAACAAGGCCCACGGGAACCGTCTTTGTGGACACTTCCACAAAGTCTTTGGAAAACCATAGGTTTTCCAGATCTTGAAAGAGAGCCTTTCAAGAGCCAGGAAGATCCGTGATCTTCCGAAGGTGGGCCGGGCTTAGCTACATCAGTTCAACCTATCATGTGAATGAAAAATGATTATTAAATCTTGCTATGCAAAGGTCAATGAGATACGGGTCTACCATATCATTCATCAATGACGTTTCTCAGAAGATCGATCAATCTGTTCTGGTTCTTTTCCAACCTGTATCTCTGTTGGACCTCCCGCAGCTCCCCTTCATCAAGCCATAAACCATTGCAGTGCAGGCATAGTTCCACTTTGATGTCCCAGAGGTTCTTTGTATCGGTCTCTCCCCCGCACCTTGGACACGTGAAATCCGCCTCGTCGGTTTCCGTGTCCCTGTAGGGAAAAGGTCCCTCCATCCTTTCATCCAATACCTTTTCCAGTTCGTACTTGTCGAACCAGTAACCCTCACATTCGGTGCAGTGATCCACCTCCACCGGTGTGGAAGCTGTCATGACCACTATCTGTTTCATCATCACATCGCATCTGGGACATCTTAAAGGCTCACCAAGATCGATGTCCGGCTGATCCCCCGATTCATGAACCATCTGTAATACCTCCAATTCGAATCTCGATTGAAATGTGCACTATATAATCATATCTAGAACTAGCTTGACCTTACATGATGAGGGGTAGCGAACATATTTTCCAAAATGATTGAAAAAATAATCAATTATATCTACTTCTTTGCCCTCTGCCTGTGTACAATGACAGAGGAAGGGAAAACGGATCGTTTCAAGGAAGCTTCGAAGGTAACCATTATCGGTTCCGTTGCCAATTTTTTCCTGGCCTTCCTGAAGATCTTTCTCGGGATCATAGGTACGAGCTCGGCAATGATAGCCGATGGTATCCATTCCTTCTCCGATCTGGCAACCGACATAGCGGTATTGTTCGGGGTCAAGGCATCGTCAAAACCAAGCGACGAGGGTCACCGTTACGGACATGGCAAGATAGAGACCATGATAACAATGGTAATCGGACTGGTCTTGGTGGGGGCGGGTGCAGTCATCCTTTTCAGATCATCGTTGTTGATCCAGGATGCGATCAACGGTAAACCGCTCACTTTACCAAAACCTGTAGCACTATTGGGAGCGGTGGTGTCCATCCTTGTCAAGGAAGCCCTTTACTGGTATACCAAAAGGACCGGAGAAAGGATAGGCTCGAAAGTGTTGATAGCCAACGCATGGCACCACAGAACAGATTCACTATCATCCGCAGCGACCCTGGTCGGTATAGGCGGAGCACTGCTTCTTGGCGGTACATGGGCGGTCCTGGATCCCATAGCAGCCGTATTGGTTACCATTTTGATCTTCTGGGTAGCGTTCAAGATAATGAGGGACTGTATCAGGGAACTGGTTGAGACAAGTCTGGATAAAAGGACGGAAAAAGAGATAATGGACTTGATAAGCGGGGTCGATGGTGTCAAGGAGCCGCATAATCTGAAGACCCGAAGCGTGGGGGGCCGTGCTGTTATAGACATACATATCAAGGTGGAAGCCCCAATGGATGTTCGGTCCGCCCATAGCATAGTGGAGGTCGTGGAGGACAAGGTGAAGGAGAGGTTCGGGAGCGGCACGATCATCAATGTTCACATGGACCCGGATGATCAATGAAAGGGCTCCGGGGAAAACATATTTCAAAGTGATAGGAGATTTGATCGATATGAGAATGAACAGATCCATACTGGTCCTGCTGGTCACCATGATCGTCTTCACCTCAGGTCTGATAGGATTGATGCTACTCAACGAGCAACGGAACCCCTATCCCATGATCCCGCCCGGAGACCTCAGCAGATTCGACCTGCCGGAGTACAACGATCTCAACCAAAGCATCATGGCCTCCCTTTTCTCGGCAGGGGATTATCTCGTGTCCCATATACAGGAGAGCGGAAAGTGGGACTATCATTACGATCCTGTGGAGGACAAAAACGAGCCCCGGTACAATCTACTGAGACACTCGGCGACCACCTATTCCCTGGCCCTGATCTTCAAGTACACCAGGGACCCGGACCATTACAACGGGACGATCTCGACGCTGAACTACGCATTGTCAAAGCACATGGCAACCTCCGAGATCGATGGGACAAGGGTGGCATACATGGTCAGGAACATGTATGCCAAACTCGGCGGAGCGGCATTGACCGTACTTGCCGTTTCGGAGGTGGAGAAGCTGGACCCGTACGCCCATTACGAGACCGAGCTTTCCCAGCTCGGAGAGTTCATTCTCAAGATGCAGAAGACAGACGGCAGCTTCCAGTGCTTTTACCTTGACAAGGAGGATGAGCATTCGGACTACTACCCCGGGGAAGCCCTGCTGGCACTGTCCCGGCTGTATGATGTCCTTAGGGACCCGAGATATCTTGATGCCTTGGAGAAGGGTTTCGGATACTACAATTCCTATTTCGGAACGGGTTATACCGCATATTCGCCCTGGGCGGTGGAGGCCATGGTCCATACCCTGCAGTGGGTGGATAACTCATCATACACGAGATTCTGCTATGATACTGCGGATAACTGCAGGAGGGGCCAGAACCTTCCGGAATATACCTCCGAGGAGAAGTATATCGGTACCTGGGGCTACAACCCCACATCCGCCTCGGCCAGCAGGATAGAGGCCGTGATGGATTCCTTCCTGCTTGCAAAGAGGATGAACGATACGGATGAGGAGGAGAGGTTCCGGAGTTCGGCAGAACTCGGTGCCAGGTTCCTGATGAACTTCCAGTTCGATGAGGAGGAAGCGGAGATGTTCCCATTGCCTGAGAAGGTAGTGGGAGGATTCCCACAGTCCTACGATGACCATGATATAAGGATCGATCAGGTACAGCACGCTGTGGTGGTCCTTGCCAAATTGATGGTCTATCAGGTCTCCGAGGAACATGTCTGAGAGCGCAATCTCGGATAGGATTATATAGGGCTCTTTCGAATACAATACATGAGGTGTTCCTGGATGTACGCTGGTCTTATACATTACAAGTTCAAACCCGGTATCTTCGAGGATGCGGTGAAGGAATGGGAGAACATGGTCATGGAAGAGGCAAGGAAGCACAAAGGCTTCATTAAGGCCCAGATGTTCCTCAACGAGGAGACCGGAGAGGCATTTGACATAGGTTTCTGGGAGACCGAGGAGGATGCAAAGAACTTCGAGGAGACAGGCTCCTTCGATCTGTTCAAGGAGGGCCTGAAGGACTACATCATCGAGACCCCCGTAAGGAAGCGATTCAAGCTCGCGACCTCCGTTTGAAAATAAGGTTCGCCACAGAAGAGACAGGGATAATCTTACTCATTCCTGGTTCCTATTCTTCCTTCCGATATTTCTTGTCATCCATCGAAGAAAGGATTTTCAGGAGATATCGATCAATGAGATGGCCCAACGATCCTACAAAGCTACTGAATTGTTAATGGTATTAACAACACCAGATATGGTCCTGTAAAGTAAGAGGAATAGCCCCCATTCCGCGGTAAGGTTCAGAACTTCTTGCATATTCCATCGAGCACCGACCCGAAGATCGCCCTGCCGTCGCCTTCCTCCGGACCTATCCTTCGCCGGTACCAATCATGGTGCGTGTTCCTGAAGAAGACCCTCTCCGGATGGGGCATCATCCCGAAGACGTTGCCAACGTCGTTGCAGATCCCCGCTATATTGTACCTGCTTCCATTGGGATTATAGGGGTATGCGGCATCCGTGTCCCCGGTCTCATCGGCGTACCTGAAAACCACCCTGTCCTCTTCGAAGAGCCTATCGTAGAGCCTGTCCTCGCTCTTCTGGCTCTCATGGGGGAGCATGAACTTGCCCTCCGCATGGGCCGAGGGAATAAGGCGAAGCTCACCTTCCTTGAGACCGGATGTCCACATGCATTTGCCTTTGTTCGAATGCTTCAACATGGTGGGCCTGCACTCGAACTTCCCGGAATCGTTGGCGTGCAGGACCGCCTGGGGATGGTCGGACACGGTGCAGTCCAGGGCGGGAAGTATGCCCAGCTCCACCATTATCTGGAAGCCGTTGCAGAACCCTCCAATGGCCTTGCCCTCTTCAATGAACTTCACTATGTCCCCGGAAAGTGAAGCCTTGAGCCTGGCGGCGAAGATGGCGCCTGCCCTGATGTAATCACCGGCCGAGAAACCGCCGGGGAACATCATTATATGGAAATCGTCCAGGCTCCTGGATTCCCCTCTTCTGACATCGCGGCCTTCAAGCTGTTTGAGGTGAACGAACTCGGGGTCCGCCCCCAGCCTCTTGAAAGCATCATGTGTCTCCTGTTCACAGTTGGTACCTTCCATCCTGAGGATGCAGACCTTCACCTCTTCCGGTCTCAATTGGAACCCCCCATAAGATCGTAAAGACCATTTCTCCATTCATGGTCCAGTATGTCCACCGGTATGTCCATCAGGACCTCCTCAGCATCATAGACGATGAGGGATGCTCCCCCCACCGTTCCTATCTTGGTGAAGGGGACCCCACTTATGGAGAGCTCCTCCTCTACCTGTAGGGCGTTCCTCTGCTCAACCTCGATGATATACCTGGAATTCGATTCCGAGAAGAGCTTCGCATCCTTCCTGAGCTTCTCTCCTTCTATCTCATTGATGTTTATCTCGGCCCCGATGTGCCCTCCGATGCACATCTCGGCGATCCCAACGCCAAGCCCTCCTTCCGACAGGTCGTGTACGGATCCCAGGAGTCCCTTGTCGATGAGCTTCAGTAAGCCC
The DNA here is from genome assembly GCA_046483845.1 of Thermoplasmatota archaeon. Lineage (GTDB taxonomy): Archaea > Thermoplasmatota > Penumbrarchaeia > Penumbrarchaeales > Penumbrarchaeaceae > JAYEPK01. The sequence continues at coordinate 30,488 of JAWOCK010000005.1, read as the reverse complement.
TCCATTATCATGCTGGACCTAGGGAGGTCAACGTCGGGAACGCACGAACATTTTGAACCCATTATCCTGTAGTATGCCGATCCTCCCATCTCGTGGCTGGTATCCCCGATCAGGTAGATCATGTTCCCCTCCTTCTTCAGGTCAGATGTGGTGCATTTATTGATGTTCTCAACTATGCCGATCATCATTATGGTGGGGGTGGGCGGAACCTTTCCGGTATCGGATTCATTGTAGAGCGATACGTTGCCTGATACTACAGGCAGATCGAAGTGCCTGGCAAGGTCTCCCAGTCCCCTGCAGGCCATCTCGAAATCACCCAAACGGTCGGGTCTTTCCGGATTCCCGAAGTTAAGGCAGTCGGTGACCGAATTTGGTCTGGCGCCCACCGAGACCAGGTTCCTGATGGATTCCTCCGCCGCCGAGAGTGCTCCCCGGTACGGGTCGATCTCGCAGAAGTATGGGTTCACATCCGCCGTCAAGGCGAGTCCCCTGTCGGAGTCCTCCAGAGGTTTGAGCACCGCGGCGTCCGAGGGACCGGGGGTGAAGACCTTTCCAACTGCAGGTTTGATCACGGTCCTGCCCCGAACCTCATGGTCAAAGGTCCTGAACACCGGCTCCTTGGAGCATATGTTCGGCGAAGCAAGGAGCTCCAGCAGTGAACTCTCGAAACCGGACCTGTCGGGTTCCGGGAACGGGGTCTCCTCTATCTCCCTCTTTACCTCCTTGGATTCGTAAACACGGCAGTACTCAGGACCAGCGGTGAAGAAGTCAAGGTCGAGGTCCAATATGGTTGCTCCTTTCCACCTGACCTCCACTCTCTTTCCCTCCACGACCCGGCCAACCACCGTGGCCTCCACGTCCCATTTCTTGAATATGTGGAGCACTTCCTCCACATTGTCGGGGGCCACCGAGACCATCATCCTCTCCTGGGATTCGGAGACCCATATCTCCCAGGGAGAGAGGTCCGGCTCCTTGAGGGGCATCCTGTCAAGGTCGATTACGGCCCCGAAACCACCATCGAGCGCCATCTCACCGGATACGCAGGAGAGCCCCCCGCCGCCGAGGTCCTTCATTCCCCCAAGGAGACCCCTGGAATTCATCTCAAGGCAGGAATGGATCAGTGGCTCCTTGGTTATCGGGTCTCCCAACTGTACGGATCCCCTGTCCTTCTCCTCCGAATCCGCTGATAGGTCCGCGGAGGCGAAGGTGACCCCATGTATCCCGTCCCTGCCGGTCCTTCCGCCGGCAAGTATGTAGATCTCGTCCTTTCCACCCACCCTGGAATGGATCATGTCCTTTTTCTTTCCTATGCCGAGTGCCCCCACGTTGACCAGCGGATTCCCGGTATAGCCAGGATGAAAGCTCACCATGCCGGCAACGGTGGGTATGCCTATCCTGTTACCGTAATCCCCTATTCCTGCCACCACTCCCTTGTATATGAACTTTGGATGATTTACCCCCTCCGGAACCTTGTCGTAGGAAAGGTCAAGGGGCCCGAAGAATAGAGGGTCCACCACCGCTATGGGCTGTGCACCCATGCAGAACACGTCCCTGATTATCCCGCCCACTCCGGTGGCGGACCCACCGTATGGACCTATTGCAGAAGGATGGTTGTGCGACTCGAGCCCAACAACATAAGCATGCTCCTCGTCGAATTCAACCACACCCGCGTCCTCGTCCCTGATCATGACCCTTCCGGGGTCTATTCCCATGAACGACCTTTTCATGAAGTACTTTGAGGACTTGTAGCAGCAGTGCTCGGACCATGCCTGTCCCAATGCTTCCAGCTCTATGTCGAAGGGGTCCCTTCCCTCGGAGGCGAAATATCCCCTTACCCTCTCCATCTCTTCAACGGAGAGGCCGATGGCCAATAGATCGGAAACTGCCTGCAGCTCTTCGTCGCTTGCGTCCCGTATCTTTATCTTCCTTACAGGGGCATCCAAGTCCAACTCTTCGAACATGTGGGATATATCCATATGCTCTCACCTCAGAGGATGGAGATCTCGTGGGTATGTATGACCGGGTTCGTCAGCACCTTAATGCACATCTCCTCCACCATCTTCTCCGCTTCTTCCTTGGAAGAAGCCTCCAGATCGATCCTGTACATCTTCAGGCTCTTGACGGATCTCACACCGTCGTAGCCCAGAAGCTCCAGTGACTTGTGGGTGTTGGCACCTTCCGGATCGCTTACACCTTTCTTTAGTCCGACCTTGACCTCTATCGAGAACATAATCTTGCACATCCTTTGAAACGGGGATCCCTACAATAGCAATAGGTGTATGGATGATCTACTTATAACCTTATTCGAGGGTATGCGAAACTAAGCAGATATACATTCCAGAATGACCAATGGTTATATATTCAAAACCCCTTCAAAGGAGCATCGGTCTGGAACGCTCTCAAGTTCTTTTAGGTGGTAACGTGCCCAGGGTGAGGAAATCAGCCTACCGAAAACCAATGACACCGAAAGGTATCGAGAAGGTAGAGAAGGGTACCATGGATTGGTTCGATCCGGATATGTTCATGAACTTCAACACCGGGGCGCTCGAGCAGTACCTGGACGAGAAGAACCGGAGGGAGGCTTTTTCCTTCAAGGCATGGTCCTGGAAATGGGTGCTGATAGCCATCTTGATAGGCGCTCTCTTCGCCATGGTGAATCAATATGTTGGCCTTAAGGTCGGAATGGTGGTTGCAGGATCATGGTACATGGTCTACCTTCTGGGTATGGCCGCCAAGCTTCCGCCGCCCACGCTGAACATAGCTGCGACCGCATCAAACGGCGCAGCAATGATCTGCACCGGTTTCGTCTTCACCTTTCCGGCCATTTACATCCTGGCCCTTGATCCGGCGGAGAAGGTGGGCGGGTCTTTCCTGATAGACGAGTCGGCGCTATCTCCCCTTCTGCCCATAGCCATAATATCGGTGATGATAGCCGGAGTCCTGGGTGTGATGTACTTCATCATCTTTCGAAGGATATGGCTGGTCGAGGATCCTCTTCCGACGCCCGGTTTCGAGGCCATGGTCAAGCTCCTTGACCTGTCAAGGGCATCCTCCGCGGAAGCAACAGCACAGGCCAGGACCTCAGTGAGGCAGGCATTTGCATGGATAGGGGGGACGGCGGCCTTCACGTTCCTCAGGGACTTCCCCATTTTCCATTCGGGGGGCTCTCTGAAGCTCCTGGGCGGCAATATATCATTCCTGGACTGGATCTCATTGAAGCTTGGCCTGTCAAAGTACTATTTCGGAGGGGACATAGTACTCACACCCGAACCGGCAAAGTATACGGTGTTCACCATCACACTGATCCCGATCCAGTTCGGGCTCGGTTGGTTCATGAAGGCGAAGACGGCCACTTTGATATTCCTGGGAACCGCCTTCACCTGGTGGGTTGTGATACCTATATCTGTCTGGACCCATGCTCCTTATTACTGGGCAGGGACCCCGGGAGGGGGCTCCTTCTTCGATGTCTCCCAGATGGGGTTGTTCTTCGGAGCGGATCTTTCAGGTACATCCTTCGACGGGATCCCGACCTCTGCTGCATGGGCGGCATACGACATAGCCAGGGTCATGGCCATAGGGTGTATCCTTGGCGGAGGCGCAACGGCGCTGATAAAGATGCTGCCGGTGTTCAAGACCGTGTTCAAGGACGTGATGGGGGTCGCAAAGGGCGATGAAGAGCATTCCAAGGCGGTGTACATTCCCGGGGTAGGATGGTATGAATGGCCGGCACAGCACATATGGATGGTCATGATAATCACAACCCTGCTGGTTTGGACCATATTCACCATAGGGGGCTTTCACTGGTTCTCCTCCATAATATTCTCCATACTTCTGGTGTTCTTGACCTTCGCACTGGGGGCGATCGCAGTGAAGGTCATGGGAGAGACCGGCACCGAACCCGTATCCGCTACATCCTTCCTGGTGCTTCTGATACTGATGTTGGTGTTCACCTGGGTCATGCCTCTATTCGGGGTGAACATGTCCCAGAGCATGATAATCGTGATGTCGCTGGTGGGGACAACCGTATTCGGGGCAGCCATATCCATGTCCGGCGATGTGGTGATGAACTTCAAGATCGGACTCTACTGCGGGAACAGGCCGCACGATCTCGTAAGGGGTCTGACCATGGGAATAATCCCCGGCGCCATCATCTCCGGCATATTCGCGGTGATATTTTCCATTGGTCTCGGAGAGGGCTCACTGAACCTTGCAGCTCCGCAGGCACATGCTTTCACCATATTCGTCAAGGGCATAATCTCGGGTGCCATACAATGGAAGATATTCTTCTTCGGCATGTTCCTGGGGGTGTTCCTCGAGCTTCTGATAGGCATGGGAACGGCCTTCGGTCTGGGAATGTATCTGCCGCTTGGGATACAGATCCCCATGCTCGCCGGGGGCATCTCCCGGGATATCTGGGAGAAGAAGTATCTGGAGCCCACGGCCGAGCGTAACAACTGGGGAGAGGACATGAAGACCTTCAAGGTCATGGGGACCTACATGATGGCCACCGGACTCATGGTGGGGGAGGCCGTTCTGGGGACAATAGTCGCACTTTGGATCGTGGTTCCGAACCTTGGTGATATATTCTAGAGCTCGCCTTCTTCCATCAGTCTCTCGGCTATCAGTTTGAGATGGTCCACCCTCTCGTAGAACTCGTCGGTCTCGGGGTCGTATATCAATCGCCCCTCAAGGCAGAACTCGGCAACAGTATCGCGTACCATCTGCTCGAAAAGTGGGCCTTGGAAAAGGTCCAGAACACTTCCTATGGACTCTTTCTTCTCTTCATCCATATCCTTTGAGTAGCGGACCTCTATGCCTTTGGCCCTTTCTTTATTTTCCTTGGGCATGTTATTCAACACACCGGTGAATATAATCGACACTTTTATTATGACCGGTCCCTGTAACAATAATATGACAGAGGACCCTGTGAGCCACATCCCCCCGGAGATCATCAGCTTCTTCCGTGAGAGCGTGGGAGAGATCCTTCTCATCAAAGGTCCTCCGGGTTCGGGAAAGACACTTTTCTCGCTGGAGTGCATGAGAGCTCTCTGCAAGAGCAAGAAAGGCATCACCATCTTCTCAAGGATGGACCAGGACCAGATGTCGGCAGAGCTCCCATGGTTGCTGGAGGGGACCGATAAGAGCAGGATGTACCCTTTCCACGGGAACACAAAGATGGCCGATCCCAATTGGTTCAAGAGGGAATTCGATTCCCTGAACACCAAGAACGACGGGGACCCGATAGGTTACCTGCTGTTCGATCCGATAGATGCCATAACCGAGCAGTACGAGAACCCCGAGAGGAAGATGAAGGAGATAGTCTCACTGGTCCAGAGCACCAATGTATCCGCGATAATGGTACAGGAGGAGCAGGGTACCTCCTACCTGGACCATCTGGCAGGCGGGGTGGTGAGGCTCTATTTCGGGGAGGAGGAGGGACGACGTTACAGAGCTCTCAGCCTGGAGAAGATGAGGGGGGTGGAGGTAAAACATTCCAAGTACACCTTCACACTGCACAAGGGTACCTTCTGTTCATTCCTTCCATGGGATCTCAAGGACATATCAAAAGGTGAATGGATCGTCATCGAGGACAGCGATACCCATTTCTCGACGGGCCTTCAGGACCTTGATGATATCCTTGGAGGAGGATATCAGCGGGGTAGCTACAACATAATCGATATCGATGATAATATCACCTCCAGGGAATATTTTCTGCTTCTCAGACCCACACTTCTAAACTTCATAATGAACGGGAATGGGATCCTCATGGTACCTCCTGCGGGAGAGCACCCGGAATCCATAAGGGATGACATGATGGAGTTCATAGAAAAGGATACCCTGTCCATGAAACTGGTATTTCTGGACTATTTCTCATCCTCTTCTGACAAGAATTACATCATTCCCATGGGATCGTCGAGGAAGGAGAGCGTCCAGCAGAGAGGCCTTGAAGCGATCCAGGTGCTAAGGGGAGAGGAGAAGAGACCTTACCTTGACTTCGTGGGATTGGATACCATGGAATACCTGATCGGTGAATCCCTTACCCTGAGGCACCTTTTGACCGGTATATCCAAGACCAAGGTCACGAAGACTTTGGGAATCGGAATAGCCAAACCCGGCCTCAAGATCGGCCAGGGCATCAGGAACATGTCCGATGTATATCTGAGGATGGTGAAGTTGAATTCAATTCCCTGCTTTTATGGAATAAAACCGGAGACCGGTATCTTTGCAATAATGCCCGACCCCGATCACGGATATCCCAATCTGAAAATAGAACCCCTGACCTGATTCATCTCTTCTTCTTCTTTCTGACCTGCGATCCGCATACGGGACAGATATCCTTTTTCCCGGGTTCGTCGAAATACCTCCCGCATCCCGAGCATCTATATGTCCATTTCCAGACGTCATTAATGGTCCTGCCTCCGAGCTCCCCTGCGGGCTCGAACCTGATGCCCATGTCCTTCAGGACGTTCTGGACCCTGAAATCATCCGTGACGACCAGTACATTCTCAAGTTCAAGGGCCAGTGCAATTATGCTGATGTCGGCCTTCGAAAGGAGCTCGATATCACCGGTTCTTTCCGCCGCCCTTTCCGCATTCCCGACCGAAGCGGGGTCCTTCACTTTCAGCCCCGCTGATAACAGGTTCTCGAGGGACCTTGCCGGTGCTCCTCTCCTTACCTCCTCTTCCACATAAGATGTTGTGATAACGGTCTCATAACCCCGGGGAAGTGAAGTGAACTTGCCGGATAGGAAAGCGGAAGCATCCAGGATGATCGATACCATATCCTTTGATGAGCCGGTCCGGATTTAAATACTTTCATTCCCTGGTATAATAGTGGGTTCTTCTCTTTTCCTTCTCCTCTCTTACCATGCCTGCTCTTCTAAGGAACTTCAAATGGTAGAATACCACCTTTCTGGAAACGCCCAGCTTCTTGGCTATGCTCGACTGGTTGATACCTGGCTCCTCCTCTATGGATCTCAGTATGTTCTCCTGTATCCTGGAGAGACGCACCTTGTTGTCATCGTGTTTGATCCCTGCTCCCCAGAAGCGCCTGTTGTTCCCGTCCTGCTCCGATACTATCAGCTGCTCCTTCTCAAGGACGTTCAGGTGGTGTGAGAGCACCCCGACCTCCAGGCCGACCGCTCTCTGAAGAGCCCTGAAATGTATCGAGGGATCCTCCAGGATCTTCTCGTATATCTTCTTCCTGTTCTCCTGCTCCAGGAGCTGATCCCTTCTGATCCTCGAATAGCCGAAGATAAAGAGCATTACAAGGGTAGCAATGACCACTATTACGACCAGGATGATCAAGATCATTGAACTTGAGTCATTTTTATCAAAGGGCATGATACCGGAATCCCCTTCCTCTTCGCCTTGCGAAGCTCCCGGTACGGGAGGATCTGCATGCCGGTCATCACCATCGGTATCATCATCGACTGCTCCCGATCCGTCATCATAGTTCCATTCAGGATATCCATCGGCGTTGTCGCCCACTCCGTCCTGATCATCTTCATAAGTGGGGTCCCCTTCAATGGGTTCATCAAGCTCGTTTTGCTCCTTTGGCTGTTCAACAACGAGTATGAAGGATGTATACGGTGTGACGAAGGAGTACTCCAGGGCTATGTCAATGATGGCCTGCTTTAGCTGTGCTGTCTCCCCCTGGACCAGTATATCATCCTGCTTGTTCCTTATCATCCTGAATGCCCAGAGACGGGATATGAAGTCATTTTCTTCCGATGGCTCAACGGGGAAGCTCTCCTCGAACACCCTTGGTCCTTCGCTTGTCTGTGCCGTCACGGTGCTGACGATCCTCTCCATTGCTGGATCGAACCTTCCGACCACCACGGCTTCGGATCCCTGGAAGAGGGACGGTATGTAGGTTGGAAGCACGTCGAAGGTACCTGACGAGTAGTCGAAGTGGATGTCCATCAATAGCGGGATCGAGATGGTCTCGTAGAATCCCTGCATCATGTTGGAAGCGTCGATCGTCTCCGGTATCTTGTAGGCCAGACCGTTGTTCTCCAGGCTCAATGCGGAGAGGAACTCGAAGTTCAGGTCCTCCCCGAAACCGAGAGAATATATGGAAGCACCGATGGAATTCGAGTTCAGAACGTTCTGTCTGATCGTCGGTATGTTCGTGGTACCCTCAGTGGGGAGCCCGTCCGTTAAGAATACCATTATGGGAAGCGCATTGTCTTGTGTGTCGAACATGTCCAGTCCTGTAAGGAGCGCCTCGTTGATATTTGTAGATGAATAAGCATTGATATCATCTATATAGGCCTCAGCATCGTCCATGTTCTGCTGGGTGGCCGGGATCAGTTCACCATTATAATAGCTGACATCGCTTGCGAAGGTTATCACGTTGAAATCGTCCTCGGGTTTCAGCTGGTGGACTATCTCACCGAAGGCGTCCTTCATCTGCTCCATCTTCCTTCCCTCCATGGAGCCCGATCTGTCAAGGACGAAAATTATGTCCTTGGGAAGATAGTCGCCGAGTTCCTCCAGCTGAGGGGAGAAAACATGCATGAAGTAGCCTCCCATATCATTGACGTAGGTCTCCATTGTTCCGTTGACGGGAGGGGCCTCTTCTTCGTATTCAATTATGATCCTGTCATCTATGTGGAACTGAGAGGAGGTGTGGTTCAGTATCCTGTGGATGGGGGAGATATCATTATCAGTGGGGGTTACGGTTCCCTGATCTATCTTGATTGCGGTGATGTTTCCAATGGTCCTGAGATCGATGTCCACATCAAGGGTTTCGAAGCTCTCTGCATTTGAGAAGGTACCAAAGGGCAGCTCAAAGGTGTAGGTCCCCATCTCCTTGACCACGAGCTGTTCGTACCTGACAGATACCGACATGGTGCTGTTCGCCTCCATGTTGAGGGTCGCCCTGAAGAGGGTGGGGTCCGATGTGCCGGAGATCTTGGTCGCTGTGGTACCGTTCTCCTTTGCCTCCTGATAATCCTGCTCCGCCTCTTCCTTTATCTTAACCTGTGCATAACTGGTGATCTCATCTATGGTGATTGACATATTGGTCATCATGGAATCCTCTGGTATGTCAATGTTGAAAACGATCTCCTGTGCACGATCCATGTTATTTCGGAACTCTGCAGATATCTCCGTAGAGGCATAGTGGTTGCCTATCCTGGTGTATATCTCCAGATCACCGAACTCTATACCCTCTGCCGCCTCGGCGTCCTCGGAGAGTCCCAAAGGGACCGAGAGAACGAACATGGATAAAACGGCAAACACGAACAAACCTTTGATCATATCGCTCATCCTTACACCCTGTGACACATGTCCGGGTGTTTATATATTTAGACTGGAACGTTCCTTCAACAAATATTTAGCTCTATCGGAACAGTTCCTAGACCGTATCTTGCCCGCCCGATGGAAGGAAGGACTTCAAAGAGGTTCGGACCTCGAGCTCAACCTCGTCGGTTCACTCTTCATCCAGCTCCTCGTCATAATAATCCGGTTTGCTGGGGTTCGACAGCATCAGGAAGGCAATGACCGCGACAAGGATCAGGATAATGATCCCGAGTAATATGATCCAGCCTGGGATGCCGTCATCCTTCTCTTCGTCATCATCTTCCACATCGTCATCCTCCACGTCGTCATCACCGATCACCGGCTGGTTTACGGAACCCGTGTGGGCTCCTCCGGTCATATCATCGCCACCCTCGGTGTCACTGAAGTGATAATCATACTCTGTACCATCCTCGAACTCGGAGGCAGGTATGATAATAGAGTATTCTCCGGGGGAGGTCTCCTCCAGCTTGTAGGAGCCCAGGCCATCGATAACGATGTATACGTCCTGTCCTTCGCCACCGGAGGCACTGACGTTCCAATCCCCGGTCTGTGGGTCCACTTCCACCCGAGAGTCTTCAATGGTCCAATCATCCGGTGAGGTCTGTCTCTCGATGACGGTAACGTTTATGGCGAAGGTGGTCTCCAGGTCTCCGTCAGATATGGTCGCGGTGATCATCTCGGTCATGTTCCCGGTATCGGGAGGATAGTCAAGCGTTACCTTGCCTCCCGAATAGGTTGCCTGCTCGCTGTCGAAGGTGATGGTGAGGTCCTCGAGTTCATCGTCCACATCCGAGAAGAGTCCGTCGATATCGATGGTTTCCTCTTCCCCGGCGTCGACCGTGACATCTATCACCGGGTCCCCTGACCATACCGGCGCATCATTGACCGGTGTTATGTTGACCACGAGCACCGCGTCAACCACGTGCTCCCCGTCGGTAACACGGAGTGTTATGTTCTGGGTTCCGTACCAGTCAGGGTCCGGGATCAATGTGAAGTTCATCGGACCTGTCCACTGGATGGTGAAGTTATTGGCAGTGGCATTACTGAAGGTGAGGTTCGAGCTGTCAACGTCCGAAACGTACCCTGAGAGGTTCATCCACCCCTGCCCGTCCTCCGATAAATTCATCGCTGGTATTGGATCGACCACGGGGGGATCGTTCACCGGAAGGATATGTACCTCCACCTCGTGCAGCAGCTCCTCGTCGAAGGTGTCCGTGACGGTAAGCTGCAGGGAACCATCCCCGTACAGGTCCTGGTCCGAATTAGTTACGGTCAATGTGCTGCCGTCCAGTGAGGCCGACACGTTCGGTCCTGCCACGCTGTCAAGTTCGATCACGATGGTATCCCTGTCGGTGAACCAATCAGAGATGTCCTCTGACCATATCTCGTCCTCGTACAATTCTATCTCATGGAGTGCTGCAAATGTCAACTTCGGTCTGTGGTTGAATACGAACTCGGATATCTGATAGGAAAGCATGGTCGGATGATCCGTTTCCGAGTTCTCGGCATCCTGAACTGTAACCGTGTAATCGCTCACATCGTGGTTGCCTGAGATGTCCGTCCACCAACCGAGAAGGTGGTCAACACGTTGGGTGCCATCCATGGAATCGTTGTATACCTCGCCGAATGTTGGTGAGCTCACCGATAGAATGGACGGTTGTGGCATGCCGATCTCATCCCAGACATTGACCTGGAGAGGCCAGGTCCAGTTGGCATAACATCCGTCCGCCTTTATTTTTGAAAAGTTTTGCTCTCCTGTACAATTATCCAAACTTACGTGGTTTTCGGTATCACTGTTCAGGTTAAGACTTATCGGGATGTTGAAAAGAGTGGTGTCGACCACCCTGGACCCGTCCGTATCAGTTGTATTTATACTTTCAACATCGGCATTTATATGTGAGTTACGAACAGTGAAATGATTATGCATGGATAACAGACCTTGGTCCACCTGGTACATGCTCAGGTCCTCTGCCGAAAGTTCCGTCCGGGTGATATGGGCTCCGATATCCCCCTGTCCGATCGTGCAGTTAGATAGGGTCAGGTCTCCGTAGTAGCTCGTAATTATGCCATATTGGTTCTTAGCAAAGAGGTTCCCGTTCATGATGAGGTCGGTGTTGGCGATGTTTCCAGAGGCACCGACGACAATTCCTGCGGTTGTATGCTGGAAGGTGGAGTTCAGGAACCTTGAACCAGATATATTGCCATCCGAAAATATTCCAGCTATGGTGTTCAAATGCCCTTCATCACCACTGAACAGACATGATTCCACCACGGTGCCCTGTGCATCTCTGGTAAGATGGAGACCGTAGATGTCCGAGTTCTTGTATCCGATATGGAACATGGATCCCTCTATCAATGTGTTCCTTGTATCTTCTATGACCACAGTTTCGGAAGCGGTATCGGGAGTCCTGAACTCGCAGTTGGAGAAGGTGGAGTCATAACTTTCCTCCAGGATTACAGCCATGTTCTTTCCCATTATCTCCGAGCCGTTACAGTATATCTGTGAATTGTTGGATCTGATTCCAATATCGTTGGATATGCGGACCGATACGTTATCTGCCTTGATATCAGATGAATCCTGAATGTTCACGCCTATTGATTGGGGTATCCAGATGCTGGTATCACGGATCACGACCCTTTCCGACCTTCCTATATTGATGCCGTACAAAAAGCTGTAGCTTGTAATGCAGTTCCTTATGGTGACATCCCGGGATTTGATCACCGATATCCCTGCTTGGACAGGTAGGTCGTATGTGTGACAGTCGATGTTGGACAGTGTGACATTATGCGATCCCACGACCTTCACGGATACAGGGCCGCTCCTGACCGTGAAGTTGGAAAGTCCGCTGTGATAGGTACTGTCCACGGTTGCATAGTTCATATGTGTACCGGGATAGAAGATGAGATTTTCCTTTTCCTCACCTGTGAAGTTCATCGGCCATTCTATCACCGGAAGCAGTGTGTGATATATTTCCCTTCTCTCCAGGTTCTTGGGCCCGTAACCTGCCGGGTTGGATATCATCTTGAGCGTTGAGCCGACCCTGGCGTGCTCCGAAGCCTGTTTGGGGGTCACGTAGCTCTCGACGATCCCGGGCTGGTTGACGTAGAACACCGATGTCCTGCAGGACCTTGCTCTGGCTCCTGAGGTACCTGCGCATGGGACCGGTATGTCCACGAAACCGTCTCCCGTACTGTCAATGTATCTCACCTCGGACAGGTTCAGCAGCAGATTATCATAGATGTCGAAATTCGCGGGGGAACTGCTGTTGGCCATTATCATCGGCCCTGATCCGGAAAGTATGTTGTTCTTTATGGTTGATAATCCTCCACTATCATCGTAGATCTCTATGGGTATGTCAAATTTCCCGTTGATCGAAGTCACTGTATTGTTCTCTATCAGGAGATCGGCCACAAGAGGCATGAAGATGCCCTTGCTCCGGGTGAACAGCGAGTTGTTCAAGAACTTGGCATTGCCGAGGAAAACTCCAAGGAAACCTACGTAGCAGTTGTATACTGTGTTGTTCTCCACTATGATCTCCGTATCGGTCATTCCCGCCTGGACAGCGTAATGACACTCGGTAAATGTGTTGTTCGAAATGTGAACCGAGCCAACACCATTGGTGTAGATGCCGCTCTTTTTTGCACTGTATATTCTGTTGTTCTCGATACTGACGCCATGGTATGCATTTTCCAGATATACAGCATAGTCGGGATGGGACAATGAATTGTTCTTGAACTGGAGATCGAATGGGGAGGAATAACCGTTCGCATTCGCCGATAGGCCCCGGGTGCAGGTTGTAAAGACCGTGTAGTTGACCTTTACCGATCCGGCTGAACCGGAGTGGCCTGTCCCCATAAGATCCAAACCTCTTTCCGCAAACCTGATCTCCCCCCAGCTGATCAAAACGGTGGAATCCTCATTAGCGTATATGCCGTTCCAGAGATCGGGGTCCAATGTCTGTATGCGGGCCCTATTGTTCGGCTGACCCAGGGCCTCAAGCCTTCCATCCTCCACGTATATGCCGCACCCTGCCGCCATCCCGACGGTCACACCTGGCATGATCCTGAGGATACCGCCGCTCTTTATGGTCACATTCTCGTAATAGTTGGTGTTCGTATTGAGAACGGTCAGACCGGTGATGTCCAACCCCTCGGCTTCGCCTATCGGATCATGGGCTCCCATGAAGCCCAATGTGGAAAATCCGGCCATCAGTAGAAACATACAAACGGTTATTGGAATAATTCGCCCTCTCATGATCACATCCCCGTTGACTTTCTTTGAGAGCAATTATATTCTGGATATACTTAATGATTTTGACCCTTTGCCCCGGGGGGTCCCGTCCAGGAGGTGAACCCGATAGGACGGATAAGAGAAGAGATGGATATTGATCTGGGACCCAGTAAGATAATAATAAGATATGGTCTCAGGCCTCGCCAAATCAGTTCATCTCAAAATACATTGGTGATTTGGCTGGCTTTCCTCTTTTTGTAATAATCTGGCTATCATATTAAAAAAGAGGAAAGTGCAGGTGTCGGGACCTTGGAACTGCCCACTCATTGACGGTGAGCAAAGTTCCAAGGTCCAGCTAAATGGACATGATATCTAATGAATTCCATTTAGCGTGTATCATCATATTTAAGCACCATTTTTCGAGAATATATTCCAATTGACGAGAGAAAAATGGTGCGGGTGCCGGGATTTGATTTCGCAAAACCAAGGTTTTGCTTAGGTTGAAATTTTCCATATCGTCACTTATCTATTTGGAAAATATCAACCACCCAAGGGTTCAAATCCCTCCCGTCAAATCTTGCACCATCTCTTGGATTGGATTCTAATTAAGAAGAGATGGTGCAGGTGTCGGGATTTGAACCCGAGCAGAAGGCTTGGAAGGCCTTAATCCTAACCAGCTAGATCACACCTGCAGGTTATGAAATCGTGGTATGCGGACCTTATTATTAATCCTTACTATCATATAAGGGGATAAAGCCAGGGACCAGGGAACCACGAAGGATAGAAGATGTAAACAAGCCCGAGGGCAATGGCGGGAACGAGTTGGGTGGTTGCATTGTCATCCGTTTTGAACGGCACCACAATGTTCTCATTGAAGTTCCTGTTCCTGTACATCCTGAAGAGTTCAGGTCTCAGTCCTATCTTTCCCTTGATCTCCAACGCCTCACCAAGTATCATGAACACCGAGGCGAAAATGGCAAGCGATAAGCTATAGCCAAAGACCAAGAACATGACCATTGCGAACAACGCCCCAATGGGGAAAACGAGCCATTTCTTCCATAACCGGACCTCACCGATCACCGGGTCAGCCAATGTATAGATCACTATCACCGGAAGACCGATCTGCTGCGGTAAAACAAGCATTATCGCCGCCGATGTCCACAGGGCCCAGGCATATGAGCCGATGGTCCCCTTCTCGTGCTCCCTCTGTCCCGGTAATGCCATGCCTTTCTTTATCCTGTAGATCTCTATCAAGAGAGGGACCATGCCCAGAAGGATAATGAGCCATAATTTGCTTGGAAGCAGCAGGAATGTGGGTGGGAACAGATAGAATATGATGACCAGGGAGGAGGCGAGATGTATCGCCCTTCGGACCATATGGTCCTTGGCAGATATCAGGTACCTGACCTCCTCGGACCCTTTATTTGTCTCCATGTACCCCACTTCCACCGTTCAAGGTAATATGATTATAAAAACCCCATCCTTTTCGGGAGATGACCAAATCATTTATTATCCCCGTGGGTGGTTTATGAGATGTTCCAAGGGGGAAAGAACCTGAACAGAAGGACCATCGAGACCAGATGTCCCGAGTGCAGGACACCCGTATCACTGAGACTACCTAGGGGTGCGCAGAAGGGTAGTTTCGAGGTAAAATGTAATGAATGCTCGGCGATCATCGATCTGGAGATCCGCCCCAGTGCCCGGGGCAAGGAGCGCATACGGGTGAATGGTAAACCGATCAGATCCTCCAGGATGAAACTTGACCTCGAGACGGAAAAGGCCGATGTGATTGGCCCGAAGGTGGAGGTTCTGGAAGGCCCTGACCATGAACGCCGTCTGAGGATCGTGATGGTGATGTTCATCATCATATCCATACTCGGCATGGCCTCCTCCATCGCAACTGTCGCGGGTTCCTTCTCGATCAAGGATCTGGAGGAGAGGAGCCCTAACGATGTATCTACATTCTCTGTTTGGGTGTTAGATTCCGGAACGGGTCGCCCCATCCGGGGGGTTTCGGTTACCTTGGAGGGCGGGGATCATTATCTGAACAAGACAACCGATCTTGAAGGACTTGTTGTATTCCAGAACGTGAGAACTGGCCCTCTGGAGATAACACTGGAAGCCGATGGTTACAAAACGACATCCGGTGAGGTTGTAATAATGAAGGGCTCCCCGAATGTGATCGATATACCCATGGAGAAAGGATCGTCGGAGGAGACGGTTCCCATTCTTACAACACAGTTCAGGTCCAAGGATTATTCGACCTCGTACACCAATCTGATGGCTGCGGTGATGTTCCTCTCATCTGTCCTGGCCCTTGCAGGTGCATATCTGGTCCATAAGAAGGAGTTCTTCACAGTGGCGGTGTTCATTGCGTTCCTTTCGATATTCTCCTTCGGTTTCCTGATCGGAAGCCTCATGTCGCTTGTTGTGATAATAATGCTGGTCTCGTCATACGACGGTTTCTCCCATAATTACCATCTCAGAATGCTTCTTGAATCCCAGGGGCGGAAGGACCTGAAGAGACTCTTCACGGAAGATGAAGCATCTCCACCAAGGCTCCCGCCGGCCAAAGGCGGCTAGAGGAGCTCGTCACCACAGAACGGACAGAACCTTGGTTCCTTCTTGGTCGAGATCCGCTCCCCGCAGTACGGGCAGAACCTCATCTTCTTCGGGTTCTTGGGCATCTTGACAGGGACCTTCCTCTTTTTGATCCTTTTCTCCTTATCGCTGTTTTCGAAAACGGTGCTCTTTTCGTTATCGACATTCTCCACATCATCAGGGATATTCTGCTTCTCGAAGAACCCGTCAGCATCATCTGTATCAGTGTCCATCCTGGCAAGTCCGCCTTTCTCCTCATCGTAGTATATGACCAGATCGGGTTGTTGGCTCTTCAGCCTCCCGACCGACGCGTGGTCCCCTATGAGATAATAGAGGTTTGCTGCCTGCTGGATATTTCCTTCTTTTTCCAGCCTCAATGCTTCCCTGCCGTATTCTGCCCCCATCTTCTTCTCCAATCTATCAATGTTCACTGTATCCTCGATGGACCTGTAGATCTTCAATGCCTCGGGGTACAGGTTAAGGGATTCATACCATTTGGCCTGGTCCCTTCTATCCTTCAGGAACTTTTCCTGTCTTTCCTGGAGGTCCTCTTCATCTCCCATGGGGTGCACCTTCCGTGGCCCGAAAAGGTCATAATACAACTTATAATGTTGCGGGTAATTACCTGGTAATGGAAGATCGAACAAGAAGTGGAATAGGTCCACATATGAAAGATCGATCATGTTGTATCGACAGATGTTCGAGCTCACACGTCTCCTTATATGGGATGAGCGGCTGTATGGTGTTCGATCTCCATAAAAGTGCATTATCCCATCTCGCTGGAGCCTGCGCAACTCGAGAGCATCCTCTCGAAAACGTATAAATAAGAGGCCCCTATATGGACCCTGCTCTTCCAATGAGCCTATGATTGATGAAGGCCCACGCAGATGCGTTGGGTCTGAAGGAGGTAAGAAGATGTCCGCTAAGTTCGTAAAGTTCGATATGCCAAAGGACCTTGTCGAGTCCGTGTACGAGGCTGTGGAGCTTGCCCGGGATACGGGAAAGCTCAAGAAAGGAGCCAATGAGGTGACCAAGACCATCGAGAGAGGGAAGGCGAGGCTCGTGATAATTGCTGAGGATACGTCTCCGCCGGAGATATTGATGCACGTCCCCTATCTCTGTGAGGAAAAAGGCATTCCATTTGCCTATGTTCCAAGCAAGCAGGAGCTGGGTAACACTGCTTCCCTGAAGGTTCCGACCACCGCTGTGGCGATAGTCCAACCGGGTAAGGGAAAGGTACTGGTGGAAACGGTTTCCAAGAAGCTCAAGGAACTGAACAAGAAGGAGTAAGGAGGAATTATCTGTGCCTGTTGATGGGATCCCTGCAGAGGTCGTCGAACTGATCGGTAGGACCGGTATGGCCGGAGAGGCCACTCAGGTCAAGGTCAGGATACTAGACGGAAAGGACAAGGGAAGGATAATCGCACGGAACGCCATGGGCCCTGTAAGGGTCGGTGATATTCTTCTCCTCAGAGAATCTGCAAGGGAAGCTAGAAAATTGAGCGTGAGGTGATCGGATGGTGGAGGCAAAGACATGCTCCTTCTGTGGAGAGAAGATAGAACCTGGTACTGGCAGGATGTTCGTAAAGAGGGACGGAAGGGTCTTCAACTTCTGTTCCACCAAATGCTACAAGAACCTCATCGAGCTTAAAAGGGTCCCGAGGAAGACACGGTGGTCCAAGCTTCACGTGAAGGAGTGATGACCGAATGAGGGAAAGGACCTTTGTTATGGTCAAACCGGATGGGGTCCAACGAGGGCTTATAGGCGAGATGGTCCGGAGGATAGAGCGGAAGGGGTTGAAGATCTCTGCAATAAGGATGCTCTGGTTGGACCGTGATATGGCAGAGAACCATTATGGTGAGCACGTGGCCAAGCCCTTCTTCGATGACCTGGTGGCGTTTATAACATCAGGACCCGTTGTGGCCATGATCGTCGAAGGTGAGAATGCGGTCTGGGGAATGAGGGAGATGCTCGGAAAGACGAATCCCAGGGACTCACTGCCCGGCACCATACGGGGGGATTTCGGAATCAATTTAAGCAGGAACGTCATTCACGGATCAGACTCGCTCGAAAGTGCTGAAAGGGAGATCTCCTTGTTCTTCGAACAAGACGATGTCCAGGATTACGAACGGATCGACGAAGCATGGCTGTACCCCGAGGAGAAGCGATAGGAATCATGGAGGTGTATGGAAAATGGATGATGAAAAGCTCTGCATGATCTCCATCGGTATCGTCATCGTGATGGTAATTGTACTTGCAGGATGGACCTATGTGGATGAGAATGGTTGGCCATGGGAGAATGAAGTAGAGGATGAGGAGGTCCTGCTGATCCAGGAGGGGGATGAGGTCTCCATAGATTACATAGGTAGGTTCCTTGGCTCCGACGGGGGCAAGGGTCCCGTCTTCGACACCACTCTTCCCGAGGTAGCAAGGAACGATTCCATACCAAAGTCGATTTCCTTCCAGGAAAAACGGACATATGACGATCTTACCTTTACCGTCGGATCCGGCGATATGATCGAGGGTTTCGACAAGAGCATACGGGGTAAAAAGGAAGGTGATACCTACCAGGTGGCAATTCCTCCCCAGGAAGGATATGGCGAGGCCTATGAAGAGCGTACCTATACTCTCAATTCGACTCAAGTACTTCCGTTGAAGGAAACACTGACAAAGAGCGATTTCCATATCCGTCTCCCCCAGGTGGACCTGGAGAACTCCGAAAGCTTCATCCACCCCTTCTGGCGTTGGAACGTGGAGATCATCGAATGGGACATAGAGGAAGTAACCATACTCCACCAGCCCGTTTTCGGTGAGGATTATCCAGGTTTTCCCTGGAACACCACTGTTGTGGACATCTCCACGGAAAGGAACGTCATCACTCTTCATCACAGGACATCCGAGATCGACAAGGGTCTGCCGGTACCCTTTGATGTCCTGAGGGTGTACGACCCATCCTGGGCAAGGAATGCCACCGATGCGAATCCGGAGGATCCGCCAATGGAGGGCTTCGTAACATCCGCGAGGGGGCAGATAACAATAGATTTCAACAGGGAAGTTCAGGGCAAGACCCTTTATTTCCAGATAACCGTGAACAAGGTCACCAGGAGCTGATAGAGTGAAGAGGTACAGGTCAGATAACAAAGCCGCGTCGGAACTTCTTCCCGTCCTTGTACTCCTGGGTGTGATCATCGTCTCCGTTATCGGGATCGTTGCCTTCGACAGGATATTCCTCGTTGAAACGGAATATCCACCGGATAACGGGGTATACCTGGATGAAACCGAGCCGATATACGGTGAGCCCTATGCTGTTCTTGATATCGAGGGCTTCGGGACGATCAAGATCAAGCTCAACAGGGAGAAGGCACCCATTGCGGTGGACAACTTCATCAAGCTGACCAATGAGGGTTTCTACACCGGCCTCACCTTCCACCGGGTCATACCGAGCTTCATGATCCAGGGCGGTGATCCCAACGGTGACGGTACAGGTGGGCCCGGCTATACCATCGAAGGAGAGCAGGACAACGGTTTGAAGCATGATAGGGGAGCTGTGGCCTGCGCGAAGAGGGGCGACGATGTCAGAATGTCCGGATCACAGTTCTACATAGTCCAGGCAGAGAACGGGGCACACCATCTGGATGGGGAGCATACGGTCTTCGGAAAGGTCACCCAGGGCATGAGTGTGGTTGACTCAATAACGCAGGTGCAAACGGATGCCAACGACAAGCCCTTGGACCCGGTGATCATTGCCAAGGCATATATCGTCTACGAATGAGTCCCCGGTAATTGACGATCCATTAAACGGGGTTGTGGGAACAGATCGACCAACAGCTGTACCTATTACAGGTGTTCATCCATGAAAATTGTCACTTCTTCTTGAGTATGATGCTTAAGATGTCCCCGTCCTTGAGGACATGGTTGATACCGACCGCCTGTCCCGGATATTTGGCCGAGGGTCCCCAGACATTGGCATATCTGTACAAATCGACGAAATCCCTGTGCAGATGCTCGCAGACCGCCTTGACATCGGAACCCTCCAGGATCACCAGAGGCTCCTCCATGTCCGCTTCCTCACCTTGTGGTTTCATGTATATCCTCATGAAACCCAGGCTGTCGAAGATGGTCTTCTTTAGTCTTTCCAGGCCTTGTCGGTTCTTCACCGAGAGCTTCATATGTTCCTTCTTCACGTATCTGTCAAGGTTCCTGTCCACACCTTCGTAGCTCTGATCGTACTTGTTTATGATCACTATACTGGGTATGTAGACCCTGTTCCCCGCAAGAAAGTCGACCAGTCTATTCGGTTCAACGTCCTCCCTGAAGACAATTGTACCGGATATAAGACCGTATGCCCTGACGATCTCGACGATCTCGTCCTCTGTCATCTTTTCGAGCTCTATGGTGGACCTGACGGTAAGCCCCCCTTTTTCAGAAGGGGAGAAATGTATGTCCGGTGGTTTCTGGTCCAGTCGTATGCCTGCATCGTAGAGCTCCCTTTCCAGCACATCTATCCTGTAGTTGAACACGTCACCCATCAGGATGATTATATCCGAGTTCCTGGCTGCGGCAATGACCTCTTTCCCCCTTCCCTTGCCTTTGGATGCGCCCTTGATGATACCCGGCATGTCCAGTATCTGTATCTTGGCACCCTCGAATTCCATTATGCCCGGAATTACATCCAAAGTGGTAAATTGGTAATCGGCGACCTCCGACCTGCTTCCGGTAAGATAGTTCAGAAGGGAGGATTTACCGACGGATGGAAAACCAACAAGGGCTACCGTGGCATCACCGGCTTTTTTTATATAGTATCCCTTCCCGCTGCCTGAGGACTTCGCCCTGTGTATCTCCAGTTGGGCCCTGAGCTTTGCGAGCTTGGCTCTCAGTTTACCTATATGATGTTCGGTGGCCTTGTTCTTCTGCGTATTGAATATCTCTTCTTCCGTCTGTTTTATCTGCTCCTCTATGGTTGCCATGAACTATCTGCTCCGAGCTTTAGAGACCTTACCTGCTTCCCGTATATTAAACATGGGAAATGTGAAGGCGGAGAACTCCCCGCCTGTTCATTGCTGAGGCTGCTGCCCTTGTTTAGAGGGTTGGGGTTGAGCTGGTGGGCCAGTGGGTCTCTGCTGCATTGGCTGGGGTTGGCCAGGGGAGCCTGTGGGTCTCGGCTGCATCGGTGATGCCTGTGTAGGAGGTACCTGCCCCTGGGGCGGCATGGGTTGCGGTGTTATCGGTGTGGATTGAGTAGGGGATGACGGAGGCATCTGTCCTGGAATTATGGCTCCAGAAGGTGCGATGGCACCACCGCCTCTTTCCTCCATGTCCTCCTCTTCTTCCTCGGGTATCTCGGATTCGTATTCGGTACCCTTTAACCACGGGGCATATTCCTGATTGAGCGCCTTGAGGGCACGCTCCTTTCTATCCTCCAGGTCCTTCTTGGCATCCTCGATGGCCTTTTCCTGTCCCTGCCATCCCGGCGGTACGGATATCTTCATCTCGCTGAGTACCAGTTCGTGGTCCTTGAGATAATCGTCAATACCATCTACTGGAACGGCCTCGTGTGATTGGTAGCAGGAGTTGCAGTAGGCGTTCTCTGTTATCTTGACCTGGGTGGTGTCGCAGTCACACGTCCAGGTGGGCAGGTTGGTGTAGATGGGATCCATGGCCTCTATATCCTTCCTCCTGTCCTTGTACTGCTCCAGCATCTGCTTCTTCTGGGATGACTTTCCCGAAACCATCACGAACACCACAACAGCGGCTGCAATGAGGAAGACCCCGACCAGGACAAGTATCCAGACCCAACCCGGAATTCCTGCGGATTCCTCTGCCTTCTCGACATCGATATCTATGGTCAAGGGTTCGGATACCCCCCCCTCGTTATCCTCTACCTGCAGGGTTATCACGTAGAGACCCGGGTTCTGGACCTCCAACGGGAAAACATAACCGTATCGTTCAATATATGTGTTATCAGGGGTGGTTATGTTCCACGTGAACTCCAGGTTGTTGAGGCTGGTGTAGTCGTCGGTGGCTGTGCCGGTGAAGTAGATATCCTGCCCTCTCACTTGGTCCTCCTTGAGCTCGATGACCTCATCGGCGTTCTCAAAGGTACGATTGTATACATCGTTGGATATGGATATCTTGATCATCTCGATGACCGGAGGGGTATTCACCCCTGCGGTGATGACCCGGATCGAGTCGGTGGCAGGGCCCACATTGCCGTTGTCATCCACAATGGTGATGTTGAACCAGTATTCTTCCCCTCTGCTGAGCCCACTTACCGTGAAGGAGGTCCGGTTCCTTGTGCTGATCTCTATACTTCCGGACCTGGTCCCTCTCCATTGGACAAGGTAGTGGTCGAAGTCCTGGACCATATCCTCGGTCACCTGGTCCCAGTAAATGGTGAAACTTGTCTCGGTCACGGTCTCCTCGTCGAAATCCGCTCCCGGTACAGTTATCTGCGGTGGGATCGTGTCCGATTGGTTTATGGGTTCTGCGGAATCGTAGTTATTGGTGGTTAGTTCTGTGTTCTCCACCAGGTCCCAGCTCACTATGGTGACCGCACAATAATACATCTTCCCGTCCACCAGGGGCTCACCATCCAGTTCACTGATCTCGTATTCGCCGATCCTGTAGTTGTTTATGACCTCTGTGGGTTCCATTACAGTGACATCCGAGAACTCTTCATCGGAAAAATAGATATTGTATTGCCAGAAATGACCCTTTGCTATGAGGTTGAACCAGGTTACCTGTAGGACCCCTCCGTCATCGGCTCCCCTGTCCTTCAGCGATACACCCTTGATCTGGTCAATGGGCTCGCCGTTGGGGTCGAAGGTCTTGACCTTTGCCGAATTGTTCTGGTCAATGGTGGTGTCCATGTGGTCATTGTAATCAAGGACCAGGACCGCAAAGAAATATTCGGTTCCCTGATAGACCTCTTCGTCACCAACCTCGTTAATAACCAGCTGTGTTGTTGTACGATCCGGGATGTTAGCAACCAGGAAGGCTTCCTCTATGTCGTTGAAATAATATTTTTGCCCCCATATCTGGTATTCGACGAACTTCTGGTCCGAGACCTGTTCCCAGGTGAGCAATATATGATGTCCGTCGTCAAGGTGGTTCTTGGCCTCTACCTCCTGCAGTCTAGGGATGGGGGGTGCATCATTGTCTATGACCTTCTCCGGCCCCTCCACCACAATATCTTCCAGACGCTGGTCAAGCCAGTTGAACGGGACCACGGTCACATAATATGAGGACCCTGTCTGCAGCTGGACCTGTTCTCCGCCCTTGTTGTAGTACTCCACGACCTTGTACCTGTCAAGGAAACTCTCGTAGTCGTTCTCCTTGGAAATATTGTAATCCGGTTCGTCCCTGCCCAGCTCCTCAAGACCTTCGAAGGGTTCTTCGCTCAAAAATATCCAATAATAATGAAGATCTTCTGGGTGGTCCTGCATGTCCACGGGATTCCATGATATGTTCAACATATGGCCGTTGTCATCCTCGCCGGTATGATCAACTACAGAGATGGAGTCAATGGCAGGAATATAGGGTCTCCTCCACCATGTCTCCACCATGAGATTCTCTGATACGGGCCCCCAATTACCTTCTTCATCGACCGCCCTGAAAGCTACATTATAATTCATTCTAGGTGTCAGCTGGACGCTATTTGGGTTCATCTCCAGGTCGGAGTCCCTACCCACATAGAAACCGGTGGTCCTGGTCTTTGGTTTTTCCACATCGTCTGTAAAATTGATGTAGAAGATGGTTTTCCCCTCATCCAATCTACCGGTGTCGTTCCAGTTGCCTTCAGTGATCACATTGTCGTCGCCTTCCCTGAGGGCCATGGATAGCATGGCGACCTTGCCGTCGTTGGATATGTCATCGAAACCTGCATTTTCCTCAGGCCATTCCCATCCGATCTTGAATATGCCTTCCTCATCCGCGTCGGGGTCCTGAGTCCCCTCGTATATCTCCGTGGCGGCGGAGGGCGCGACACCATCCACCACCGGACCCGCTCTGGGGTTCTGTGCCGGATTGACAAGGCTCGGGAACGTTACCCTCTCTCGTGACCCCCTGACAGCCCTTGCCTCTGCCCTGAAGTATAGGGGTCTGTCAGTGTTCGATGGGGTGATGGAGGAGGGGAGCCTGGTGATCTTGGAATAGTTCACTCCCGCCTCATGGGAGACACCCTCCGGGTTGCCCAGTGTGATTGTGTCCACTACCTGCGTTCCCTGACTGTCCTTGTACACGTATACCTTGACGTATTCCGGAGGGTTGCCATCCAGATCCTTGTAGAGCACCTTGATCTCGAAATCCGTAAGCTCGTTTCCCTTGTTTGGCGAGACATAGAGGTTGGAGAGGGACGGGAGAAGGTTCCTCTCGAAAAGGTTAACGGAGCCAACATCATTTGCCCCGTAATGGACGGCAGAGACCATCAATTTCACGTAATCGGGTTCCTCCGATCTGTAGTATACACCTTCCATGGAGTAACCGAGATTATCACCGGCATTTTCACCGTAGAACTTCGATCTTGCTGTGGTGTAGTTCTGTCTGATATTCCAGTCCCAGAAGGTGAACACCGCTCCGGCATCCGGGCTGGTGCCGTTATCGTAACCGGGAGCCCCAACAGCTATCGTGTATGTGTTGGGGCCCGCCAGGTCAGCCCTGGCGATGGACCACCCCATCCTGTCCCCGGGTTTAAGACCCCAGAACTCGATATCCGCATTGTTGACGGGTGACAGCTCGATCTGGAAGGAACCGGTCGTTCCGTAAAAGACATGGGCGCATCCCACGTTCTGCACGGAGGGCGATGTCTGGTCCTCCCAGGGTGCGCCAACGGCAAAATCGGCTTCAGGGCTCGGACTGATGTCACCAAGCGCCTTTACCGACCATCCGAACCGACTTCCCTGGTTTCCCAATATATAACCGTCCATGCCCCCTGGTGTTATGAAACGGGGCTCCAATAGGACGTTCTTTCCATTCTGGATATAGAATGCACCGTTATCCTGCTCCCCGGTCTTGTTGAAATACGGATCACTGATCCCAAATTCATGGAGATCATCAGGGTCACCGTCGATGTTTCCGAGGTTCTCTACAGCGAACCCGAACCAGCTGTTCTGCTGACCTCCCTGGAACGTGATGTTGGCCTGGCTGGTGTTATGGCTGCTCAGGCCTCTGTCGTGAATGCTGGTGAGATTGAACAGGAAAACAGCCCCACTCTGATAGTCATCATCTATTTCCGCGATGTAATGTATGTCCCGTGGCGCCCCAACCGCAGCGTAGATGAAGGCATTGTAGTCCGGTGAGCTCGTGTTGTCGTAGTTGATGGAAGCAACCGAATGACCGAAGAGGTCCCCGGAAACCCCTTCCAGTGTGATGGCCGCTGATGCGTGCGAGATGGAACCGGGTGCGGAGGAACGTCCTTTGAAAACATATGCCCTGCTTATGTCCGGGGCGCCGATCAAGAGATCGTCATAACCATCGCTGTTGTAATCTTCGACCCCCGATACGGACCAGCCGAAACTGCTCGAGGATGGTCCGGATATCCTCCAATCGGCACTATTCATGGAATATGAGGCAGGTATGGGTCCGTGGAACACGTAGACCATGTCAGATCCCGGAGAGGTGACTGCATAATCGGTCCTTCCGTCACCGTTGAGGTCCATGACCGCCGTCAGATTCCATCCAAGCTTTCCATTGGAGGATGGTCCGGTGCTCCTCTCGATCAGATCCAGGTCCTCGTTCGCAGTCGCCATGAAAGGAACGGATATCATCACCATGACCGCCAGAAGAACGGAGATGGCATTCCCGGATCCCTTATCTTCACGTTTAACCAAAGAGAAATCTCTTGTCATTTTATTCCCCCGTATTTGAAAGGGACAAACAGTCCTTGAGCTAACTGGCCTCAAAATGTCGGAATGATATATATTATTTGCCTGCTGGCCATCTGGCCCGGTGCGAGCCAAGGGGCTTCTCATCAAAGGTCATCAGGTGCTGTATCCATCCCCAGCACCCTCCTGGGGATATCGATCATCAGTCTTCGGTGCTCCGTTTCCCGGAGTATACCCTTGTTATAGGCCCAGCGTATCTTCTTCGGAACGGTATCAGGGGGCATGACGACGTTTGGTCTATTAGGATCATCGATATAATCGGTTTCGAGAAGAAAATCAGCTTTCTTGAGCAATCCTTCATTTAGGTTCTCCCTTCTGCACTGGAGGGATATCGAAAGACCGCATCTGCTCTCCGAAGGGAGGAGGTCCCTGCCGGAATAGTGCTTTATGATCCTCTCTTTTTGCGCACCGGCCTCATCCGCCATGGCGGAGAGGTGTTTCATGAGGTCCGGGTTGGAGTGGAAGGATTCGGTATGAAGTATGACCGGACAACCCAGTTCGGCAGATCCCCTGAGGGCCTCCATCAGTACTTCATCGCATTTTTCCTGTATCCTATCATCAACCGGGAAATGGACCCTTCCCACCTCTCCGATCCCTAGTGCTTTCCCTTTTTTCACAAGGTAAAGTGCCCGCTTGACCGAATCCTTCATCAGGTCAAGGGCGTTCTCGGTACCTATCTTTTTCACCAGTCCGGGCATCTCTCCGGGATACGGACCGACGACACACCATGCCTCAACGCCCTCATCTCTTGCGATCTCCGTCATCTCCAGTGTGGTCCCGAAGGAAGATATACTATCTTCCGGGTCATTCTCTTTAAAGTGGTGATAGGGTTTATGGACGATCAGCAGATGGGTACCACCCCTCTCAATAAAGGACCTCACTGCTTCCTTGGGCCTGCCAGATGGATCAAGATGGATGTGTGCATCAAGGATGGGGAGCCCCTTGCCCTTATGATGCATCCTCTCCCCCTATCTCTATCCTGTTCTCCACCATCTGGAGACTGGATATTGCATCCAGAAGGTTATCTGATCCTTTGGAGACGATCTTCCCTTCGGGAAATATCAAGACCTCTATGTTCTTCCCCACGTGTAGTATGAAACCCGGTAGTTCTCCCGGGTCGTATATCACTCCGTCATCCTTGAACTCCTCGTAGACGCTTTTGGGATCCAAGCTGCCATCCAGAGTGAAAGAGGCTATTACCTCCTTTATTTTCAATGGCTCTACCTTTCGCAGGTGGATCCCTTCTTTCTCCAATATTTTCAGGGTATCGTTCAATGCGGTCTCTATCTTCTCCTCGGAGGTCGCTCCATGAAGTTTTATCACACCGTCCTTGTGCAGGAAGATGTCGGCGTTGGGGTCCTTTCTGCTATAGATGACGCCCTCGAACAGAGATGGTTGGTACTTGGATCCTTCCAGGGCATTTCTGATCCTGTCCATATGAAGATCACCAGCAACCTTACACGATGCTATTATATTCTCCACAACCACCTTCATAATGGACACCTTTATGCGGGACCTGGGTGATTGTTCCTGTTTGCATATAAAATTATGCTGTTTTCATCATTCGTCAAGGAACCCTTTTTTTGCAAGGAACCTTCTGAGCTCTTCCTTCCTGAGCTCCTCTTCGTCCCCGGCGCCCAATATGAACCGCAGGTTCCAGCAATAGGTATCATAGGAATGGATGCCCCATTGGTATACCTTTCCTTTGATCTCCCTATGGCAGTGGCTGCAGAGTATGCCGCTCCCTTTGGGGCCCCTCCTTGCATCCATCAGAGTGCTGACATCCATGAATGGGTCAGGGAAAAGCATGATCGCACCTCACACTCTTGTCCATTCCTGCTCCTTCTCATCATATCGCTCATAACCATGCTTGTCGAACCTGACCCCGCATTCAGGTTCCGTGCATCTGTAGCTGACATCCCTGTCCTCCCCGGATCCGATGGTTACCGGGAGCAGGAAGCCCTTACCGCAAATAGGACATTTCGTATAGGGTGCGTTTCCGTTCATTGCCCACCATCCCTGGGTATGGGTCCATTACATCTTTGGTATTTTTAATCGACTGTTGAAGTCCACGTTCCCGATCCCGTTCGATATAATGAGGATCCATGGACAGTATCCGAACCTGGCTGCAGGATCAACACCGAAGCAAAAGATTATTAAATGACCTCGTGATAGGTTGCGAAATACCATTGGTGCTGAACATGTTCTGTCCAAGCTGCAAATCACTACTGAGACCCGAAGGCGAGAACCTTGTTTGTCCAAGATGTGGTTTTGAGAGACCGATAAAAGAATCATCCGTATCCAAGACCAGGGCGGAGCTCGAGAGCGATCTGAACGATGTCCCCGTCTTCGAGGACCTTGATACACTGCCGATCGATGAGACCGTCATATGTTCCGAATGCGGGAACAAGGGCGCATATTGGCATCTCCGGCAGACAAGGGCGGCAGACGAGGCCACGACGAGGTTCTACAGATGCACCAAGTGCAAGCATACATGGCGTGAATACACTTGATATGTATGGGAACGCCACATGATATCGGATAAAGATAATATCCGAGACCGACCAATGTTGGTATGTAATGATCTTCAAGGATACTTGTCGGAATATGCCAGTAGAGGAAGGGAAGGTAATTCTCGATCTCGTTCCATCAGGTGGTGAAAAAGGCCCCGCCAGGAAAGGGGATGTTTTCTACAATCCAGCCATGGAACAGAACAGGGACCTGTCCGTCCTTTTCCTGGAGGTGCTGGTAAAGAACGATATACTTCCGGGAAGCAATATCAGGATATTGGACTCCCAGACGGGTTCCGGAACAAGAGCGGTCAGGTTCGCAAAGGAAGTGAATGACTGTCCCCCGGTCACTGGCTGCGATATCAATCCGGCTTCCCTATCCACTGCTCGGAAGAACGCGGCACTGAACCATGTGGATGTGGAACTCATCAGGGCAGATATGAGAGCCCATCTCCTTGAACGGAGATATTCCTATATTGACATAGATCCCTTCGGCTCACCCCTGCCCTTCATGGGATCGGCCCTCGGAGGCATAATGAACAGAGGTATTATAGCGGTAACGGCCACGGACACCGCAGCTTTGACAGGTTCGGTGCCCCGGGTATCCAGAAGAAGGTATGATGTCGAGCTCTGCATGACCCATTGCTATCAGGAGCTCTCCTGCAGGGTCCTGCTGGGGTCCATTGCCAGACGCGCTGCCTCCATGGACCTCTCCCTGGCCCCATTATTATTCTATTCCCATGATCATTTCATAAGGGGATATTTTCTGGTGCAGAGGGGAGCCAAGAAGGCTGATGCCATGTTGGAGAACATCAAATGGTTCAGATATCAGAGTCCGCTTCCGCCCCATTCCTTCGATTCTCTTTCGGAACTTTCAAGGGGCGGAGGTCGAGTGATCGGGCCCATATGGAAGGGTGATCTCGAGGATGTCACTCTGGTCCGTTCGATGCTGGAAGAGCTTGATTCCGGTGACTGGGAACATCTCTCTTCCCGATCCCCTATCCGAATGCTTTTGGAGAGGGCGATCGAAGAGAGCTCAACGCCTCCCCTGGGATATGATGTGAACACCACCTCCGGTTCCTTGAAGTGCTCCCCGCCGAGGATGAGGGATATAGAGGATGAACTGAGAGGTTCGGACTTCTCATTTTCGAGATCCAGGTTCTCGTCCACCATATTCAAGACCGACGCACCATGGGAGACGGTGGCAAGTATCTTTGTCAATGGGGGTGACGAATGATGGTCCAGATAAGAGCCGGTTCTGTTGAGGCAAAGGTGATCAGGGTCCTGCTTGAGAAGTATCCGATAAAGCTCCAGGACCTGGTTCGGGAGACCGGTCTCAAGAAGATCGAGGTCGAAAGATCTCTGAAAGGGATGGAATCCAGAGGCTGGATCTCCCTGGACAGATTGCCGGATACCATGTTCGTTAGGCTCAGACGGTTCGATTTCACATTCCTGGGCAGGGATGACATACAGAGAAAAGCGGTAAAACACAAGTCCAGGAAAAGTAAAAAGAGAAAGAAGATAAAGGAATCGATCCTGAAAGATGAAGATGACGATATGATGTATGCCTGACCGAGTCGCAGAACTTCCAACAACTGCGTTCAAATCCTTGAACTTTCGGAATTCTATCTCTCGAATTATAATTTGAACTATGAGAGGTAGAATATGGCGCCGGGAGCCGGATTTGCCCAGCATCAATCCTTTCGTTTCGGATTGTGCGGGGTTGCAAGTTCTGCGTGGAGTCGAATCGCAGAACTTCCAACAACTGCGTTCAAATCCTTGAACTCCCGGAATTCTATCTCTCGAATTATGATCTGAACTATGAGAGATAGAATATGGCGCCGGGAGCCGGATTTGCCCAGCATCAATCCTTTCGTTTCGGATTGTGCGGGGTTGCAAGTTCTGCGTGGAGTCGAATCGCAGAACTTCCAACAACTGCGTTCAAATCCTTGAACT
>JAWOCK010000067.1:0-29615 GCA_046483845.1 Thermoplasmatota archaeon | reverse complement strand
AAAATATTTTACTATCTGAAAAGGTTGGTGAAGATGAAATCCAACCATCAGTTTCAAACATCCAGTTAATTTCTCCACTAAGATTAATACAGTACAAACCTGTTGTAGGATTATGTTCGCTTTTTACTGAGCCAATGTATACATGGTTTCCCACAATTATTGGAGAAGACAACGATATAGTCCCATATATTCTTGTTTTCCATCTCAAATAACCATTATTCTCAAATGATGCATTTTCTTGAAAACCTGAATTCTTACTATCATGTTTGAACATAGGCCAATCTGAAGGATTATCTTCATTTATTACTTGATCATCAGATGATCTTATATCATTCAAACTCGCAAGGAGTAAACAAGCAAGCAAAGCAATGGCCATAATATATTTATATTTATTCATATCCCATACCTCGTTATTTACTTATGTCCGGATATAATCCTATGAATATTATATTTTTATTATCCAGGCGGTTTTGGATCTTTTTCTCATTTACGATATGATCAATTCTATCACATACTCCATGGAAAGCATCCCATTCCTGTGCAGCTGTTGCATCCCCAATTGCATGGGGTAAAGCAACTAATTGGATTATGGAACATGCTATTTTCGATGCATTACCATAAGCTGAGAACCTGCCTTTTAATGTTTGACACATCTGAAGAACGAACCTTGATGATATAGTTACATAACCTATATTAATACCTCCCAATGTCCTGTCTTCTTTCCCCCTATACGCTTGATAATTCCTCTTTCCTTCAATTTATCCATATTGTATCTAATTCCATCCACTGTAATCCCGATCCTATCAGCCAACTCACGTTGTGAGATGTTAGGATCAGATGCTATAAGGTCAAGTATCTCTTTTTCGGTAGTCGACAAACTCTTATCGGTAGTTACTTTTTCGGGAAATGGAAAGGTGATCTTGAAGTAATCGAAATCACCCTCGATGATCGGTTCTATCCGGTAGTGTTCTTTCCATCCTTCTATCATTTTATGAAAACCGCTGCCTATACTTTCTGCCAGGCGGATATATCTGAATATCTTTGCAATTGTTGGATTCCTCGGAAGTGAAAAATCTTCCTTGAGGATGAATTCAAGCTTTGTTGGTAAGGCTCCAGGAAAAACCTTATATCCGATCCCTTTCGGTCATCAACCTGATAAATGATCCGAACAAGCTCCCTGATGGTGTTCTTCCTGTTCTCCTCAATGATAGGTTGGGCAATTGATTCCGGTTACCGCTCTTTAATGGAGAGAAGATGGGTCAACGCGGGTTATTTCATAGGCCCTTTCTGTCCGATCTACGGCTTCGGCGGTCTTCTTCTGCTCCTGATGGTCTCATATATCAGCGACATGCCCTTCCTAATGAGGTGTCTGTTCTATTTCGTTGGTATGTCCGCGGTGGAGTTCATCGGCGGTATCTTCACGACAAAGGTTCTGAAGGTCAGACTCTGGGACTACTCCCATGCCCCCTTCAATATAATGGGACATGTGGACCTGCTGCATTCCTTCTACTGGCTAATACTTGCGTTATTGTTCGAGGGGACCGTCTGGCCCGTGATCCGTTTCCTGAACACGCAGGCGCTCCATATCACCCATTGGCTCGATATTGTAATAGTGGCGTTGGCGATCACCGCCTTGTCGCTGGCGCTTTTCAGGAAGATGGTCAGGGAGAGATCACGGATCAAACCCTTCGTGAAAGGGAACAAACCGATGGCCGTTTGGAAACATCTTGATCGAATGAATGCCCGTTACGAGAAGCTCCTTGAGGAGCTGGACAGGAACCTTGTGGCACCCTCCGAAGAGAATTCAAAGGAATGGTTGGACAGGAACCAGCATTATCTGGATGACATACATGACCGGATCGATGAACTCCAGAAGGATCTGAAGAAGGTGAGGGACCGGACATATATGGGTCAGATGGAAAAGGACCTCGGAAAGCTGTCCCGCGCCATCTCCCGCAGAAGAGATGAGATAAGGGAATTGAGAAAAAGAAAGAGTTGGGAGAAACCTGAAAGGCTGACCTCTTTGAAGATCGACCTCGAGACAACGAAAAGGAGGTTCAGGAAAAAATTGAAGGGGGCGACAAGGAGACTCCAGTGGCAGAGCTATATCCTGAGGAGGGGGCACTCGTTCCATCCACTTTCCTTCCTGGACCGTTTTCCCAACTGGCAGACGGGCTGGAAGAAGAGAAAGAAGGACATTCTCACACTGATCAGGAACAAGCGTTGAGCGAAATCTACTGCAAGGTCCTCCTTTTCCCTTCGACCGCTTCCAAAGGGGAAGATCTGAATTCTCAGGCGAGGAGCCTCTATCCGGAGGCGTATGTCTGAGCAAGACCACTCCGACATAATCATTATTAATACTTCCTCAATTCACCCAGTGAACACATCAGGTGGACAAGATGGCCGAAGATGAGAGAAAGGTGGTGCTCGACAAGAGCGATTTCTCGGAATGGTACAACGACGTCGTCGATGTAGCGGGGCTTTCGGAGAAGAGATACCCGATCAAGGGGATGAACGTCTGGACCCCGTACGGCTGGAAGGTGATGCAGAACATCGACTCAATGATCCGCAAGGAATGTGACGCCACCGGCCACGACGAGGTCAACTTCCCCCTGCTTATCCCGAAGACCGAGTTCCAGAAGGAGAAAGACCATATCAAAGGCTTCGATGCGGAGGTCTACTGGGTAACCCATGGTGGACTCAACGAGCTCGATGTTCCCCTTCTTTTGAGACCCACTTCCGAGACTGCGATGTATCCTATCTTCTCTCTGTGGGTCCGCTCCCATAACGACCTGCCGTTGAAGACATATCAGATCGTGAACACCTTCAGGTACGAGACAAAGATGACCCGCTCCTTCATCAGGGTCAGGGAGATCCACTTCTTCGAGGCACATACCTGCCATGATTCGTTCGAGGATGCGGAAAGGCAGATACACGAGGACTGTCAGATAATGGACCGGCTAGGAAAGGATCTGTGCCTCCCGTATCTACTTGTGAAGAGACCCGACTGGGACAAGTTCGCAGGAGCCGTATACACCATAGGTGTCGACACTTTGATGCCCTCCATGAAGACCCTTCAGCTCGGATCGATACACCAGTACAAGGAGAACTTCTCCAGACCCTATGAGATCAGATACGAGGGCGCCGACAAGCAGTTCCATTATTGTCACCAGACCACATACGGCATGTCCGAAAGGCTTGTCGGAGCAATAGTTGGTGTCCACGGTGATAATAAAGGCGTGATCATACCTCCCAAGATAGCCCCGTTCCAGTTCGTGATAATCCCCATACTTGCAAAGAACAGGACCGAGACGGTCCTCGAGGAAGCAAGGAAACTGATGGAGGAACTGATATCCTTCGGCTACCGCGTAAAGCTGGATGAGAGGGACGACAGACCCGGGTCCAAGCACTACGATTGGGAGATCAAAGGGGTCCCGATAAGGGTTGAGATAGGACCAAGGGACATAGAGAAGGGAACTGTGGTATTCAAGAGGAGGGACATCTCCGAGAAGACCTTCGTCAACAGGGCGGACCTGAACATGGAAGCCGAAAAAGCACTTGAGCAGGTACAGCAGGAGCTTCTGAGAAGAGCGGAGGAGATACTTCAAACCGGTGTAAAGGGGGTCGATTCATTGGATGACGGCATCAGGCTCCTTGACTCCGACTGGGATGGAATGATAAAGACCCACTGGTGCGGTGAGATGGACTGTGCCGAGGAAATGGAAAAGGGTCTCGACAAGACCTTCCTCGGGTTCCCCGTCGTGGACTCCGACACGGGTGAGCTCGAAAAGGATGACGGCAACTGCATGTTCTGCGGAAGGCCCACTGATACCATTGTAATTCTTTCAAAGAGCTATTAGTTCCTCTTTGCATCCGGAAGGAACATTGCAAGGACATGACCAGTAGACTTCAATCGTTAGGGTATTTGATCATATAGCTTGAGGTTCAATATGATCAAGTGAGTTGATCGAACAACTCTACCCCATGACCGGGGAGAGGGATCTTTTTGGTCTATCCAATCCTCTCTCCCATGGAAATGAACGCATTTCCAGGGCGGGTCAAAACCCGCCCTCCCCCGGTCGATCATTTCCGAAATCGATAAATCACCTTTCAGCATGGGCCCTGTCAATGCAGTATCATGTTCTCACCACCGAGAGATGCAATATGCACTGCTCCTACTGCGGGGGAACTCGCCACCTTCCCGGCATACCTCTTGATATCTCCTATGATATCGATAGATTGAAGGAGTTCATATCAAAGGACCCGGACGCCGTGATCGGTTTCTACGGAGGCGAGCCTCTCATGGCCATGAACAGGGTAGAAGAGATAATGGACACGGTCCCGGCGAGGGCCTTCACCCTGCAGACCAATGGCACCCTACTGAACGAGCTAAAGGAGGAATACCTTCAAAGGATACATTCGATCCTGGTCTCCCTTGACGGACCGAAGGGGATCACCGATAAAAATAGAGGGTCCGGGACCTACGATCTGGTCATGTCCAATGTAGAGAAAATAAAGAAAAGGGGTTTCAAGGGAGACCTCATCGCAAGGATGGCATTCTCGGACGAGGGCGAGATATACAGGGACGTATCCCATCTCCTGGAGGACTTCGACCATGTCCACTGGCAGCTCGACGTTTTCTGGTCGGACCTCGATCAAAGGAAGGACATAAAAGGATGGCTTGACCGCTACGACAAGGGGATACAAGGCCTGATATCCGATTTTGGGAATGGACTTGAGGAAGGGGATGTTCTCGGCATGGTGCCTTTCATACCTGTCCTCAGAACGCTTCTCACCGGCAAACCCCACCACATCTGGTGCGGGAGCGGTATCGACTCCTTTTCGATAATGACCTCGGGGTCCATCGAGGCCTGCCCGATTGCCCCCGAGCTTCTCTATTCCAATATGGGCAACATCGAGGGATCGACACCCGATGACATCAGGGGAGCAAGACCCGTCGGTCCCCCCTGCACTGAATGTGATATTTTCTGGGTCTGCGGGGGGAGATGCCTCTATGCCAACCAGACCATGGGTTGGGGAAGGGAGCTGTTCGACAGGGTATGCCTTTCCACGAGAAGGATGGTGGAAGGTCTCAATGACCTCTTACCCTTGGTGGAGGAGGGCACCATTTCAGTGAAGGACCTGGATTATCCAAAGCTGAACAACGGCTGCGAGATTATACCCTAGAACAGGGAAAAGCCCAGGGAGAACACTACGAACCAGATAAGGAACCTGGGGATCCTCCAGAGGGTTCCGACAAAGAACTGCCTGTAGTCCATTTCCAGCATACCCGCGATCCAGCAGACCGCGGAAAAAGGGATCGGGGTCAGGGCCCCGACGATGACCGCCCAGATGCCGTACTTTCCCATGAGGTAGTGGCCTTTTCTCTCGTAGGGTTCTATTCTTTTCTGGATCACTTCCCTGTTGCCCAGGAACCTTCCGATGAAATATCCCACGTTGCCTGCAAGAACGGATGCAAGCGAGATCGCTAACAGTACACCGATCACGTTCACTTCACCCGCAACAGAGACCAGTAGAACGAAATCCGGAGATATAGGTGACAGGAACGTGTCCATCAGAAATGTGGAGATGAATATTCCGGGGTATCCGAACCTCTTCACCCATTGATGTCCCACCAACTCTATCTGATCGCCGAGGAACAGGTTCATCAGGATTATCAACAGGAAGAACACACCCAACACTATTACAAGTCTGATCAGGTTCTTGCCGATGTCCACATCAGCGAGCTCTTCCTTGGTGAGCTTGACCTTCTTCAGTTTGGATGTGTTGATGCTCACATTACCTTGTAGAAGGGTCCGATATATTATTCTTGTGAACATTCTCTCATTTTCATGAATGGAGGTGCTTGTCAATAACCTCCTTCAGGGATGCCCGAGGGAGAGCCCCCGTGATCCGTTCCACCGGGGTGCCGTTCTTGAACAGTATCATTGTCGGGATCCCCTGAACATGGAACCTGGACGCGGAAGCCCGGTTCTGGTCCACATTCAGTTTTGCGATCACAAGCTTTCCCCTGTATTCGGGAGCCAGCTTTTCCAGGATGGGAGCGATCATCTTGCAGGGTCCGCACCAGGGAGCCCAGAAGTCAACAAGGACCGAGCCGTACGAGTCAATGGTCTCCTGCAGGTCTCCATCGTTGACATGGACCACTTCTCCGGGCCATTCCTCCTTTTCATTGATGAGCTGTCTGAGCTGATCTGCTTTGCGTTCCCTTATCTTCCGGAGTTCCAGGTCATCATCGGTCATGTTATCAATCCACTATTTTTCATCCTGTACAATAAATTTGACCCTGACCATGAAGGGGTCACCACATTTCGGTGGTGCTCACTATCTCGCCTTTGGCCTCCTCCTTGGGGCAGTGAGAACATTTCACTTCGGGTCCGAAGGAGCCGACCAATTCCGTATAATCATCTAGCCAGAGTGCCTCCGGGTTCCTCTTGTACACGAGTACCCTGGAATCGTTCTCCTCGTGGGCTGCGTTGTGATATTTGAATATTATGTTCTCGTCGGTCAGGGCGACGATCTCCACTTTACCGGTGGTATGCGACATGATGAAACGGGACCTCTTTGCCAGGCCGGAAAGCTCCGCCTTTGCTTCCTCGAAGAGCCTGTATCCTTCCTCCACAGGCACGGAAAAAGGACGGTTACCCACTGTGGGCCTGCACTGGAACACGTAATAAGGCGGGACACCGACGGAGGCAAGCTTGTTAAAGAGGTCCTTCAGGGTCTCCTTATTGTCGTTGATGCCTTTGAGCAGCGGGGTCTGATTGGATAAGGCTCCGCCAGCCTCCTTAAGTGTGCTTATTGCCCTTATCGCGCGCTTTGTAAGTTCTCTTGGATGGTTGATATCGGTTATGAAATAAAGCTTCCGATTATATTTGGAGAACCTCTTTATCATATCGGAAAGGGAGGGGTCCTCTAATATCCGGAAGGGATTGTAGACCACCATTTTCGTCCCGATCCTTGCGAACCTGATATGATCCATGGAGTATATCTCCTCCAGCATGTTCTCGAGGAACTTGGTGGGCAGTACCAGGGGATCACCTCCGGTGATCAGAACGTTGTTGATCTCCGTGTGCTTGCGGAGATATTCATAGGCTGAGGACAGATCGGGTATGGCATCGACGTTCTGCGGCATGAATATCCGCTTTCTGAAACAGAACCTGCACACACCCCCGCATGCCCTGCTGGCCAGTATCAGAGCAGTGGGACCATACTTGTGCTCCATCCCCTTCGCCACGGTGAAGCTC
Source organism: Thermoplasmatota archaeon (assembly GCA_046483845.1). Classification (GTDB taxonomy): domain Archaea; phylum Thermoplasmatota; class Penumbrarchaeia; order Penumbrarchaeales; family Penumbrarchaeaceae; genus JAYEPK01. Next base: position 22,347 of record JAWOCK010000067.1, on the reverse strand, counting down.
TTCTCGTTGGAGGGGTCAAGCGAACCGCCATTGCTTATCTCACCCTCTTCCGGTATTATGATCTTCCTTATGGGGTCCTCGGGATCATCCCAATCAATCAGGCTTAGATAATATTCATTGGCATAGAAAGAATATTTCTCCGTGACGTTCTTCAATCTCTTCTTCTCATCATCCGAAAGCGAGCTTACATCTTCTATACGATGGAGATATCTAGGTCTCATGGAATGTCCTCCACCCCAACGGATACGCCCGCATATTTCAACGTTCAATGGACGAAGGATTTTCGCATGTCGCTGTCTGATCGATAGCGCATCCTCAGAGGGGAATATAATGTTAGGTTTTATAGAATAAAAAACTTTCTAATGGAGATTATATATTTCGAGGTTGGGAATATATTGTGCGATCCTCCTTGTGGAAGTGATTGTTTTAAATACCTTCATGGTCAATTTCCCTGCTCCCACTGGAGAATGGACAAATGCAGATGAAGAGAAGATCGGTGGTTGTCGCCCTTGGAGGCAACGCCATATCCAGACCGGGAGTTCCCGATACCATAGCGAACCAGTTCAAGCATACCAGGGAATCACTGCCCCCCATCATCAAAATGGCAAAGGAAGGATACAAGATGGTGATAACGCACGGTAACGGACCTCAGGTGGGAAATGCCCTACTGCGTGTTGAGTTGTCAAGGGGAAAGGCTCCGGAACTTCCACTGGGCGTACTGGTGGCCGATACGCAGGGAGGTATCGGATACATGATCGAGCAGTCGCTCCAGAACGGCCTGATAAAGGCGGGAGTTGACAGGAACGTCGTCACCCTCGTGACCCAGACCCTGGTGGACAAGGATGATCCCTCCATAAGGGACCCGAGGAAGTTCGTTGGTCAGTTCTATACCAGGGAACAGGCTAACAGGATGTCCCGCGAATGCGGTTGGGTGGTGAAGGAGGACCCCGGAAGAGGGTGGAGGAGGGTCGTCCCTTCTCCGACCCCCATAAAGGTCCTCAACTCCAGATCAGTGGAGAAACTGGTCGGTCAGGGACATATCGTGATCGCTGCAGGAGGCGGCGGTGCGCCTGTCTATCTGGAGGATGACGGCACCCTGGAGGGAATGGATGCAGTAATAGATAAGGACCGTGCCTCCGCCGTTCTTGGCAACGAGATCGCAGCGCACACGCTATTGATACTCACCGCTGTGGACGGCGTATACCTGAACTTCGGCTCACCCGATCAGAAGAAACTCCGCTCCCTGTCCATCGAAGGAGCAAAGGAATACATTGATGAGGGTCAGTTCCCCAAAGGCTCGATGAGGCCGAAGATAGAGGCCGCAATAAACTTTCTAAAAGGGGGAGGGAAGAAGGTGATCGTATCATCCATCGAGGAGGGCTATCTCGCTCTGGAAGGCAAAGCGGGGACCACCATCATTTGAGGGTTTCATCTCCCCCGAAACTGCGGTAGGGATCGAACCCTTCCAGTATGATCTCGTCGTTCTTGGTCTTCTTATCTGCTATGGTCCTTGCACCGACCTCTCCGAGGCCGGGACCCAGCATGAAACCCTGGCCGCACATGCCTGTCATATGGAACAGCCCCCCCACTTCACTGTTCCACCCAACAAGCGGGGATCCGTCCGGACTCATTGGATACAGCCCTCTCCAAACCCTCCTGACACGTATGTTCTTCAACCGGGGGAGCAGCGTGACCATTCTCCTTGCCACCTGGGGCAGGAATATGGAGGTCTCCCTCTTGTCGGTCCCGACAATCGGAGGATCGGGTGTTATGCAGAAAACCACCTGTCCGTGGGTGTTCTGATAGAAGTAATAGTTCTTGGACCCCACCGCTGGCCTTAGGTCCACCACCATTGTGTCGAAGAACCTCTCCACCGGCTCTGTGATGGCACCTTCATGGGAGTCCGGGATCACGGGAATGTCCGTCCCGGCGGTCCTGACAAGCTCCCTGGAGAACGCTCCCGCAGCATCCACCACCACCGGAGCCAGATATGTCCCCATTTCAGTTGACACGCCAACGACCTTTTCCTTCTGTGTGAGCACTCTGTTTACCTCTTCCTTGAACCTGAAGTCGACCCCTTGTGCCATGGCGTGACGAAAGAAGGCATTGGCAGATATAAGGGGGGATGCGGATCCGTCTCTGGGCGAATACGTTCCCCCGAGGAGACCATCCGCGGAGATCCCCGGGACCACCTCCGTGATCCTCTCGGGCCCCACCAGGTCTATATCCAACCCGTGATCCTTCTGGATGGGTAGGATGCTCTTCAGGGCCTCCTCGTCCTTCTTTCGGTAGATCGGGAACGTGTACCCGCCCCTGGTCCATTCGATGTCCTCGCCGTACTTTTCCTCCCAGGTGGAGAATATCTCGATGGACCTGAGTCCGGTAAGGATCTTTGCCGGGTCCGAGTGGGTTGCCCTGATGCCGCCTATCGCATGCTTGTTCTCACCCTGACCGGGGGAAGCGTGTTTGTCGATCACCACGGTCCTGAATCCCATGTTCCCGAGGGACATCGCCAGTGGTATGCCTACGGAACCGGCACCTACTATGATCACATCATACTCATTCATCCGCATCACCTTCCTCGGTGCCTGCGAAATATCCAAGGGGTACCTCGACGAAGAGCGGACGGTCCACCCTGTCGGTTATATCCGATATGTCAACCCCCTCCTCCCGGAATATCCTGTAGATCATGGGTCTGCACGTCTTTGATCCGCAGGCTCCCATTCCCGCCCGTGTTACGGCTTTCAGATGGTTCAGGTCCCTGACCCCGTCCCTTATGGCATTCCGGATCTCCCCTGCGGTGACCCTCTCACATCTACAGACCACTGCTTCATCGGGGAGTACCTCCTTCTCGAAGACCTCCATGGGTTCGGCCTGCTCCTCCCGGATCCGTATCCCGGCTGCCTGCTTTGCTCTGTCCTTTTCCATCCTGACCTGGACCATGAGGGTCCCGGGGAACCTGGGGTTCGATACCAATTTCTCCACCTTGTATCTGCCCAACCGATCTCCGTCCTCATCTGTCACGCACACGATCTTTTCTGCCTCGACCTTCCTCCTCCATACCTCATAAGGAAGGGTCACCGTGGGCATCTCAGGGTCGTTGCGGTAGTCCACCACGGTGATGGCAAGACCGGGACATATCCCAACGCAGCTGAGACACCCAATGCACTTGTCCCGATCCGGCATGTAGGGAAGCCCGGTGATGGAATCCCTTTCGGTCCTGATCGCGTTCACCGGACATACGGATGTACAAGGATTGCATGGGACCTCCTGGCTGCAATGAAAGACGGGAAAGACGCCGGTTTCCTTTTCGGGGAGCTCACTCTTTTTGACAGGACCTGGTTTGGATTTGAGCACGGCGGACTTCTCGTCCCATTCCTTGGGGATCTCCCCCACGTCCAGATCCAGTGAGGAGGCCACCTTGAGCCCCTCTATCTTACCTGTGAACATGGCAGCGGAAGCTTCCGCAATTTCCTGGGAATCGCCGGCCACGAAGGACCTTATTCCGAACTGTTCTGCCTTTCTGTGGAACTCGTTGACCTCGTCCAGTCCCACAGCGATAAGAACCGTATCCACCTCGAAGGTCCTCTCGGTTCCCGGAACCGCCTTCCAGCTGTCATCCAGTCTGGCAATGGTGGCGCGTTCCACCCTCTCGTCCCCTTCGGCACAGACAATTGTATGCCCGGTGTATATCGGAACCCCGAGCCTCTTCAGTTTATCGGCATGGACCTTGTAACCGCCCACCCGGGGAAGCGCCTCTATGAGGGTCACCACATCGATCCCTGCCTGGATAGCATGGTATCCGCCGATGAGACCGACATTGCCCCCTCCGACGATCAGCACTTTTTCTGAAGACCTCACCAGGTCCCTGTTGACCAATGTCTGAAAGGCTCCCGCACCGTAGATGCCGGGCAGGGTGTTGCCGGGAAAAGAGAGCATCTTTTCCCTTGCTCCTGTTGCCACCAGCAGCCTCTTGGGCCTGACGAGTCTGTAGCTTTTCCCCTTCACCATTCCGACCAGACCGTCCGAGAAGACCCCCACCGCTGTGGTTCCGAGCCATATCTCAACGCTTTCCTGCTTGGCGACCTCGCGTCCCAATATGTTCCCTATCTCGAAACCCCTGGTGCCCGCATAGGAGTCCTTCACCGATCCGAAGAACTTGTGGGTCTGCAGAACGAGCTTCCCACCAAGTCTGTCCTTGTCATCCACCAGCAGTGTCCGGACGCCAAGCTTTCCAAGCTCTATGGAAGCTGAGAGTCCGGCGGGCCCTCCTCCGAGGACCAGAACATCGACATCCTTTATGGGGACCTCACAGGTGGGGGGAACCTCGTCATCCTCGGGAAGTGATGGAAGCCCTTCCACGCTCTCCACCTTCATGCCCTCCTCCAGCGGGGTCATGCATGATTTAACCGGTTTGCCATCGACCATTACCAGGCACTGGGCACACTGCCCGTTGGCACAGAATATCCCCTGGGGGCTCCCGTCCTTCGAGTGGTGTCCGAATATGTGGATATCATTTGCGATGAGGGCGGAAGAGAGCATCTCCCCCTCTCTGCCAGATATCCTTTTCCCGTTCCAGCTGAATTCGACCATATTGCCTTCTGGTATATCGAGGATGGGGTGCTCGGTTATCCTTTTCAAATAGTTCACCTCGCATTAGGAAGAAGGTTGAGAGCACTTCCAGGTTATCGAGGACCTTTTACATATCCCTTTTGATATGCACTGGTCCGATACATATCACATTTCGCCGACTGGCCCTCAATGTTTATATATGCACGATATTACTGGTGTTATATTGAAATTCAGGGCGGATAACATGTCAATGAAATCTTCCGGGACACCAGCTCTTATGATCGTGATGTTACTGTTCGGGGCCGCTCTTCTCCTTATCAACCTGGACACCGCCTCCGGCGAGGAGGAGGACCAGGTCAGATTATACCTCGGAAACCCCCAAAGATTGAGCACAACCGCCCCTCCCCTCTCTCCGCAGGGGACATTGGCCACCTTCGGCAACGGAGAATCATCGGAGTACATCCTGGAATATCCGCTTGCTCACGACATGAAGATGGAAGGATCCGTCGAGGGTGGCGCGATGGTCCTGACGATGCATATCGAGGGTTTCAATGCCTTCGGAAGTACTCCCTCGTTGACCGTTGAGCTCTACGAGGACCCGGTAGCGGGCTCCTCCATCAAGATAGCCGGGACGGAGCTCGGTGCCGATGAGCTTTCGGAGGAATTGATCAGCATTCCCTTCCAGTCGATACAGGGACATGGCGTGGAAAAGGGAAGCGACCTAAGGCTCGTACTTGAATACTCAGAAACAGGCGGCATACCCGGAATGACCTTCTTTTACATATCGCCTGCCGGCAATCCTTCTTACATCGAGTTCAGGACCACCGTCTTTCTGGAGGATGCGGCCTCGGTCCAGGCCCTGGACGGTAGCGGAAACCCCATAGAGGCGATCATACCCTACGGTCCGCAGGAAGCACGGGAGGTGTTGTTCTCCTCTTCTGTTATGGACGCCTTCGGTGCATACGATGTCAGCTCCGTCTCCATGGTAATGACCTCCTCGGTGGGGAACATACTCTTCAATTCATCCACCGACGAGCCGGACCCCGACGGTGGTGAACCTGTCACCTATTTCAACTATACCTTCGAGATCCCGGAAGGGACCCCCACCGACACCTACACGATCACTGCAACGGCGGAGTCCCATACCGGAGCCGTAACGGAAGCGTCCATGGAGCTGGAAATAGCACCGGGACTCTTCGTTCAGCTGGATGAGGCGGAGCTAGGCGTGAATGCAGGGGATGTGGCAATATTCTCCCTGGAGGTGCTCAACGGCGGTGATGGGACGGACAGGGTCTCATTCCGGGCAACTTCCAGCAGGGGATGGACCGTCGATGTACCCCCGGATATCGAGATAGAAGGCGGGGAGACAGAGATACTGGAGTTCAAAGTATACGTACCGCTCAGGGCGCAGAGCAACGACATGGATACGTTGACCTTTACAGCCACCTCAAGGAACGCCGGGAAGGATTACCAGGTGGATGGAGTCATAGAGGTACTATTCTCGGCTTCCTACGGCATAGAACCCGTAGGGGATGTTGTCAAGAGCGTTATGGCAGGACAGAAGCTCGATTACCAGTTCCGTATCTTGAACCTGGTGAACTCTTCAAAGGAGTTCGAGATATCGGCAGAGAACGTTCCGGTGGGCTGGGATGTAAGCTATGATGCACCAGGTGGCGAATATCAAGGAGTACTTTACATGTTCGAGATAAATGCAAGCGGTGAGGTCCTGGTCGGGATGACCGTTGACATCTCGGATTCAGGACCCTTCGGAAGGTCCGAGTTCTCTGTCTACGTAAGAGCTGTGGGTGAGACCGACAGGAAATATCTCTATCTCACCGCCAACGTTGTGGACGAGACAAGGGAAGTAGTGGACATCTCCTCGGGGACCAGCAGGAAGACGGCACAGAGGACAGGTACCGGTTATCCCGTAACGTATGGAAAGGTCTATTTCTCCCTGGAGCTCTACAATCCCACCCTGGAGTCTCTCGGCATAGCTCTTGAGGTGGATGCCCCGCCGGATTGGGATGCGGAGTTCGATTACCTTGATATAGACCTGGACCCGGGTCACGGATCGTCATGGAACCTTTCCATTGTCCCGGAGGCCGGTACCCCATGGCAGGGCGGGTCCCCTTATTTCGTGGACGTTGGGATCGAGGCGGGAGACCTGGGAGAGTTCTCCGAAAGGCTGGAAGTTGTCATTCCCAAGGTCACCGTCATAAACGTCCAGAGGGAATGGGAGACCCTGAACGTGGTGGTCGGCGATATCGTCCCGTTCAACATCACATTCAACAATCGGGGCAACCACCCGGAGGACATCCACATCTCCTTCGACCTGCCCGCCGGTCTCGAGATGAACTATACGGCGAAGACCATAGCCATTGCACCTGGCGGAAGCAGGACCCTGAGGGGGGAGCTCACCATCTCCGAGGTGGAGAAGATGGGGATAATAGGGTTCAATGTCCAGTACGAGACATCCAAGGGCACCACGGTGCTGGACTATTCCCTGAAGGTCTCTGAAAGAGAAGAGGAGAACGATCTGCCCATAATGACCTACATAGCCATTGCGGCCGGTGTCGTCATTGCTGTTGCCGCCGCATTCCTGATCTATCTGAAGTTCTTCTCGGGCGGGGGATCTAGCTCCGAGAAAAAGGCAGTGAAGGAAGAACCTGAAAAGAGAAGGGGCGGAGTCACCGTTAAGGCAACTTCACCCAGGCCAGGAACCGTTTCCTCAACCCCTACAGAGGAATCGGATGTGATCAAGGAGGCGGATGACATACTCTCGAACATACTGGGTGAAGAAGGTGAGAGCACAGAACAGGAGTTCGAGGTGGTGGACGTGAAGGATAAGGGGTGAACAGAAATGATATCCCCCCTTGATGTTTCTATCCTGGACCGAAACAGCGAATATCTCGGGATCGATGTCTCCCGGCTCATGGAGGCTGCGGGAAGGTCCCTGGCAGATGAGATGATTGGGCGATATCCCGGAAAAGGGACGGTGACCTTCCTGATCGGACCCGGCAACAACGGTGGTGACGGGTGCGTGGCCGCCAGGCATCTTTCGGAAGAGGAAATACCCGTGAAGGTAATGCTCTCCAGGGACCCCTCCGGGATAGGAACCCTACTTGCAAGGAAGGCATATGGTGACCTCACCGAACAAGCCGAGGTGGGGACCATTGTCGACGAGGATGTTGCAGAATGGGTCAAGAAGGAGCTGGAGGAGGCGAGCATCGTGGTCGATGGGCTCCTCGGTGCCGGGTCCAAAGGAGCGCCCCGGGGAAAGTTCAAGGACATTATCCGGGCGGCGAATTCTGCGGATGCCCTCAAGGTGGCCGTGGATTCTCCCACGGGAATGGGTTTCGAGAACTGTTTCAGGGCAGACATCACCGTGACCTTCCACGATATCAAGCATAACATGTACTCCGGCAAAGAACCCCTTTCGGAATGCGGAAGGATCATCGTCAAGGACATCGGCATCCCCGAGGAGGCCGCGCGTATCGTGGGTCCCGGAGACCTTCTCCGTTATCCTGAGAAGGACAAGGATTCCAAGAAGGGAAGTGCCGGGAAAGTGCTCATCATCGGCGGTGGCCCTTTCGTCGGGGCCCCGGTACTGGCAGCAAGAGCAGCTTCCAGGGTCGGAGCGGATCTGGTGAGAGTGGCCGTTCCGAAAGGGATAGCGGACACCGTCTCCGGGTTTTCCACGGAGGTCATCGTGAACAGACTGGATACACTTGACCCTTATGAGCTGGGGCCAGAAGTAATGGATGACCTCAACGGACCGATCGATTGGTGCCATGCGGTCCTTATTGGTCCGGGATCCGGCAGGTCCAGGTCCACTCTGCACACGCTCCGGTCCGTCTTCGACGAGGCGGTGGCCCGTAAGAAGAGTGTTGTGCTGGATGCTGACGCTCTCACCGCCATATCAGAGATAGGGCAGCCTATAAAGTGCGGCGGGGCCGATGTTCTGCTTACCCCGCACCGCGGTGAGCTGAAGAGGATCCTTTTATCCTACTTCGGAGAGGGTGACGATTATCGGGCCCCTACCATCGACAAGGAAAACGGGATAGAGTGGGAAACAGGGTCCGCCGATATGGTCTCTAGGTTGGTCCATGATACCGGGGCGACCGTCCTTGGAAAGGGACCCGCGGATCTGATTGCGGGTCTTGGACGACACTCGTTGTCCGATCACATCAGCATGAGCACAAGGTACGGAGATATGCTTGTGCGGTTCAACAAGGCGGGGGTTCCCCAGATGAGCGTCGGGGGTACGGGCGATGTTCTGGCCGGGCTATGCACCGGTCTGATGTCACTGGGTCTCGAAGCCTTCGACGCCGCATCCATGGGAGCCTATATTAACGGCGAGGCGGGGGAGAGATCCTTCGGGGAGATCGGCCATTCCCTCTCCGCTTCCGACATGGTCTCGAGGGTCCGGGTCCTTCCTCCCTGACCTCTTGCTCCCATGGCCCCTCCTGGAACATCTCGTAGTTCACGCCACATTCACAGGTTATCAGCTTGCGGTATCCGACATCGGAAGCATCTATCTGTCTTCCACAGTTGTAGCACCTTATACAGGCCCTCCCCTTCAAGAACACCGGTCTGGCCCTCCTGGACCTGGATCTCGACCTCATTTTCTTCCTTGAGATCGCAAGCGAGAGTCCAAGGACCCAGATAGCGATCCCGATCACTCCGATGAGGGATGGGAATGCGCTGCCGAGATCGCCGAAACCCCAGACGATCCTGCCCTTCGAGACCCCTACTGCGAACAGGTCGAACATGACCAGGAGAGGTCCAAGCGAGGTTGTGAGTATTATGCCCACCCTGCTCCTTGCTCCCGTGCTCTTTACCATCGCTCACCAATCCTGGTCCTTGATATCTATAATTTGTCGCATTCGCTTCATCTCTGAAGAGGGAATGATCACCGATCCTCCAGGCTGAGGAGGCAAGGAGCGGTACAGAGCATAGAATATGTTTTATGTTAGAACGCAACTCAGAGGACAGGGTGATACCTTGGCAGATGAAAAGAAGAAGAAGGACTATTTTCCCGATTTCGAGTACCGATACTTTCCCATCGAGTTCGAGGAAAAGGAGATGGAAGGTATACAGGGACCCGTCTACCGGCCCAGCGGAGAGTTGATGGATCTGGGCGATGCCAAGACCGTTGGGGTCGAGAGCAGTCAGGAGGTCTTCCACGAGGGCGATGCCAAGATCTACGAGCTGGGTGAGAGCGAGTTCAAGCTAGAGGATGACAAGGCCGGTGACGAGCCTGTTCCGGTGGGACATATTCCCTGCCCCAATTGTGATGCACCGATCCCAATAATGTCAGAGAAGCGCCCCCTCAAGATCAAATGTCCCAACTGCGGTAAGAAAGGGAAACTTGAGGATTGATACGGTGTGACCATGGGATCTGTCAGGATCGGCTGCAGTGGATGGTCCTACGAGGATTGGATCGGTCCGTTCTATCCTGAAGGGACAAGAAGCAAGGAGATGCTGAAGTTCTATTTTTCCAGGTTCCACATGGTCGAGGTAAATTCCACTTTCTACAACGTACCGAAGAGGTCAACAGTGATCTCCTGGGCAAATGAGTGTTCAAGATGGGAAGATAGGGAGTTGACCATCAAGCTCCCAATGAGGATCACACATGATCTTTCCATGAAAAAGGACCCGACAGATATGATCGGAGAGGTCCGGAGGTTCGACGATGATGTCCTTGCTCCCTTGGATGACCGGGGAGTCCTCGGTGCGGTCCTGTTCCAGGCCTCCCCTTACTTCACGGTCCGGAGCGATATCAAATACAGGATGAAATCGCCTCCCAAGGTGCCACTTCCAAAATACAGAATGGGCATGAAAAGGCTCCTTGAGATATCTGAATGCCTGAAGGACACATCCGGGGAGCCCGCAATAGAGCTCAGGAACTCCTCCTGGCTCAACGAAGATCTCAGACTGAGGGAGGAAGCGGTGGATGTCCTCAGAGAGAGCGGAACGGCGCTTGCAACGGTGGACGGACCATCCTTTCCCTGGTTCTCCGAAGAGACCTCCAAGCACAAATATATCAGGTTCCACGGAAGGAACAAGGAAGGCTGGTTCAGATCAGACGAGAGTGACCCCGATGCCAGGTACGATTATGATTACTCTGATGATGAACTGCTCTCCAGGAAGGAGGACATCAGGATATTTGCATCCAGGGTGGGGAATGATACACGTATCTTCTTCAACAATCACCCGAGAGGTAGTGCCCCCAGGAACGCTGCAAGGATGAGGGAGATGCTGGGAATAGATCCACCGATGGGGGCCCTCGAGCGCTTTCGATGATCGGGGCGGCGCATCCCTGTCGAGAGAAAGTTTATTAATCACCACGGTCAGATTACAACGGGAGTTGAAGCTATATGAAAAAGACCGTTGCACAGAACTGGAGCTCGGCCGGAGAGAAGGCTGTAAAATGCGAGCTCTGCCCTCACCACTGCAATATCGAGGAAGGAAGGTGGGGACTTTGTGCCGTTCGACACAATATCGAAGGGGAGCTGATCGCGGAGGCATATGGGATCTACCCGGCCGTAAATGTCGATCCCATCGAGAAGAAACCCCTGAACCATTTCATGCCGGGTTCCGATATACTGTCCGTTGGTTCGGTGGGCTGTAACCTGACATGCCTTCACTGCCAGAACTGGAGCCTGGCAAGGGAACGCCCGAAGGGATTGGAACGGTATTACATATCACCCTCGGAAATGGTCGATCTTTCCAAAAAGAGAGGGAGCATAGGAGTGGCCTTCACCTACAACGAACCCACCATCAACCACGAATACCTGATGGATACCTGTCCTGCTCTTCGGGAAAAGGATGCCAAGACCGTAATGGTCACCAACGGTTACCTTTCACCGGACCCCTGGAAGGCCCTGATGGAACATACCGACGGGGCCAACATCGATATCAAGGGTTTCACCGAGGGCTTCTACCGTGAGATAACGGGGGGTGAGCTTGCACCTGTACTGGAGAACGTGAAGACCGCGGTTGACATGGGGGTACATGTGGAGATAGCCTATCTTGTCATTCCCGGAAAGAACGATGACGAGGAGCAGATCGGAAGTTTTATCGATTGGGTCCTTGAAAGGCTTGGGGAGGATGTCCCCGTCCATTTCAACAGGTTCCATCCCGATCATAAGATGACCGACGTCCCCTCCACATCAAGGGAAAGCCTGGAAGGGATAAGGGAAGAGGCAATGGGAAGAGGCATGCATCATGTGTTCATAGGGAACGTAGGAGGTAGAGATTACAACACCACCTTCTGTCCAGGATGCGGAAGGCCCGTCCTGAGAAGGGACCATTTCCTTGTGGCCTCTTCCAAGGGATTGAAGGACGGAAGATGCAAGAAGTGCGGAAAATACATTCCGGGAGTCTGGAGCTGATGGCACTTGTAATGGTCCGGTTCGCGGAGCTCGGATTGAAGAGTGAAAAGGTTAGGAAGCGTTTCCTGTACCAGCTTGCCGATGATATAGAGGAAAGCCTGATCCGAAACGGTATAGAGAACCTCATGGAGGTCCATCGTTCCCGTATATTCATCGACCTCGATGACACCCGGGGAGCTGTAAAGGTGCTTAAACAGGTCCCGGGGATATATTCCTTCAGCTTCGTGGAACCAACATCCTCGGATAGAAGAACACTGATGAAGCATTTGAAGGATTACGGCAAGGAAAGATTGAGGGAAGGCATGACCTACGGTCTGAAGGTAAAGAGGACCGGCCGGACCGATTACACCAGCCAGGAGATAGCCGCTGAAGGAGGAGGGGCCGTTATGTCTCATCTTCCGGAGGGATCGGTCAAGGTCGACCTTGGAGATCCCGATATCTGGTTCGAGGTCGAGATCAGGGATTCCAGAGCATATCTGTTCATCGAGAGGATAAAGGGCATGGGGGGGATGCCCGCATCATCACAGGGAAATGTGGTCCTGCTGCTCCCCTCCGACGCAACGGGCGATATGAAAAAACTAGCTGACAGGGCCCTGCTCTCCCATACGCTAATGAGGAGGAGAGGATGCAGGGTCATAACAGTGGTGAATGGACCCGGTGCCCCAATGTGGCAGAGACTTCTGTCCGGACACCCTTTCGATATCATCGGTGAGCCCGAGGTCCTCCATCCCGAGAAGAAGGAGGGCTTATCGTCGGCCTTGGAGAAGCACGATGCCCACGGGTTGGTCCTCCCTTTCTCTATTGACCACATAGGCAAAAGGGCCATTCTCCCTGACCGTCCCGTTGTGGAACTCCATCCTACAGTGGCGATGTGCGATGATGAGGTCGAGGATTGGTTGAATGTTCTCTTTAAATAGCACAGACATGAAAAACTCCCCCCTGTCCCATCTCTTTCATACCGTAACTTTAAATAAACTACTTATATACTGAACTACTACATACTCATCCTTGCCCGGGATAATTGGCCCGGGCGGAAGGGAATGGACAGGTGATAAAATGGAGATCCATATTCAGAACGTTGTTTCCTCATCATCGGCCGGGGTCCCGCTGGACCTGCAGAAGATCTCGATGGCACTGGACGATGCAGAATACGTACCGGAGAAGTTCCCCGGTCTGATATACAAGGTCAAGAAGCCAAAGACGGCACTACTGCTGTTCTCCAGCGGGAAGCTGGTCTGCACCGGAGCGAAGAGCGTGAAGATGGCGGAGGAAGTGGTGGGAAGGGTCCTTTCCATGATCAAGGAAATGGGGATCGATGTGGACACGAACCCCAAGGTCATGGTGCAGAACATCGTGGCCACAACTGACCTCGGCAGGGAGCTCAATCTAAATTCAATAGCTATCACGCTTGGTCTGGAAAAGGTGGAGTACGAACCCGAACAGTTCCCGGGCCTTGTATATCGTGTCGATCACCCCAGGGTGGTTGCCTTACTTTTCGGCTCGGGCAAGATCGTCTGCACGGGGGCCAGGGAGATCAAGGACATTGACATCGCACTCGGCGAGATAGTCAAAGAGCTGTCAGATGCAGGTCTGTGATCTCCGTCCAGGGGGTGAAGGTCCATGGGTTTGAGGATATTCGATAAGCTTTTCGGGAGAGCCCGAGAGGAGGAGCACCGCAATTATGAAGCTCGCGGCCAATACGACCATGAAGAACCTCAGGAGACCGAGGACCTCGGCCTTCTGGTGGATCATCATTTCGTGTATCCACCGGAGGAGGAGCATGAAAAATACATTGGCAAAATGTTGTTCAAGATAACAATGGAGAACAACACGGAATACCCCATGGGGAACATCAATGTGGAGATGGGAAGATCAAAACTGGGAAGTTTCGAAAGACCCAGGATCCCGAACAAGCTCCTTGATCCCGGACAGAGCATGGACGTTACCGTGCCCTTCGATCCTTCGTATAAGGGGGGCAAGGACCAGTTCCAGTTCGAGATATCCTTCTTCGACTTCAATTACAAGGTGGAGGAAAGGATAACGCTGGATTCCGAACCTCTGAAGGTGCTTGTCCCCAAGTTCAAGGGTCTGAAGAAGGATGAGGACGGATACCGGCTTTTAACGGGCGACCTCTACAGGTGGACCCTGGAGACAGGTGTGATGGAGGTTCCTCCCAAGGAAATTTACAATGTCGTGGTGGAGCGCCTGGAGGATATCGGTTTCTCCGGATGTGATGAGATGGTAAATGAATCGCTCTTCCGCGGCATCAAGAAATTCACCGCCACCGACAAGAAGGGAAGGAAATGGGGTGCACAGGTGCAGGTGATCGGAAAGGGAAAGGAGAGCAAGATGCTCCTTTACACATTCGGAGAGAGGCCGCTCCAGGCATACAATCTTTCGGTCAAGGTACTGTTGAAGCTCGAGCACAGGGAGGCCGTATTGGGATCACTTGAGGAGTGAACACATGAGAAGAAACTCGGTTAATTTCAAATATGAAATACCGTGTTCCACCATCGGAGTTGAATACACCTTACTCGCAGACAATATAGAAAGGAGAGTTTAGCATGTCACCATCATTCTTCAAAAGGGGAGGGGCTTCTTCCGTTAAGCTCCTGATCGCCGACAAGAACGAGATAAATCAATACACCCAAAACCTTTCCGAACAGGGGTATCAGCTAATGGGGACGCCCATCGAGTACAGACAGCAGATGACACAGCAGCAACTGAGGGAATCCGCAAAGGGCTATGCGCATCAGAACGGTTGCTCTCTGGTGGTGGAGGTTCAGGACCCCAACCCCATGGCAAATCCCTTCAATCCATACAAATATTATCTGTTCCAGTATACTGGCGGAGGTAGCCCACCGGAACCGCAGCAGCCTCCATCCAGGTCGGGAGGGGGCGGACAGCAGGGTGGTCAGACCTTCGCAGAGTTCACATGCCCCTACTGCAGGAAGAACTTCAACAGCTACGTGAAACCGGGCCAGAACGTTCTGAACTGTCCCCATTGCAGAGGGCAGTCAATGGTCAATGTCCCTGCGGGGAGCCCCGGGCAGCAGGCCCCCCAAGGAGGGGGTGATGCCCGGTCCAAGTTGGCCAATATCAAGTTGAGGGGCAGGTACAATACCCTGGACGAGATGGCAATGGACTGCCTTGAGGTACTCGGAAAGATCCTTATGATCGAGGAGGATATAATTCCCTTCGAGGATACTGGTGAATTCCTCTATCCATTTGTAAGGATGAAGACCGCAGCCTATCAGCATATCGGTTTCAGGAACATGGATGTGGTCCTTCTCAAGGAAGCCACCCATGATTACAAGATCATAGGAACAGAACAGCATTCCCAGTCCCAGGCCAATGTGAACCCGCACAAGGACGACCTCTTCAGCGTGAAGGTACTGGGGGGCATCAATTTCTTGATACTCGAGGAGTTCAAGGCCCTGGAACCCGATCAGAAACAGGCCATTATCAATGCCGTTTATCAGTACCTTGCCCAGTTCGTCGGCTCAATGGAAGGGTGAGCCCCGTAACATAATTATTTATCGGGATGCTTTACCCCTCATATGAAGATATTGAAGGGAAAGCCCGTTGCCGAAAGGATGGACCGGGAGGTTTCAGGTTTTGTAGCGGATATCGATACCCCCCATCTTTCGGCATATCTGATAGGGGGAGACAGGTCCTCGGAGATCTACGCAGGATCCAAGGTAAAAAAAGGTAAGCAGTTAGGTATCAGCGTGGACCTCAAAAGGTATGGCTCCGAAAGCAAAGGCGATGATATCCTGGAGGATATCATGGCCGATTCGGCCGACCCCGAAGTAAACGGCATCATGATAGAGCGTCCGCTGCCGGGAGACCTGGACATACATGCCTTGATGACGGAGGTCGCGCCTATCAAGGATGTTGAAGGGATCCATCCCGAGAACTACGGCCTACTGGGTATGGAGAGGGGGCGGTTCATTCCTCCAACGCCCCTGGGGGCATTGATGCTGATGAAGCACTACGGCGTGAACTCGGAGGGAAGTGAGGTTGTAGTGGTGGGGAGGAGTCCCAATGTCGGACGCCCGCTTGCGACACTGCTCTCCCAGAAGGCCGAGTGGGGAAACAGTACTGTTACCCTGGTCCATTCCAGGACCCGCGATATATCCAACCATACCCGCAGGGCCGATATCGTCCTCACCGCTGCCGGACGGCCCAAAATGATCAAGGGGAACATGATCAAGCAGGGGGCGGTGCTGATCGACCTTGGTATAAATCCCGAGAACGGGGGTATCGTTGGGGATGTGGACATGGATGACGTTTCGGATAGGGCTGCCATGGTCACTCCCACCCCGGGCGGAACAGGCCCGGTTACCGTTTCATGCATGTTCCTGAACCTGGTCCTGGCCTGGAAACTTCAAAACGGAGACAACACCCCTTTCTCGGACAATTTGGTAAGAATGATATATGATATAGATGGTTGACCATACCGGTTAGAATGACCAAGGTGGCGAGATGCCCCAAATGCGGTGAGTACACCTCCATGATCTGGACCGACAGGAACACCTGCAGGACCTGTGGCGAAATACTGTTGATCGAGGACATCGAACATCCCCTCCGGAGGTTTCCCAGAGCCATGAACGCCCTCGGCGTCCTGGCGATGGTGGCGGTGATCATCCTTTTTGTGATATCCCTGACAGGGTCCGATATGCCTGCTGATATCCTGATAGTGTTCGCTGTTCTGTCAGGTCTGCTCTTTCTCTCCTCCCTGGCCCTGCAGTACAAGCTGGAGAAACAGGCTATCAAAAAGCACTCCGAAAGGATCACGAACAGGAGGCAAAGAAGGGTCCGAAAAGATGTAAGGGGTCAAAAAAGAGATTCCCCGAAGAGCGGGACTGTCGTTAAGAAGGGTGCGATCAAGATACCCCTGAAGTGATTTTCTTCCTGATTTTTCCGGTATACCTTCTTTCGCTATAGGATAGTTTTTAATAATGAGGCCATATTCAGAACCGGCCCCATATCCAACAGAGGATTTGGGCGTATCTGCAAGGAGGGCAAATCGATGCGTAAATCGACCTTGACCATGTTGATGGTGATGGGATTACTTCTCACCTGCGGTCTGACACTGTCAAACGTGAACGGTGCGCTGGGAGGGAAAGAGGCCGATAGGTCCATGATAACCACCGAATCAGGGGATGACACATATTTCCTTGACAATAAGGATGGATCATGGTTCATCATCGATCAATTTACGGATGATGCCAGAGAAAGAGAGATAAAACTGTTCGTCACCAATCCTGATACGGATAATCTACATGACATCTGGATCAGGTTATCGATACCCGAAAGGGAGGACGACCAGGATTGGTCCATCAGCATTCCTGACCTTATTGTTCACGATGACAACGAGGTTGTCGAGAACACGGAAGGAATGGAATATACCATTATACAGGTAGAACCCGGAGACCAGATAACTGTACTGATCGATGCCTCCTATTCCGGAGATGACCCCGATGCCGACCGGTCCTTTGTCGTGGAAGCCGGTTTCGATGATGGAGCGAGCAGTTTCAGCACTTCAAAGACCATTTACCTCGAGACCTACGAGGGCAATTACTGGTGGATAATCGCAGCTCTTGTGGCTGCGGTCATAGGTCTGGCATTTGCGGGACTCACCGCCAAGACCATCCTCAAGAGGGAGGTCGGCAGTGAAAAGCTCAAGGAGCTCAGCGGCTATATAAGGGATGGTGCCAGCGCATTCCTCAATGCGGAGTACAAGGTGATCATATTCTTCGTGATCGGAATAGTGATATTCCTGGCCATACTGGTACCGGCCCTTGGAATGAACTGGAGGCTGATCCCTGCCTTCCTGATGGGAGCCCTCTTTTCAGCCACCGCAGGCAATATCGGCATGAGGGTAGCCACAATGGCCAATGCCAAAACGGCCTGGGCATGCAAGGAGAGCCAGAGGTCAGGTCTCAGGGTCGCCTTCAACTCAGGTACCGTCATGGGGCTCACCGTTGTCGGCCTGGGACTTCTCGGGGTCACGATTCTCTATATTATATTCGGCGACGTTGATATGCTATTCGGCTTCGGTTTCGGAGCATCGTCCATCGCGCTATTCGCAAGGGTCGGCGGTGGGATATACACCAAGGCGGCCGATGTGGGAGCCGATCTGGTGGGTAAAGTGGAGGCAGGTATCCCCGAGGACGACCCGAGGAACCCTGCCACCATCGCGGATAACGTTGGAGATAACGTCGGCGATGTTGCAGGCATGGGAGCCGACCTGTTCGAGTCCTACGTGGATTCCATCATAGCTGCCATGGCCCTCGGTATCCTGGGCGTATCCGCACTTGGCTCGGACCTCGTGGGAGGAGGGGCCGCGGGTTCTGCTACACTGCTCCCGATACTTCTGGCTGGACTGGGCGTATTGAGCGCGCTGATCGGTACCTTCTTCGTCGGTGCAGGAGGCAAGGGCGGACATGCACACAAGCAGCTCAACAGAGGTATCTGGTCGGCTGCCGGCATCATGATAGTGGGATCCCTTATCCTGCTTTTCGTCTTCTTCGGAGGAGAGGAAAATTCCACCAGACTGATACTGTCCCTGTTCGTCTCCCTTGCTACCGGTCTCGGAGCCGGTATTGTAATAGGAAAGGTCACCGAGTATTACACATCCGACAAATCAAAGCCGACCCAGAGGGTTTCCGAGGCATCCAAGACAGGAGCCGGACCCAACATAATAGCGGGTCTGGGTCTCGGTATGATCTCCACTGCCGTTCCGGTTCTGGCTGTTGTGGTCACCATAGTGGTCGCCTTCATTATGGCCGGCCTTTACGGTATCGCCCTGGCAGCTGTTGGTATGCTATCCACTCTGGGCATAACCCTTGCAACGGATACCTACGGCCCGGTGGCGGATAACGCCGCGGGTCTGGCCGAGATGGCGGGAATGGGAAAGAAGGTCAGGGAGACCGCAGAGGAGCTGGACGCTGTCGGCAACACTACGGCCGCCATAGGAAAAGGGTTCGCAATAGGTTCCGCCGGTCTGACCGCGCTCGCTCTCTTCTCCGCTTTCACCGTGGCTGCCAACCTGGACATCTCCCAGTTCACCCTTGTCAACCCGCTCATCGTCTCCGGGTTGTTCATCGGAGGTCTGCTACCGTTCATCTTCTCCGCACTCACGATGCAGGCGGTCGGTGATGCCGCGCAGGACATGGTGGAGGAGGTCAGGAGACAGTTCAAGTCCATCAAGGGGATAATGCAGGGAAAGGCCAAACCGGACTATGAGCGGTGTGTGGCCATCTCCACCAAAGGAGCCCTGAAGAGGATGGTGGTGCCATCCCTCATAGCAGTTATCGTTCCGGTTGTTGTAGGATGTATATCCATGGAAGCACTGGGAGGCTTGCTCGCAGGCTCCATTGTCACCGGTTTCGTACTTGCGGTTATGATGGCCAATGCCGGTGGTGCGTGGGACAACGCCAAGAAGTTCATCGAATCCGGCAACTTCGGCGGCAAGGGATCGGATGCACACAAGGCATCCGTGGTAGGTGATACGGTCGGGGACCCATTCAAGGACACTTCCGGACCTTCGCTGAACATATTGATCAAGCTGATGTCCATCGTTTCCCTTGTCTTCGTGCCCCTTTTCCTGGTGGTCAACGGGATCCTGGGCATCTGATGAGCTCTCAACTGCAACGACAACGGAGATGACGGGATCCATGCAGACAGCTGCTGGAGCGAGATGATCATCGGGAATGCCATCGACAATCAGACCTATCCCCATCATATCACGGCATTCACTATCTCGGGGGAGAACCCGCACTCGGGGATGGATGATATCGATATGGAACCGGGAGCGGTCCACAACAGCATCAGTTCCAAACCGTAGATTTTGGAAAGAAACATGACCGCACTGCAGGGATGTCTCGACGGCAATCTTGATTTAGCTCTATTCATCTGAAGGTCCTGCATGGCAAAGCCCAGAGCGAGGATGAGGAGGACGATCTTCGACACTCCCTTCCTGAGCACTATCATGAAGTGGATCGGAAGGACCTACGTCCGTATCACGGGATGGGAGGAGATGGACAATCGCAACGGGGAAGAAAACTTCGTTGCCATCTTCGCTCCCCATACCTCTGCCTGGGACTTCGTGGACCTGGTAATGCTGGCCCTGGACCTTGATATAAAATCTTACTGGCTCGGGAAGCACTCACTCTTCAAGGGGCCCCTCGACCCTCTTTTACGATATATGGGCGGGCTCCCAATCGACAGGGGTAAAAGATCCAATACGGTGGAACAGGTCGTGGATTACTTCAATGAAAAGGAGGACATGGTCTTCACCCTGGCACCGGAAGGGACCAGGAAACCCGTTGAAAAGTGGAGGTCCGGTTTCTACCACATTGCCGTGGGGGCCGGTGTCCCGATAGCCATAGTCCAGCTAGACCATGGGAATAAAAGAGGAGGGATACACAGCATGTTCTATCCCACCGGTGACCTTGATGGGGACATGAAAAGTATCAAGGCGAGGTACCGTGGGGTACTTCCCAGGCATCCCGATAGGTTCAAGCTTTAAAATTTTAAAAATAAAATCGACATAGGTAGGTCCTCACGGACTGTCCCTGTCACACCACCGTGCGTACGGGACCGTACACGGCGGTTCGATATGATTATGCGAAACTACTTCGACCGAGGAAATCCAAGCTCATAGAGCCCAAGGGACCGGAAATAACTGTTGGGTAAAGCATGGTTAACTGATGGAGACGCTCCCATCCGCCAGGGCTTCCACTGTTTCCATGAAAGACTGCGAAGACATCGCCTTATCCAACCAAACTTGCCGGTATGGAAGGATTCTCACAGAAACCGAAATAGCCATGCCGACACACCTCGCGATGATGCCCTTGCGAGTCGCTAATACTTCGCCTCCACCAGGCTGTATAGGGGACTTGCACCCCCAAGATGCCAAACATGCCCGGCACACAAAAATCGGTCTCGGCAAGTATGAAAGCCTCGCCCTCATTTTGCGGCTTTGTATGCTTCGCACCTTCTTCCCTCACGTACTTCGCATACCTGTGGCCGCCGTTATCGGTAAGATTTTAAGAAATGGGATGATTTTTATATATCGTATAGATTTGGTAATTTGGTAAATAGACAATATATACTATAAAATGAGGGGCCCCATTCCTAAGGGGAGGATAATCCTTCTGCTAAACCGTCGGGAAACGATAGCAGAATGGACAAGAGCCCTCATTGACGTAATCCCAATATTATGTGCAGGCAGAGAGCGCAGAGAAATACGGGTAAAGGTGAGTTCTTGACTAAACGAAATATTCATGGAATAACACTTGAGTGTGTACATGGTGATATAGCACACCAGCCCGATATAGAAGCCATCGTGAACGCAGCGAATGCGGAGTTGCGCATTGGTGGCGGGGTGGCCGGCGCGATTCATCGGGGCGCGGGTCCAGAGCTGGAAAGGGAGTGTCGGTCGCTGGCCCCCCTCCGTCCGGGACAAGCAGTGATTACCGATGCGCATGATCTGTCTAATCGCCATGTGATTCACTGCCTCGGCCCGATTTACGGAGTAGACGTGCCTTCTGATGAGTTGCTTGCTTCGTGTTATCGGAATGCACTCCAACTGGCAGACCAAAACAAGATTGTCTCCATCGTCTTCCCGGCCATCTCGACAGGCGCCTTTGGCTACCCGATGGAATCTGCAGCAAGGGCTGCACTCAACACGGTGATTGATCTGCTACCCCGATTATCGTCGGTCAAACATATTCGTTTCGTGCTGTTCCAGAAAGCGGATGTACGTGTTCATGAACGAGTTCTCAAAGAAATAATTGGGTCTGACGATGCCGACTAATCTCGCTCTATTCACTGATCTTTACGAGCTGACCATGGCACGGGCTTATCTCGAAGAGGGGATGGCATATGATGCGGTATTCAGCCTCTTCCTTCGCCGCCTGCCCCAGCGATGAAATTTTTTGCTGGCCTGCGGCCTGGAAACGGTGCTCGATTATCTGGAGAACCTGCGTTTTCAAGAGGATGAACTTGCTTATCTGGCGTCGATGGGAAAGTTTTCAGAACGCTTTCTTGATCAGTTGCGGGACTTCCGCTTCAGCAGAGCGGTCTAGGCGGTACCCGAAGGAACGCCGGTATTTGCCAACGACCCAATTCTGGAAATCGTGACACCCCTGCCGGAGGCATAGATTGTGGAAACCTTCGTTATGAACCAGATCCACCTTCAAACCGTGTTGAGTTCCAAGGCGCAGTGCGTTGTAATGGCAACGTGCCCAGCCAAGTCGGCAGGTGCTTGCAGGTGAAAGTCCTGCTTTGGTAAGACCAGTGAACCAAATAGCATATACCCAGCGTCCGGGGTGACCCTGGCACTGAAGCGGTATGTAGAACCTCA
>JAWOCK010000027.1:0-80039 GCA_046483845.1 Thermoplasmatota archaeon | reverse complement strand
GTGGGAGTACTACATCTACATGTCAGGACCCTACGACGAGAACATGACCGATGACTTCGACCCGGAGGATGTCGAAGAGGGCGAGAAGATGGTCTTCTTCGTCAGGGCCTATGCCGACGAGGGAGAGACCCAGTGGAACCAGGATTCTAAGGATGTCACCGATGAGATAATGGACAAGGTCAACGGCGACGACTCCGACGACATCCCTATCGGCATCGGCCTGGTATTTGCCGGAGGCCTCCTTTCGCTGTTCGCAGGCGTCTTTCTATACGGACGCAGAAGGTAGGCTTGCTGCAGCAAGCGGTCCGGTGACAGGCTCACCGGACCTTTTGTCCTTTATTATCCGATGGATATTGAGACACCTCAAATATCCTCCTATCTTGCATTTTTCCTTGCTTTTTTGATCAGCATCTGTTAATTTTAATTCACTTTGGGACACTGACGGACCGGTCATTCGAAAGGTTGTCAATGAATTGGTGCTGTGATCCATCGACGTTCCTTTTTTCTCGAAAAAATATCAAGTATCAACAGATCAAGGTTTATTCCAGGAGACGCGAATGGATGATGAAAGGATAAAGAAGGATGTTGTCAACGAGCTTTACTGGGATGCACAGATAGATCCTTCGGATATCAGGACAGAGGTGACGAACGGTATCGTGAAACTGGAAGTGTATGTTCCGACCTACCGAAAAAAATTGGCCGTTAAGATGGATGCCTGGAACATAAACGGGGTCACATCGGTATGAACGATCTCAATGTCAGGTAGAGAACGGAGGTTCCCAGTGATGAAGATCTCACGGGGATAGTGAAAGAAAAATGCGGGACCGGAGGAAGGGATAGGAAAGGTATATATACCCCCAGAGCAAGGTCATAGGTAGAGGTGTTGTGCGTCCACTGGAACCCGCCAAGCAGGTTCGACGCATGAACACCTGGGAAGGAATGAGATGAGCATATCCTTCCTATTTCTTTTACCCATGACCGATGGTTAGAAATACTTCACCTTTAGAAATAATTTCCCCCGGGACCAAGGAATGAACCGGTTCTTCTCTTCATGACTGTCAGCATCGATATGAAAAGGTTTATATCTTTTCAGAATAAGGTCATAGGTAGAGGTGTTATGTGTCCACTGGAACCCGCCAAGCAGGTTCGACGCATGAATACCTGGGAAGGACATGGGATGAGCATGTCCTTCCCAATATTGAAGGGACATGAGATCGCCCACAAGCCAGCATCAAAGGAAGTCAGTTAATGAAATATTCTATCAAGATAGCAAGGATAAAGGGGATCCCGATCAACGTTCATGTGAGCTTTCTTTTCATATTCTTGCTTTTTGCGGTGATCCTTTCCATTCAGACCTTCAACTTTCAGGGCATAAGGATAGGTTTCGGGGAGATCGACGCCCCTGTCTTCATGAGATGGATACTGGGAGTGATAACGGCAATCACACTCTTTTTTTTCCTCTTCCTTCATGAGCTTGCCCATTCCCTCGTATCCATATCACTGGGGTATAGGGTGAAGGAGATCACCTTCTTCCTTCTGGGTGGGGTTTCAAACTCGGAAGGGTTCCCCGAGGATCCTACCCAGGAGCTCAAGATCGCGGCGATAGGGCCTGTTGTCTCCCTGGGGATCGGCGGCATGTTCATGTTATCGAACCAACTTGTATACCTTGCGGCCCCTTCTCCGGACGGGCCACTGTTATTCCTTGTGATCTTCCTCGGGTCATTGGGTTTCTACAACATACTGATAGGCTTGTTCAATCTCATCCCAGCTTTCCCCCTGGACGGCGGACGGATACTCAGGTCCTTGCTTGGATACGGTATGGACCACAGGAAGGCCACCATCAGGGCTGCCCAGACAGGGAAGGTAGTGGCTGTAATACTCGGGATCGTGGGTCTGATAATATTCAATCTCATTCTGATATTCATTGCGGTGTTCATATACATGGGAGCCAAGAGCGAAAAGGATATGACGGAGACAATGGGTTCGCTGGAGGGGCTCAAGGTCAAGGACATAATGTCGAAGCATCCGGGAAATATTGCAGCCACCGCAAGCCTGGAGGATGTCAGAAGGAAGATGATCAAAAATAAAAGGGCGGCATTGATAGTTAAGAGGGATGGCGGTATAATGGGTATCGTCACCGCACAGGGCATAAAGGGAGTACCGAAAGAGGAACGGGGAATGAAAAGTGCAAAGGACATCATGGAGAAGGACTACATAAAGGCGGACCCAGGTGATGAGGGTGCAGGTACCTGGAAGCAGATGATCAGGAAGGGAAAGGACAGGGTCGTCGTGACCAGAAAGGGCAAGGTCCTTGGGATGGCATCCCAAAAGGACTTTGTGAACATGGTAAAGATCAGATCACTTTTCAGATGATATGGGAAAGGAGATTCCCTTGTTCAGTAGGGGTCCGATGTTCGCGATCAAGCCGTTGAGGAAGATCCCGTGGGCACGTGTCCACTCTTTCTATGCGGGAACTTTGCCGCTTCAATGAACAGCAGCAGGATAGAAGCTAATTACAACTGCGATCCATATCGGTCGAGTGGAATAATGATGGATCGTTCATGTCCTAAGCATTCTCCTTACAGTCTTTCGACCCTTTGAATACTCATTGAACACTTGATCTCGTGGGTCGGAGGTTATAAATCCGGACCACGATTCTTTTGACCGTGCTTCGATCTTTCAATGCAAGAGACCTCGTCCGCCGATGCTACCTATACGATCATAGGAGGGTGCAGATACCCCGGGTCTGTTGGTCTTGGCCCATATCTCGTCGGGCAGTTTGTTGTAGATATCATAGGGGTGCGTTATCTTTGTCGAAATATCCATCTCCTCGATCTTCTTTTTCCGCAGTATGGATTCGGCACGACGTTCATTGATGACCCAGTAATGGTTCTTCCATATCCTGCCGTCGATTATGTGCTTCTCTGTTATCTCCATCTTAAGGATCCCCATTGCTTCAAGGAGATAGAGAACATCCCTTATCTCCGGGTTCACCTCGTCGTCGTCCACGATCGTTTCCCCGTTGAACTCCTTGATGACCAGATCCGCCATTTCCCGGACGAAACCAAGGTCTTCCTTGCTCTCTATGCCGAACTCGTCCTCGAAACTCTTTATCACAGATCTCCTAAACACGTTCATTACATCGTTTTCCATTTTTTATCCCCTTTATTTCAACAGGCAATATCATCAACTTCCCCTTACCCCGGAAAGAAGAATACTTCGAGTTGCTTCCTGAATGGGAAATGGTTGATGTCACCACTTGAATATAAGAAAGTGACCATCGTTATTTATACGAATTTCAAACTATGGTATATCATATATACAATACACATACAGATCATCCGGCCCCAGGATACAAGGATGGGTCTGTCATGCAGATCCTTTTAACATGGAATAAGGTAGGCCAGTATCGAGATCATGGGACATGTGCCAATTGTATGTTGATGTTAAGAAGGGTGTCATCTGCCTTCACCGGACCCCCATCTTTCGGCTACCCGCTTTTGTTGTCGTTGATCTCGATGAAGGTTCCGATAATGCTCTTCACTGAGCCATCAGGGTTCCTTCCGTATATGGAATCCCGGCCCAGGCAGCGGATCCATCTCCCCTGCTTTGTCCTGAATCGATACTCTATCTCGAGGAGGTCATTGTCATTTGCATTCCTGAGAGCATCAAGATGTTCGGCGACCTTCCTGCGATCTTCGGGGTGGAAGAGTTCAAAAAAATCCTTCCCGGTCATATTATCGATGACGTCCTGATCATAACCGGTCACTACAGTATATTCCGGATTGATGTAAGTATTCACCCCTTTTTCCAGATCATATATGTAAAGTGAGCTCAGATATTGGGGAAAAGATCTGAATCCCTTCTCCTTCAGCTCCTCTATACCAAAATGGGGGCCGATGTCTTCGAACATCTCTTCACTTCTCTTCATGGAGATCACAGGCAGACCGCCCACCGGAAAGTGCAGAACGAAGATCGTTCCCCTTCCTTCCTCACTCTTGACCTCAATAACACCACCATGCATCTCCATCAGGGTCTTTGCAAGGGAGAGACCCAATCCCGTACCATTTGTTTTTGTCGTGAACAACGGATCGAAGATCTTCTCGGTAATTTCATCCGGTATGCCCCCGCCCGTATCCTCGATGGATATCTCGATCCCTTTCGGTTGGTCCAATTTCCTGAATCCTATGTCCAGTGTGCCCCCGCTCGGCATGGACTGAAGGGAGTTCTGGATAATACTTGAGAATACTGAGATGATCTGGTCCGGATCTGCAAACACGATACCTTCCTCGAAGGGATGCACGTTCACCTGTATCTTTTCGGGGATCTGGATCCTCGAGATCGCTCCATTCACCAATTTCCTCAAATCCAATCTTTTCCGGACAGGTGGTTTAGGTCTGGCAAAATCAAGCAGATCGGAGATTATCCTGTCGGAGGCCACCACCTCATCGTTGATGATCTGCAAGGTTTTTTTCACATCGGGATCCGACCCTTCGAGAACCATGTCGAGGAGATAGGCCGCGCTCTTGATTGCAGCAAGTGGATTCCGCAGATCATGGGCCACACCTCCTGCCAGAGTACCGACCGCTGCCAATTTCTCCTGGCGCATCAGTTTGACCTTTGCCGCCTCCAGTTTCTCTTCTGCCTTTCTGCGATCGGTCAGGTCCAGTCCCACACCTGCCCGGCGGCCATCGGGAAGCCTTATGTTTGCCCAGCTCGACTCTATTATAGAACCGTCCTTTGCCACCATACGGAGATCCCGGAATCCTTTTTCGAGGTTTTCCATGTAGATCCGGACCTCTTCCCTGTATTCGGGATCGGGATAGACCAGTTCCATGAGGTCGTTATCTTCGAGGTCCTCCCTGGTCCAACCGGTTATCCGGTGAACAGCGTCATTGGTGGAGATATTCTCGATCTTAGGGTCGTATATCGTTATCATGACCGGAATGGAGTTCATGATGGTGGCCAATAACCTGCGCTCCTTGTCGAGTTCTTCCCGGATCATCTTTCTCTCCGTGATGTCCATTACCATTCCAGTGGATCGGACCGGTCTTATCCTGTCCCCGACCTTCATGAAGCTGACCTGACCTTTCACATGCACCCACCTCGGGGTGCCGTCCGGTCGTATGATCCGGTAATCCTGCTCGACCGATCCCGGACCGGAGGGATCATATGCATTTTCCAGCATCTTCCGGACGCGGTACTCTTCATCGGGATGCACCATGTCCGCCAACAGTTCCAGGGTTGGTGTCGCTCTCTGGTCGGGCAGGCCGAGGATATCCTTCATCTCCGGGGACCAGTAAAATGATCTGTTCAAGAGGTCCGAGTCATATGTGCCGAACCTGGCGGCCCGGGAAGCAAGCCTCATCCGCTCCTGGTTCTCCAGGAGCTCTGCCTTGATCCTCCTTATTTCCCTGAGCTCTTCCCTTATCTGATACTGTTTTCTCCTTGAACGGAGGGCTGACCTTACGGCGCTGATAAGGGTCTTCGAATAAACGGGACGTTCCAGGACCAGAGTATGGGCCGGAGCATCCTCATCCAGAAGGAAATTCCAGTTCGGTTCGTTCTCCCGGTCTCTGTTGGCCATCAGGATGAAGGGAATATCGGACCACTCGGGCTGACGGGAGAGGATGGCGTCGAGCTCGACGACCCCCTCTCCCGAAAACACTTCACTGGCCAGAATAACGGCACCCACCCCCTTCTCTATTTTCCTGCATAGAGCGGATACCGATCCGAATGTTTCGACCGGTATCCCTGTACCTTGGATCGTCGATGCGACTGTCTCCGCATCACGCTCCATTGGAGCGAGTACAGCTATTCCCAGATCGTCGTTCTCTTCCGAACTCAACTGTTCTCCCTTTCCTTCTTTGTGGGGTAAGATTGAGGTTTCTGAAACCCGTCGCTCATCCCCATGAGCCGATCCATGGATCCACCCAGGGATATCCGTCCAGGGGATAGTTCCATAGGACTCTCTGCCAATTGTGTCCTGTCGTTTTGATGAACAGTAACTCCGGAGATATCCCACCCGTGGGAGTGGGCGATGGATTCTATCTCGAACCTCGTTTCGGAGGTTACTATATGGGGCGCTTTCCCTCCATGCCGGGATCCTTCCAGAAGGAACTGCAGATCAAAGGTGGTCTTTCCAGGGCCGCATACAAGATATGTCCGGTCACTCGGGAGCCCACCATTGAATATGGTGTCCAGACCGGATATGCCCGGGGAACTGAGCTTTTCCCTCGGTGTCATTGGAAAGCCTCCCTGGCATCCTCAGGAGAGAGGTCGCATTCTAGGTTCTCCTCTATCCCGGTTATCACTTCGTCCATATCCATCGGCTTATAGAAGACCCCTTTTGCTCCCTCTTCCAGTGCCTCATGTACCATGTCCTCAACCGCATACGCGGTCATCATGATCACATTCGCATCCTTTCTAACGTCCCTGATCCTCTTCAGGGTCTCCACCCCGTCGATCCCCGGCAGCTTTATGTCCAGAAGGATGATATCATAGTTCTCCCGTTCCACCTTCTCCAGTGCCTCTTCACCATCCCTTGCCATGTCGGCCCGAAACCCCTTCCGCCCCAGGACCAGTGAGATCGTCCTGCAGAGATTTATATTGTCATCCACGCATAGTACCTTCTTTTTTTCTTCATCCATCGATCCCAACTCCCTGAAAAACTGTCGGAAGGGTGATGGTCAGATCGCACCCATCCTTTCTGTTGTTTTGAACCTTTATAATTCCACCCTGACCCTCTATTATACTTTTCGATAGATAGAGACCCAGTCCTATCCCCTTCGCCTTGGTGGTGA
This sequence comes from Thermoplasmatota archaeon, assembly GCA_046483845.1. Lineage (GTDB taxonomy): Archaea > Thermoplasmatota > Penumbrarchaeia > Penumbrarchaeales > Penumbrarchaeaceae > JAYEPK01. The sequence continues at coordinate 73,236 of JAWOCK010000027.1, read as the reverse complement.
ACAAAGGATCGAAGACCTTCCCTATCATCTCATCCGGAATGCCCTTTCCCGTGTCCTTGAACTCGATGGAGACCGAATCGCTATCGGTACACCTGGATAAGATCGTAAGGGTGCCGCCGTGGGGCATTGCCTCCAAAGCGTTACTTATGATATTAAAAAAGACTATGAAAAGCTTCTCGGGATGGGATATTACCACGTTCGGTCCACCTTCTGGTCTGAAACGGACCTCTATATTGTCCGGGACCTCTGATTCCGATAATGCTTTTTCCAGGGTCTCCTTTATGTCCACTTCCATCAGGTTCCTGGTGCTTGGCCATGCCAGATCAAGTAGTTCGCGGATGATATGCTCGGAGGTGGATGTTTCCGCTTCCAGGATGTCAAGAACCTCCTCCACCTCGGGGTCGGAGCTCTCAAGGGCAATCCTCAGGAAGTAAATCGCGTTCTTAATGGAAGCAAGTGGATTGTGCAGCTCCTGTCCAACACCCCCGGCAAGTTTACCGATCATCCTGAGTCTCTCCGTACGCACCCTCTCTCTTTCCAGCTGTTTTCGTTCGGTTATATCCCTGACGATCATGGAATAACCGACGATCTTATCTTCATTGTCCTTTATGGGGTCCATGGTGACGGTGACGTCAACGGAGGTCCCTGAACGGTGTCTGGCCCGGGTCTCGAGATCTCTCACAATCCCTCCACTCTTCGATATGTCCAGAAACTCATCCAGACCTTCGGGGAACATCTTTATCGGGTTCCCGATCCCTTCCTTTCTTTCCAAACCGAACAATCTCTCGGCACTCTCGTTCAGGAAGAACAATTGTTTCCTATCGTCGATGATGACCACTGCATCATTGGTCTGCTCCACGACCCTCTGAAAGAATTCGGGAGAATAAGAGAAATCCAAAACCTTCTCCGAGAGTTTGAACTTAGACATTATCTCGCTCAATATCTCCTGTTCATCATCGGACCTAAGTTTAAGGTTGAATACATGGCCTTTACCGAGCGGCGGTCTCGACCTGCTTATGAGTTTATGCTCTTCCAGTACGTTCACGTGATGCATGGCTGTTCTGTAGTTGACATCCAGTTCCTTGGCGAGCTGGTTGATATTGTAGGGCCTCTCCTTTAAAAGTTCCAGTATCCGAACCTTCTTCCCGCCTCCTCTTTTTCCAAGAATGAGATAGGACAGGTCCTGGCGCAGTGCCTCATGCTCGATCCTTCTTGATGCCGACATCTTGTTGCTTTCCCCATGCCCTTCCATATTCTTTGTTGGTCTAAAAAAGAATCTAAACAAAAGCATATAACCTTTTTGTTCCTGCATATTTCCCGTTTTTCGTCACAACTTTCCATGATCATTAAACCGAAAGATAAGTGCATGAAACCGAAAAAAGAACCCTTGGGCTAGCTAATGTGAATTATTTTTATCGTGTACATATCTAGAAAGAAGGGTTCTTTTGACGGCCAGCATTGATGTTCACCTCATTGTATAGATCTGTAAGAGCAGGTAGTTTTTTATAAGTTTCAAATCATCCCCGTATAACAAGGTGGGGAATATTGGGCCTGGATGAGAAGAACATATCATATTTGATCCTCGGCAGCAGGGGAGGATCCAACAGGGTTAAGATAATCAAACTGCTGGAAGAGCATGAACTGAACATAAACCAGATGGCAACTCACCTGGGTCTCAACTACAGGACCGTTCAGCATCATGTTGACCTGCTGGAAAAGAACGGGATCGTCCTGAGAGAGAAAAAGGAGTTCGGATACGGAGAGACCTATTGTCTCGACATCGATGATGATGAAAGAGAGGTCCTGAACGATATAATCAGCCGTTTTGAGGAGCAGGAGGAACTTACCTCTGCCACCAACAGCCTTGGTTTCTTCACCAGGATCGTCAAACGGTCAAATGAAGGCATGATGATAATCGACCGTGAGCAAAAAGTGTTCTTCACCAACAGGAGTGCGGAGAAACTGCTGGGTTACGACTCCTCAAAGCTGATCGGTTCCGGTGCCGATCGGCTGATGAACAGAACCACCATCTCCTATATCCTTGAAAGGTCCGGGAAAAAGAAGGGCATCGGAAACATGAGGGTCCGGATGACCCATAGCTCCGGAAAGCAAATAGACGTGAGCCTTACCATGGATCCGATAGAGAACAAAAAAGGCGATATTATCGGCCAGGTTCTGATGTTGAGGGACGATTCCCGACAGAGGAAAGTAGAGGAGAAGCTGAGGAAGACCATGGAGAGGTATCGTTTCCTCTTTGATGATGCCCCATCCATCAATATTATACTGGACGACAAGGGCCACATATTGGAAATGAACAAGATTTGCCGGGAGGTCCTGGGTTACAGCGGCAAGGAGACGAAGAAGAACATCCGGGAACTGATCCCCGATGCCGATGAAAGCAAGAGGTTCATGAGGATGTTCGGCAGGATCAAGAAGGAAAAACTTCACAAGGAGATAATGGAACTCAACATCCTCTCCAAAGACGGGTCGAAAAAGAACATCTCCTTCATCTCCGGCAGGTTGCTGACCGAACCCGATGATCAGACCCGCAACATCTATCTGACCGGTATCGACCTCACCGAGCTCAGAGGGTTGGAGAACGGCATCAAAAGAGCACAAAGGGAGCGGAACATCAAAGAGGAGAACCTCAGGGCCCTTGCAAGCTCCACTCCGGTTGGGATCGTCTTCCTGGATGCACCGGATGGAAAGGTAAGCTTCATGAACAGCAGAGCAGAGGAACTCTACGGGCTGTCCGAACTGAGAGCACCGATAGAGAAGCACTCGCATAGATTCGGCTTGTACAGGCCGGGAGGAGAATCCTATCCTCCCGAGGAACTTCCAGCAAGCCGTGCCCTGTTGAAAGGTGAGACCGTGGAGAACGAAGAGGTCCTGATATCTCGCTCCGATGGAACGAAGATCCCTGTCATGGCAAATGCTCGACCCATAAAGGACAAGTATGGAAATATAGTCCAGTCGGTCGGCATCTTCTGGGACATCACCGAATTGAGGAGGACGAAGCAGGAGCTTGACATGCATAGGAATGAGCTGGAGCAGCAGAACCGAGAGCTCATGAGAAGTCAGAAGGAGCTTGAGGAATCAAGGAATGAATATTCGGATATGTTCGACCATTCACCAATTGGTCTGTTCAAGCTGGACGAATATGGGATAATTATGGATGTGAACGAGACCGGTGCCGATCTTCTGAGAAAACCAAGGAACCATCTTCTCGACAGCCCCATGGTCCACATGTTCAATGAGAAGGATCAGGATGATATTAGGAAGATGATAAGGGATGTCCATAACAATAACGGAAAGAGGAGAATGAGGAAAAGGATAGACCATGATGACGGAGACAGTACCGAATTCCTCCTAACAGCCTCTCTGGTAAAAAAGAACAGTGAAGCCCCCTCTTTCTTTTACCTGTCGATGCTTGATATGTGATACGATATCAAGTTCCGGTCCCGAACCTTGCATACCATCAGGCTATCAAGACGGAAAATATCTTCATCTGGTTGGTGTGCCAGACATCGGATCAAACCATACTTGACCGTGCGCCTCTCTGATCTCAAAAGGATATGCCGGGTCAAAGCAATGTTATTTTAATTTTCTGCAAAGGTTTCTTAATCCTCCAGAACGAGGTCTTTCCGATGATAACATGACCGAGCTCGTTTACTGGTTGGAGGATGTGAACAGCGGGGATGTCGCGTCCGTAGGTGGAAAGAACGCCTCCTTGGGCGAGATGATATCGAACCTCAAGGAACTTGGAATAAATGTACCCGTGGGTTTCGCAACCACCTCCCATGCCTACTGGAACTTCCTGGAGCACAACGATCTGAAGGAGAGGATCTCCTCGCTCATAGAGAACCAGAGGGAAGGAAGAAAGGAGCTCTCGAGGGCAGGAAGGAGGATACGGTCCCTCTTTTTGGAATCATCATTTCCCAAGGACCTTGAAGATGAGCTGAAGGAAAGATATGCAAAGCTCTCGGAGAGAAGCGGTGAGGACCATATCGATGTCGCGGTAAGGAGCAGTGCAACCGCCGAGGACCTTCCCGAGGCGAGCTTTGCCGGACAGCAGGAAACCTACCTGAACGTCAAAGGAGATGAAGAGCTGATGGAAGCGGTGAGGAAATGCTTTGCCTCCCTGTTCACCGACCGGGCGATATCCTACAGGGAGGAGAACGGTTTCGACCACATGAAAGTGGCATTATCGGTGGGAGTCCAGAAGATGGTAAGGAGCGATCTCTGGGGCTCGGGTGTCATGTTCACGTTGGATACGGAGACAGGCTTCCCCGATGTGGTGGTTATAAATGCGGCATGGGGACTCGGCGAGACGGTTGTGCAGGGCTCCGTCAATCCGGACGAGTACATGGTCCATAAACCCCTTCTAAAGGAAGGTAAGAAACCCATCGTGCAGAAGGAGATCGGTGCAAAGGAGAAGAAGATGATATATTCGGAAGGGGGGAGCAGGAAGACGAAGACGGTGGACACCTCCCGGAAAGAGAGGAGGAACCATGTACTTGACAATGATGAAATAATACAGCTGGCGAAGTGGGGGTGCTCCATCGAGGACCACTTCGACAGGCCCATGGACATCGAGTGGGGAAAGGACGGCAGGACCGGGGAGCTGTACATACTACAGGCGAGACCGGAGACGGTCCAGTCATCCAGGATCACATCCGTTTTCAAGACCTACGAGCTCAAGGATAGGTCCGAGAGGCTGGTGGAAGGGGTAGCCATAGGAGAAAAGATATCTTCTGGGAAAGTACAAATAATTGAGAGCGCCGACGATATCGAGCAGTTCAAAGAAGGAAACGTCCTTGTCACCGGAATGACCGATCCGGACTGGGTACCCATCATGAAAAAGGCAGCGGCGATAGTCACAGACCATGGGGGGAGGACCTCCCACGCCGCCATCGTATCAAGGGAGTTCGATATCACGGCCGTCGTCGGATGCGGCGATGCGACCAGCACGCTGGAGAACAAAAAGGTGGTCACTGTCTCCTGCTCCGAGGGGGACAAGGGCTTCGTTTATTCGGGCAAACTGGAATATTCGGAGGAGGAGATGGATGTCTCGGACCTTCCCGATACAAAAGCGCGGATCATGATGAACCTATCATCACCTTCATCGGCCTACAGGTGGTGGAAGGTCCCGGCACAAGGGATCGGTCTTGCCAGGATGGAGTTTATTATAAACAACATGATCAAGGTGCATCCCATGGCCCTGATCCGCTTCGATAAAGTGAAGGACAGAAACGATAGACGGGATATCGAAAGGCTCACCTCTGCTTACGAGGACAGGAAAGAATATTTCGTGGAGAAGCTGGCGATGGGAATAGGCAAGATGGCCTCTTCCAGATATCCCGATCCCGTAATCGTCAGGATGAGCGACTTCAAGACCAACGAGTACGCGGACCTGCTCGGGGGAAATGATTTCGAGTTCGAGGAGGACAACCCCATGCTCGGTTTCAGGGGAGCTGTGAGGTACAACAGCGAGGAATACGGCCCCGCATTCGAGCTGGAGATGGAAGCGGTCAGAAGGGTCAGGGAGGAAATGGGTTTCGAGAACGTGATAATGATGATCCCTTTCTGCAGAACACTGAAAGAAGCCGATGGCATACTTGAGCTGCTTCATGAAAAAGGACTGCGAGAAGGCGGCATGAAGATCTACGTTATGGCCGAGATACCTTCCAACGTGATACTGGCCGAGGAGTTCTCGGAAAGGTTCGACGGCTTTTCCATAGGCTCCAACGATCTGACCCAGCTGGTACTGGGCACCGACAGGGATTCGGAGAGGTTATCGGATGTGTTCGACGAGAACGATCCTGCTGTGAAGAGGATGATAGAGCTGTTGATCCAACGAGCGCATGAGAAGGACCGTAAGGTATCTTTCTGCGGGCAGGCTCCAAGCGACGATCCTGATTTCGCCTCCTTCTTAGTGGATGCTGGAATAGATTCGATATCGGTGAACCCGGATTCCCTGGTGCAGGTCATCCGGTCCACCGCCGATCATGACGATTGATGCATGCTGCAGAAGTAGGTGGTCCGCCCGTTGACCTTGATATTCTCTATCTTCCCTCCGTCAAGGGGGCATCTATCCTCCTTTCCCATCAATGGTATGAGGTAATCATCAGGCATCTTACCGGGGTCCGCCCCCGCCTTTACCGTGGTTTCGATGACCTCCCGGACGATATCATGGATACCTTCAAGGTCCTCCTCGTTCAGTTCGGATACCCTGGTCTTGGGATGGATGCTGGCATGGAACAGGACCTCGTCGGTGTATATGTTGCCAAGACCTGACATCAGGGACTGGTCCATAAGAGCGGATTTGATCTGCCCTCTCTTGGAGGACAGTCTTTTCACGAACTCTTCTTTTTCCATATCGTATATGTCGGGCCCAAGATCGTTGTTCTCTGCGTAGATCCCAGGGTCATCGGTGATAGTCAGCTTCCCCAGAACCCTTGTACAAATATAATTCAGTTCGTATCCGTCGGGGAACCTGAACCTCACCTTCACATGTTCGGGCTCCCCTCTCTTGTGGTACTCCACCAGGCCGGTCATACCGAAATGGAGTGCGAGCCATCTCTTTCCGGTTTTGATGAGACAGTGTTTTCCTATTCTCTTTGTCTCCATGAACTCGGACCCCTTCAATTTCTCAAGGTCCTTCACGGTGGTGCTCTCGTCGAGCACCCTGTCATCCTCCACGTCGACACCTATCAGCTCCTTGTGAAGGGAGGTTGAATCGATGTATCTCTTGAAGACCTCCACATCGGGGAGCTCCGGCATTTCACAACCGCTCCAGGAATTCGTGCCAGGGGGTGGTTGTCATGGTCTCGGTCTGGGCGCTGCCGACGGACCGGATGATCAAAGCAGCCCGGTCCACCTCTCCTTCGTTCTCGGTCTCGATTATGTCAACTATGTCCCAGCTTCCCTTGACTGCGTAGCTCTCCTTCCATGTTATACCCGGACATTCCTTCTTTATCAATGAGTTCACCTTCTTTGCCATGGACTTGATATTGGAGGGCTCATCCAGTGCGCAGGGAAGGATCCTGCTGAGTATTATGTAGGTCGCCATCGTCATCACTTCTCCATCAGACTGTCCACCATGGAATTGTAGATGTTCCTCACATCGCACAATATGTCCTCGTACCTTCCCCGGAGACCGTTCCTCTCCAGGTCCATCTTCTGGTCCCTTACCATCTTCTCCAGTTGGTCCAGCTCCTCGCTGAACTTCCTGATCCTGAACCTGTTATCCAGGGTTATGAAGAAGGCTCCTTCCCGGATGGTGGACCTCAGTTCATTGAGTGTCTCCTCGATCCGGTCCAGGGATTCATCGGTAAGGTCCGGTGCCCTTTCTCCGAAGTTGGCTCCCCTTGCCCGGTCGTATTCGTAGTTTATCGTGTGTCTGGTCCCAAGAACGTTGTCCCTCATGGCTTCCATCTCATCACCTGATGATAGAACCTTGATCAGCGAGCTCATAAAGTTTTCGCAGAGCTGTACATTTTTTTCCCGGGCATCGTCATTCTCATGTACATGGTTCTTATCACAACCTATACAGATGATCGTGATGGGGAGATATTGTGAAGGAAGAATGCAGGGAGCATGGTGTGTAAAAGGGACTGCTCCCTGCGGGGGAGGAGGGGGTCATGTTCTAAGATAGTGGGGATTGTAGAGAGTTCGGCCTCCTCCATTGTTGAGCATGGTCCGTTGCTTGTTAATAATCCTGAACTGACGGCTATTTATAATTATCTGGAGATGGGATATCTCGGGGAATCCTTGGAACAATACATCTATATCCTGTATTTTCCAATATGATATTTAGATCATAGCTTTTTGTAAAGAGGGCCCTTGTGATATGACCAGACATTTTTCCCTGAAAGTTAGTGTTCCTCCATTCTGCGTTTGGACGGGTTGTTCTTGAAAGAAGTTGCAGAAGAAGAACCCATCTACCGAAATCTATTTCTAGGCGGAGTTGAAGGTTCTACTACAGCTGAAAAACCACAGGAGAAAATGAGGTCTTGTGGGCCCCTTCGGAGGGAACAAGGATGTCGAACATTGCGGTCATCATCGATGACATGTACGAAGATGTTGAATACGAGGACCCGGTCGATGCCTACAGGAATGCCGGACACCGAGTGACCAACATCGGACTGGAGAAAGGAAGATCCCTAAAGGGAAAGAGAGGGAACTCCGAGACCAAGGTGGAAGAGAGCGTGGAGGAGGCCTCCCCCGATGATTTCGACGCACTCTTCATTCCGGGTGGTTATTCGCCGGACAAACTACGGGCCCATGAAGGACCAGTGAAGTTCGTTGAGGAATTCGTAAAGAGCGGAAAACCGGTTTTCTTAATATGCCATGGGGCCCAGCTGCTGATAACCGCAGATGTTCTCAGGGATAGAGAAGTGACGGGATGGAGGTCCATTCACCAGGACATAAAGAACGCCGGTGCGGACCTCAAGGACCAGGAGGTCGTGGTCGACGTGAACCTGATCAGCAGCAGGCACCCATCGGATATACCCGCATTCATAGATGCAACGATCTCGATGTTGAAGGATAGGACCTGATATTAATCTGGAACATCAAGCTCCATGACCAGTTGAAAGTGATGATAGATATCCTTGGGTTTCCTAAAGTTCCCGTCGGGATCGTATTCAAGATTTCATTAACGGACCTTCAGATATCTTTCCACGATCTCATTGTACCTGTTCTTCACATTTTCAATCACATTTTCTGACTTATCCTTGAGACCGTTCTCCTTGATGTCCTCTTTTTGTTCCTCAATGGTCTCTCTGAGCTCCTCCAAGTCCTCCATGAACCTATCCGACCTGACCTTCATTGTTGTGGATATGTCCAATCTTCCTTCCTCGATCTTGTCCTTGAGAACACCCAAAGACTCCTCGATCCTTTCCAGGGATCTGCTGGTTTTCTCGGAGGCCTTATCCCCCAGTGCTTTATCCTTGATATCTTCATATTGTTTCTCTACCTCATCTTTTGTCGCAAGTATCCTATCCTTTAGAGGGTCCATGATGTCACCTATGTTGATGTCTGGTTTTGAAACATTGATAAAGGTTTCTATTCCTATCAGTATGCTATTGAACCTCGGGGAGCAGTTTTATATACTCCCGGAACAAGGTAATATTGGAGATAGAAATGAAGGTAACGATAGATAAGAACGGATGCATATCATGCGGGAGCTGTGCCGAAACGTGTCCGGATGTGTTCAAGATGGATGTCGACGGCAAAGCGGCAATAACCGAGCAGTTCGCTCAAGGAAATCCCACCAGTGCGAACATACCGGCGGAGGTGCAGGATTGTGCTGAGAAAGCGGCCCAGGTATGTCCGGTGGATGTCATTACCCTCGACTGATATTCCCGAGACGGATGAAAAATAATATAACACATCAATCAAAGATATCAATAAAGGGGTCCGGTGACCTGCATCAAGGCCGCCTGAACCGTTTCAAGAAAGTGGTAAGATGATCACACTGGAAGAACATATCAAGGAAGTGGAGCCAGGCCTAAAGAAAATAATAATGGACATAGCGGAGAAATCCAAGATAATAAGAACGGGTTTTCCCACCAAAAGAGGCAAGGCAGGTTCAGAGAACGTCTACGGCGAGGAACAGGCCGAGATGGATAAATGGGCAGATGAGCTACTGGTGGACAATCTGAAGGAGATAGATTCCGTAGCATCGATCTCATCAGAAGAAAGACCGGATCTGATAGAGGCGGACCCGAACGGGAGATATTCAGTAATGATGGATCCTCTGGATGGCTCATCTCTCCTGGATATCGACCTTACGGTGGGAACCATCATAGGCATCCACAAAGGCAAGGATCCATACAGAAAAGGAACGGACCTTGCCTGCGCCATGTATGTCCTCTACGGACCCATGAACTATCTTGTCTACACTGTCGGTGAGGGTGTGCACTCCTTCATACTCGGCAAGACAGAGGAATACCTCCTTTTGGAAGAGAATATGGAAATACCCGAGGGCAAGATATACTCTCCCGGTGGAAAGAGAGGTGACTGGACCGAGAAGCACAGAAGGTACATCCGGGAGCTCGAAGGGAACGGTTACAAGCTCAGGTACTCCGGATGTTTCGCCGCTGACGCTCACCAGATACTGCACAAGGGAGGCGTTTTCACCTATCCTGCCCTTGAAGATAAGCCAGAGGGGAAACTTAGACTTCTCTTCGAGGCGGTGCCTATGGGATATCTGGTCCAGCAGGCAGGCGGCAGGGTCTCAAATGGAGAAGAGGACATACTGGAGATCGTCCCTCACAGGCTCGATATCAGGGTACCGATCTACATAGGCGGAAAGAAGGAGATCGAGATGATTGAGGAAATGGATTGATCAGCACTTTCTTTCGCTCACCCCCTGTGCAAAGAGGCATGAACTCTGTATGTTATGATATCGAACCGCTCCCAGGAGGAGTGAAGCCGTATAACAGGGTTGATGATATGTCCTATGACGATCTGAAGGAATACAAAGGCAGAAAATATTCAGGGATGCCTGTAGGTGGCTCCCATCTCTGGGATTACCGTGATTCGGTATGGAAGGAGAAAAAGGAGGCCCCCGACCTGTGGAGCTTCGAGTTCAGTGCCCGAAAGAGAAGGCACGACCCGGCGCCATCCGATTCCGGTGCGGGCGAGGGTTCTAGGTACCACTGGTATATAATCGCGGACCAGAGAGCAAGGAAGGTGGACAAGGACAGCTACGAGACGGTAATGTACGGTTCCAAGTTCAAGGTCGGCCACAGGAGACCCTACTGGAAGAAGTGGTCCTACGAATATCCGGACCAGAGGTCCTATAGAAAGATGGTAATATCAATACTGGAGAGAAAGCTCGCGGAGCTCAAGGCGATGGACCGGTGAGTGGCATCATGGCCTGCTGACCATCCTTGCCACCTTCTGGAAATGGTGCCCGATGATAACGAGTTCCATGGCCTTTGGAAAGGACCTCCGCCTAAAGGCCAGGGTCTTTATTATGAGCTTCCAATAATGGGGGCTCGTCCTCGAAAAGACACCTATCCTCCACAAACTCCTGAGGAAGGCTCTTACATCCTCCAAGTTTATTCTCTGTTTGCCCTTTGGCCTGTAATTCTTCAGGAATGTGTCTATCCTGCGGTAGTATTCCTTGGGGGAATATATTGTGGATATAACCTCCTTGTATCCCTTCAGTAGTTCGTTCCGGTCCATCTTTGTTACGAAATTGATGGTGCCGTCCGTATTGGAGCCGGAGGATTCACCTCTGATCCGACCTTCCCGGGAAAGCCGCTCCCAGAGAGGTGTCTCGGGGATCGCGTTTAGCAGCCCCACCATGGCGGTTACTATACCGCTGTTCTGTATGAAATCGATCTGACTCTGAAAGATACTGTTGGTGTCGCTATCGAAGCCGAGTATGAAACCGCCCATTACCTCCATTCCCTTTTCTTGTATGGTCCTCACCGACTCCACCATATCCCTCTTTATGTTCTGGAACTTCTTACATTCCTTCAGACCTTCCGGGTCGGGGGTCTCTATTCCCAAAAATACCTTATTGAAATTTGCTTCGACCATCAGCTCCATTAGCTCGTCGTCATCTGAAAGGTCCATGCTGGCCTCGGTTAGGAACGTGAAGGGATATCCATGTTCCTTCTGCCACTTGATGAGTTCAGGAAGCATTCTCTTTACCTCTTTCCTGTTCCCGATGAAATTGTCATCGACGAAGAAGACAGATTTTCTCCAGCCCATGTCATAGAGGCTCTGCAGTTCCCGTATCATCTGCTTCGGCTCTTTGGTCCTCGGGACCCTGCCGTTCAAGAACGGTATGTCGCAGAACTCGCAGTTGTACGGGCATCCCCTGGAGTACTGTACCAGCATGGTTGCATAGTCATCATGGTCCATCAGGTCCCAGGAAGGTACCGGGACTTTTTTGACATCAGGCCTCTGCTTGGATGAATATATCCTTTTCAGATCGTTGGAGTCCATGTCGTTCAGAAAAGCAGGAAGTGTTGTCTCGGCCTCATCGAGAACCAGATGGTCGATGCCCTGGATCTCTTCTGGCTGTGTGGTAAACAGCGGGCCCCCGGCAACTATCTTCTTCCCCATGGTCCTGCACCTTGATACCACCTCCTTGACGCTCTCTTTCTGGACCTCCATGGCGCTTATGAAGACCATGTCGGACCATTCAATGTCTTCGTCCTTCAGTTTCTTTATGTTCATATCCACAAGTCTAAGTTCGTATTTATCGGGCATAATCGAAGCGACCGTGAGCAGCCCCAGTGGTGGAAAGGAGGCTTTCCTGTGGATGAACTTCATTGCGTACTTGAAACTCCAGAAAGTATCCGGGTAGCTCGGATATACCATTAGAATTCTCATTTTAAAAAACTCCGCGAATGGTCAATTGAATAATATTTATTTGCCATATATTAATACCCTTGGGTTCCTTACACCAAATTCACCCATCTGTTGGGTGATGGAACATGCAGAAAGGAAATTCCTGAACTGACAATTGACAAGGTCTACGTCGGTTCCCACGGACATGATCCTTGAATCTCCTTCCGATGAGAATGTGATATCATTCACTTGCATCTGATAATATCCCCAGCCCAGAGTTGTTGGGATCAGCTATTGTCGATCCTTTCCAGACCACTCATGAGATTTCTGAAGATCGCCTCACGGGCCTTTGACGTCTCTACTACTTCCCCTGCGATCCCAAGAGCACCCATCCGCTCTGCAGTATTGTGCAACCGGAAGATCTTTGTCCATTTTTTAACATATTCCGGCCAGATCTCTGCCTCTCGTTCCTCTATCTGCTGATCGATCTGTTTGATACGGTCCATCTGCGTGGCATATCTTGTCCGGTTTCCGTATAATCTTGACAGGGTTGGATCCTGCTGTATCATGTCGCGCTTGATCTGCCTCCGGATAAGTGGAACAGACTCCATTCCAGACGGTTCAAGGATGGATCCGGTCGCATGCTCATCAGCAATTAGGACGATCTTGTCAGGATTGATCTGCGGATCGATAACCACCCAGGCTCCTCCCCGCAGTTCAGCATATGGAGGGATGTACAGGATAACAGGTAGGTCGAAATATACCAGTTCATCAACGATCATGGCACCGAACTTAACAATCTCCTCGTACAGATCGATCTTACCACCTGCAAAACCACGCCAGTTGGGGAGGATGATAAGGGGTCGGCGTTCATTTTTCATAAACTGTATCCACTGGGAGGTCTTGAAGGCAGAATCAGGATACCATACCTGTCCAAACTGGTTGATCCCAACAGGTGCTGACCCTTCAATTGAAGGATCGGCCGGCACAACCTTCTCGACTGTTCTGGTCTCCACTGAAATAAAACCTATGGGATAACCCCCAATGGTTGCACGTCCCACATGAACGGTGCTCCCCCATTCTTCCATGGCCTCCTGAGTTGAACCTTCATCGAAAATGGTACGGACCAGCTCCATTGAATCATAGGGGACAGGTCGTTCAGCCTCGGGACGAGGTGATTCGATAAGACCGCCCGGTCCTATGAGTGTAACGGAAATGTCCCGCTCGATCGGGTCTTCCGTTTCCAGTTTGGGAGATGGAGATCCACGCTTGACCGGAACGCCCGAAAGCCAGGAAAGAACGGTTTTACATGCTTGACCTTCATCGTCTACTATGTGATGAGACAGCCCATTCGGGCCCATGATATGTGGCCCTCCAAGCTCACGATTGCTGGAATAAACATCATCGCCGCCATAGAGGGAGTTCAAGGCTCTGTATCCGGTCAATATGATCTCCGAGTTCCTGGTTTGAATGATACGTTTCAACAGACGGACATTATATGCGATGATACCTGTGCATGTATCGGTTACGACGGCCATCGTGGGGACACTGTGATAGGTCAACGAACAAGCCCTTGCCATCATCGCCGAACCGGAGAGGTTCTCGAAATTGATCAGAGGGTACTGTTTTTCGATCGAATCGATCACCCAACGTGTCTTTTCTTCAGAGCCGACCATGACGGTGATCGGATGTGCGGTCATTCGATCTTTGAACCGATTGTAGGTTGCTTCGGAAACATAGAGATATTCATCCTCTTCTGCTATGCTTATACCCGGCAAACCTCCGAGGATCGAGGTAATGATATACCGCGAGGTGTTCTCCGCGTCCCGATGTCCGATTACCAGTGGTTCCAAAAGAGAATATGTTTTCCGGTCAACATAGAACACATCTTTTTCATCATCATACGATAACCTTTGGGTAACTATCGTCGATAGGCCTATACGAGCACCGCTCCCTTCAGCGAAATATACGAACGGAATGCCTTCATCACGGGCGATCCTGGCTGCTCCCGCAAAAAGAATGTCCTCCTCCATGGAGACCGAACCGCCTTTGAGTGTCATATCCCCGGAAACCACGATCAGATCCCGGCCAGATCCCGCCTCGGGTGACTTGATACGGACACGCCATGCCACAATTGACAGATCATTCTTACCCGGCGGCCGTTCGACGGTAACTACAGCTCCTTCCGGGTCGGTTATCAGCTCCTGAACGGTCAGTATATCATCAGGTTTATCCTTTCCAGATGAGGACCATATGTATTCCAGCTCATTTCGAAGAAGTGAGAGTCTGTCGTAAACGTATACCTTACCTTTTTGACGACGGATAACACGCTTCTTGTCCACTGCGGTCATCGGTTTGATCAGCTCGCTGAAAGGTATCCATTGATCTTCAGAAGGTGTATATTCCTGTTTTTCATGCTGCTTGACAAACTCACTGTAGGGTAGGAGCATTTGTACCTTTTTGGCACCGCTCATAACAGAAGTGTCTATAACGTATTCTTTCATCTCCGTGAGCAATCCTGTTGGATTATTCACCACCAGGAGCATATCGATGCTCTTACCGGTTGCCTGCCAGGAATCAAGACGGCCGCGTATCTCCGTTCTGGTCAGGTCAACATCAGCGTAATCACTCACGTGGCGGTTCATTCGTTTTACGATCTTCTGATACTCCTCAAAAGATAGTTTGATCGGTTTTGCAAATGCCAGGTAGATCTGATTACTATGGGATCGGGCTCCAGTTGCAGAATATGAGACCCGCAGATGCCGTAGCGAGCTGGCAAACGCCTCTTCTGCCGCCGGGAAGGAAGAACCTTCAGGACCCATGGTGATCTCGGAGTTCCTTATCACGCATCTAACAAATATCCGGTTCTCGATATCCGGCAGCTCCGCCCCCCGCGGATTCGGTATACGATGATGGAAGATATGTATCAAAGGATCTGCAGATGGTAGTTTAACAATGTTCGATCTGAGTGATTCAAGCTGTTTCAGATCAAGCAGGTAAGCCAGGGAAGGATGAAGGTTCCTGCTCAGCGCATCCTCAATATACAAGCAGCTTTCCTCCCCATCAGGCCTGAATGTGAAGAAACCGGGTATGTGGTCATGAGGGGTTTGAACAACGAATGTTACGCGCCTTAGTTCTTCATTTGCAAGGACCTTGTTCACTATATCTCTCAAGTATTGAGCCAGTTCGTCACTGCTCTTTATATCAGGGGGCCATTGGATGAGCAGTTCCAGAACATCTCCCGAATGATCCGCACGTTCTGGAGATTCCACCCAGAGCTGTTGAAGGCGCTCATACATCCGGGTCAGGCTCTGGATCACATTCTCTCCATGTTCAACCAGGCTGACTATACCCATACGGTCCTTACCATTATCAGCATCATTGAAACGCCATACATAGAGCCGTTTCCCGTCCTTTTTATGTTCATATTCACAGCTCAGATTCCTATGGCGTCTATAGGCACGCAAGATGATCAGCTTTCCAGCTATCTTTCGTGCAAATCCCGAACCGGTTAAAAGATAATCGATCAGTTGAGAGAGCATTGATTCCGTTGCCGCCATGACATTTTTCATCAATCCATTCTGAAGAGAGGTATCTCCCGACTCGTGTGCTGCAACTATATCATCCATTACTTGATGAAGGTCGAGGGGTTTCTCGTGGAGTGGGTGGATCAGATGTATGAGTTCCTCCGCACGGGTGGATAGATCGCGGTAATTATATGAATAACCCAGCTCTGTCAGCTTTTTCAGATAGGGCACAATGGATTCGAAATCCATTGAGGAAATGGGCTCAAGTAACTCTAGCAGCACTATCTTCTTGGAACGTAAATTCCCGTGGGAGCGGGCGATATCATACTTATCACCATCTGTTATGCCAGCTTCCATTTCTGCAATGGATAGTCCCTCTGTTAGAGTTGTGGACCCTTTGAAATATTGCTCATCCTTGTAAAATGCTTCTATCGTATCTCGGACAAGAGATATCCACTGTTCGTCACCCAGCCGTTCGTTCATATCGGTGAGCTCTTTTGTCAGCAGGTATAGAAAGTGGTTTGAATATTGATAACCACGCATGATATTTCCAATCAAGGTCCTGATATCGTCATTATTTATGGAGATCTTGAGATCACCATTCTCAGCCCACTTTCTCTCAAGCCTGGAAGACAGATCTGTCACATCATGCTTGAAATGTAGACGGGTTCCTTTCTTTTCCGTATCAGCTCCGGAGGAGGGTGATCCCTTCTTCGATTCTGAAGTCTCTGATTCTGAAAATTTGAGCAGCGGAGTTCCCACTTCAACAACGGAACCTGCACTTACATAAACTTCTGCAATGGTTGCATTCCTTGGAGAATCAAGGGAAGAGATCATTTTCATGGCTTCCATGGTAAATAAGGTATCCTTCAAGCCAACTGTTTGCCCGGACTCGACCTCGACAGAGGAAATAATTCCTGCCATAGGTGCCCGAAATACATCTGGGTCAAGGTCTCGCTCGAAGGTGAAGGTGTGCCCGCCCACTTCAATATGGGTTCTGGAGGTTTCATCTATCCGGTGGATCTGGTATACCATACCAGCGTACTCCATCATGAAACGGGATGGACCTAAACGTTCCCAGAACCGGACAACGATCCGGTCATTGCCAAGGATCAGTTCAAAACGCTCATCAGCTATCTCACGAACGATGACAGTGTAATGATGTTCACCGAATCTCACACGGGTCAGTCCTGTGTTCGCAAGGAGTTTGGGAGGGATCGACCTTGAGGATAAGAGATTGGCATGGAACTTGTTCTGTGATTCTGCCTTCCCGAAGAGATAATCGAGTATGGCAACCGCCGCCAGTCCCAGCTCGGGTTTAACGGTTGAGCCCCCAAGGTATGCGCCCACCTTCGATCGAGCGTCATCGAGCCTCTGCTTGAGCCAGTTAACATGGATGCCGGTGCCGTCAATATACTCTGCATCCTGCATTATCGCAGACGAGAATTGAAGGGTTGTAAGGATACCTTTGATGCGTAATTTGTTCAGAAATGCCACCATATGTTGTCTTGCTACCTCACGGGTTGGTGCACTGCTCACCACATGCCCGATCTGACTGTCCGCAAAGGAATGAACGGTTCCTCCCTGAGAGAAACTGAAATATGCTCGAGGTGTGTTTGGGCCCAGATTTGGAATGTCGAGTGATTCGATGGTGCCGGTTTGAGAACTGAAACCTGCATTGGGATTTTCAGCAGTTATTCGAACGGAAATACTGTGCTTTCCCGTCGTGAGGGAATCACTTAATGATATCAATTCATGGTCAAGTGGGATCCCCATGGCAATTTTCAGCTGCTCTACCACAAGATCGAGTCCGGGATACACTGCCTCCGTGGCAATGTGTTCCACCTGCAGCCTGGTGTTCATCTCCATGAAATATGGGTTGCCCTCTTTATCAACAAGGAATTCCACGGTTCCGGCATTCACATATTTGGCAGCTTTTGCCGCAGCTACGGCAGATCTTCTGAGGATCTGCCGGGTCCCATCGCTTATGGGAATGTCATCACCGCTTTCCTCGATCAGTTTCTGATTGTGACGCTGGATAGAACATTCACGCTCACCGAGGGCTATCACTGTCCCAGAAGTATCCGCCAGGATCTGGACCTCCACATGCCGCGAGCCAGGGTCTGCTGCTTTTTCTATGAAGACCGTATCGTTCCCGAATGCAGCTGATGCCTCGGAGACAGCAGCATTCAATCCTGATTCTAGGTCTTTGTCATTTGTGATGAAACGAATACCGCGACCGCCTCCGCCTGCAGTGGCCTTGATGACAACGGGCAGGTCTATTGAGTTTATAACTGAACGGGCCGTTTCAATGCTTTTTATTCCCACCCGTTCATAGGCCAGATCAAATAGTATGCCGTATCTGTCAGTATCCGAAAGAGGGCCCTCCTCTTCTTCCCGGGCTTTGATCAGGTCCTTTGCATCCGATCTGATCTCAGAGAGGGATATGTTTGATCCGTTCCAGGGAAGCATCGGGACCCCTGCCTTATCCATGATGAGCTTTGACATGATCTTGTCACCCATCAGGCTCATCGCCTCTGCATGTGGCCCGATGAAGATCAATCCCTCCTTCTCCACGCGGGAGGCAAAGGTGGAATTCTCAGCAAGGTGCCCCCAACCCACAGCAATGGCATCGCACCTGTATTCTCGGGCGATAGCAATTACCTCATCCTGGTTTTGATAGGTGTCCTTGGGTCGTGATCCGGGAATTCGGGCAACTATTGTATCGGGTTCTTTTAAATAGTTGGGTCGCTGCATAGCATCTTCCGGACAATCACCAACCCAATCTGCGTCAGAGGCGATGGCCACAGCTTGAATGAGGTTAGCATCTTTACCCTGGGAGATCAGGTTGGATAGGGATGTGATCCCCTGAATGATACGCAATGCCGATAGACCGTTGTTGACGATCAGAACACGTGCAAAGGCCTTTTGAGAATCTCCTCCCGCCTGCTCGACCCAAGCGGAAACATCAGATAGATTCTGATTGTACAATTCTTCGGAGAAGAGGGTGTCATTTGAATCTCGCGACTGATATGATTGAGCGGGTTCGGGTTCACATGTTCGGGGGTCGGCAGGTTCCATGGATGCCATAGCTCATCACACTTCCACGGTGGACAGGACAGTACCTGTCCCATTTGGTAGGATGAGGTAGCCATTTGGAATATAATAATCCAGTGGAAGACTTTCAATGAAAACTTCAACGATGATAGAATTCATCTTACATGTCTTCAAAAGAGATGATCATCCAACTCTTAAAAAAAGTAGATTAACCACCATTGGCGGATTTGCCGCGCTTGTGATGCCATCCTATTCCTTCATCCGGCAATCGGTATGGTGGTTGTAACGGATGTCATTCTCAGACTGGTCCTTTCGTTCATTGTCCTGCCCCCATTGACCATTTCAATTGACAGGATAAAGATCCAGAGAATAATGAAAAGGAAGGTTTCCGGACGGTAACTCAATGATTATTATACTTTGAACCGGATCGGTAGGTGGATATCTTGGAATAAAGGGTGGAGAAGAATGGTCGAAATGTCGAATGTTATGAACCTGGTCGGAATGATATGGGCGATACTGTCCATTTCAATCATTTTCATTTTGCTAAGGAAAAATCGCATGAACAGATGGATGGGGCTGGGATTTCTGGTCGTCTCGACGATACTTGGATTCCTGATATTCTCCCCGATGATCCCGCTTCAGTTCCAGGACTTTATATCCAACGGCCCCTCGGGAAAAGGACCCATGCTGATACTGCCGATAGTGGGATTCCTGCTCATCATCGTGTCATCTGCATTTATCGGGAGGATATTCTGCGGGTATTCCTGTCCGATCGGCGCGGTCCAGGAACTTCTGTACAAGATACCGCTTCCCAAGATAAAAAAGGTAAACAAATGGCTGTTCATGGGGATCAGGTGGGCATTCCTTCTTGCCATGATAATTGCAGGAGTGCTCGCCGGGATATCACTTATGAACTTCACCGGGGTAGGTTCATTTTTCGGTCTGAATGTCGGAACCTGGACTTTTGTTGTATTTGCCGCCCTGATGTTGATATCTGTTTTCTTCTACCGCCCTTTCTGCAGAATATTCTGTCCCATAGGTGCGTTAATGGCACTGTTTGGACTCATCCGAGGTTATCGATACCAGAGGAACGATAAATGTGTAGACTGCGGGATGTGCGAGAGGGCTTGTCCAGCGGATGAGGCAGGGGCCAATGATAAGAAGATGGAATGCTATGTGTGCACCCGATGCAATGATGCATGCAAATTCGATGCACTGGATTACTCAAATAATAGGAGATGATGTTCAATGAAGATAATTGACCCGGATGAAGTGAAGATCAAGGAAACACCTCACAAGGTGGATGTCAGACCACTGTACGATCATGAGAACGCCCAGGTGATGTTGATCACCCTCAAAGGGGGAGAATCCCTGCTTCCCCATATTACCCCTGTCGATGTGTTCTTCTTCATACATTCAGGAAAGGGGCAGGTAAGGGTCGGTGATGAAACAGAGGAAGTATCGGCGGGGATGCTCGTTGAGAGTCCCAAGGATACAATTCACTCCCTGATCAACCCCTTCGAAGATGACTTCAAGGTCCTTGTTGTAAAGGCTCCGAGGCCCACCACGCCATCGAAGGTACTGTAGAAATAGATAAAATATAAAGGATTATTTTCCATTCTTCGAAGAACTGTCAAGTTCTCTCTATCGCTTTTCGGGGGCAGGCTTCTATTGCCTTATCGACACACGGAAGCGAGAGGTCCGCTTCTTCCTTGACCACGGACTTCCTGTCAGGCCCTGCTCCGAACACATCGGGACATATCGCCATACATGCCCCGCAGGAAACACAATTCTCCTTGTCAACTTCAACTCCGCCATCTGCCTTTTCGATCCAGTAAGGAGACTTGATGAACTTGTAGGCCTCTTCCGATGCGATCACACCTTCACCTGCGGCCGGGTGAACCTGTCTATTTTTTCCCTCGTATTCCACGATATCTCCGCAGGCAAAGATGCCGGGAACATTCGTATGCATGTTCGGACCTGTCACAATGATGTGGCCGCCATCATTCTTCACACCTGCATTTTCCACCAATGAAAGGTCCGGTGAGAAGCCGATATTTATGACAACGCCATCGAATTCCAACTCCTGGTCAGTGCCATTCTTATTGTTGTGAATGATAACACTTCGAAGCTGATCATCTCCCTTGATCTCTTTCAATTCTGTACTGGTCACAACCTCAATAAGGGATCTTTCAAGTATCTCCAGATTGGATTCTATCGCCCTCAGTTTTTCTTTCCGATGAATTAGGGTAACCTTGGCAACCCTGCTCAGACCAATGGCATTCTCTACCGCCGTATCGCCTCCGCCTACCACCAGGAGATTCTGCCCTCTGTATATATCCATGTTCGGTACGGCATAGTAAACACCTCTGTCCCTGAACTCTTTCTCTCCTGGGATGCCAAGGGCCATGGGTTCGAACAAACCCATTCCTATGGCTAGGATCATCGCTTTGGCCTTCACCTCTCCCCTATTCGTTTTGACATGGAAGAATTTACCATCCTTGTCGATCGATTCGACAATGGTCTCTTCAACCATTGGAACACCCTTGTACCTCGCATGATGGATCATGAGGTCTGCCAGATATCCGGCCCTTATCTCCGGATAGGATGAATAATCAAGGATATATTTCGTGGGGTACAATTGATTGATCTGACCTCCCAGCTTCCTGCCCTCGACGAGCATTGTGGAGAGATGATGGTTCCTGCACCTTATCGAGGCTGTCAATCCTGCCGGACCCCCACCAACTACGATAACATCATATTCCTTCTCCATCTGATAGTTCTTATCATTTTCTTCTATGATATCATCCTCCATTTCTTGTCCTTAGACCTATGCCCTGATCATGGAGAGCATCATCTTGAAAGGTAAGATCGCTTTGAGAGCATGAGGCTCATTCGCGGGCATTATTATCATCTCACCTTTTTCAAGGATATATTCCTCACCCGAGATAACAATTGACGCTTTCCCATCGAGGATCTGAACCATTGCATCATAGGGAGTGGTATGTTCCGAAATTCCCTGGTCTCCATCCAATGAGAAGATGGTGATATTACCTTCCTTTTTGTCGATCAAAGTTCTGCTGACCACAGCTCCATCCTGATACTGGATGAGTTCTTCGACCCTGGACATTAACGGTTCAACCATTTCTATGACCCCCGATACCTGGTATCCTTTGTATACAGAGGATGATATCTCTCCATCTACTTAACCTGAGAAGTTACTGTGCGGATACATGGTATCTTTCCTGATATGATGTGATATCGTTCTTGTACCCAAAAGATTAAGATTTTAATTGTATGTACATTCAAAAGGGAAAGAAATGAAGTTGGAAGGCTCGACCCTGATAGGAGACATCATCGAGAAGTATCCATTTATTCATGGATACCTACCAAAGCTATCACCTGTCTACAAAGAATTGCAGGAACCTGAAATGAGAGAACAGATGGGAAAGATAGCCACTCTGGAGATGGTATCTAAGATGGGCGGTATCGAACTCCATGATCTGATCGTGGCCCTGGGAAATGAGATAGAACGTGTGACGGGGGAGAAACTCGAGGGAGATCTTTGGGAGAATGAGAAAGCATCCGAAGAAAAACTGGAATCCCTCAAATCCATCATCAAGGACCTTCATTCGGGAAAGACGGTCGAGGAAGTGAAAAAGAGATTCCTTGCCCTGGCCACGGAAGTTGATTCTTCCGAGATCGCCAGGATGGAGCAGGAACTCATCGATGAAGGACTTCCTGAAGAGGAGATCAAGAAACTATGCGATGTTCATGTGGAGGTGTTCAGGGAATCACTTGATAAAAAGGAAGAACTGGGTGTCCCACCCGGACATCCGATCCACACTTTCATGAAAGAAAATGAGGTTCTAGAAGGGTATATAGCTGCTCTTTCCGGACTGATCGGAGGTATCAAGGAAGGAAAATTTTCTTTCGATGAAAAAAAGACAAACATCGAAAAGATGATGGAGAGCATCTCAAGAGTTGACCTTCACTATCTCAGAAAGGAGAACCAATTGTTCCCGCTTCTTGAAAGACATCAAGTGTCGGGACCGAGTCAGGTCATGTGGGCGCTCCATGATGATATCAGAGGTATGATGAAGGAGACGAGAGTGGATCTACAGATGAACACCTTCGAGCCACTGGTCGAACAACTTGAACTTATGATCAGGACCATGAAGGATATGATATACAAGGAGGAGAAGGTCCTGTTCCCGATGGCACTCGACAATCTGAGCGAAGATGAATGGAAGACTGTGAGAAGAGGGGAAGAAGAGATCGGTTATGCCTGGATAAAACCCGATAAAGGCTGGGATGCCGGAGAGGAGCCAGGAACGGACACCGGGGTCCAGGGGAAACTGAGTCTGGATGAAGGATATCTGACCCTTGAACAGTTGAACCTCATGCTCAAGAACCTTCCCATCGATATATCCTTCGTGGATGCGGATAGCAAGGTCGCTTACTATTCAGCGACAGATGAGAGGATCTTCCCGAGAAGCCCCGCGGTAATCGGCAGGGAAGTGAAGAATTGCCATCCCCCCAAGAGCGTCCATGTTGTCGAGAGAATACTATCCGAATTCAAAGCTGGTAACAAGGATGTTGCAGAGTTCTGGATCCAGCTTCATGGCAAGTTCATACACATCAGATATTTCGCTGTAAGAAAGGCAAATGGGGAGTTTCTCGGAACTCTTGAGGTCTCCCAGGATGTGACCCATATCAGGGGTCTTGAGGGAAACAGGAGACTTCTTGATTGGGAAAATCGGGATTGACCGTGGAATGAATCAAATTTGAGAGATGTCCATCTCCATGGAAGCGGTCCCGACACGTCATCGAAGGCCATTTTCTGTCAACTGCTCAAACCTCATTCGAATGGATCATCTTCCTTCTTCGGTGAGGTTCTCTTCATCATTATCATGAAACCGGCGACCATCACAATGATCAGGATGGCAAGGGCCACCATCAGAATGATGTTCATCATCCTCAAACCCTCGATATCCTCATTAGCGGAATCCATCTCCGAGCTCAGATCATCCATGGATTCCATGTCAGTTTCCAACGAAGCAAGATCTGAGGACAGCGTATCGATCCTGTCTTTCGCCGCTTCCACATCAGACATCATCGACGGCAGTGAACCGTTTATGGCCTCTATCTCCAATATCAATGACCCCAGATTCGAAGATAATGAATCGATCTCTTCCTCGTTGGATAAGAGGTCCGACCCGAGAATCGTGAGGTTATACCTGATGGAATCAAGTTCATTTTCGGTAACATTCAATTTCGATATCAATCCCGTCAGGTTCTCACGCAGGGAAGCGATCTCATCTTCCGATGAGTTCAGATCATCTTCCATCGAATCCAATCTGTCAGTGACCGAGTCCAGCTGGTCCAGGATCGAATCGATGTCGGACCCCAAAGAAGCCAGGGTATTGAAAGCAGTTATGATATCAGATTGGATGGATGGGATGGGGTCGTTGTATGTCACGGTCCTTGTTATTGTCTCTCTGTTCTCCCATTCGTCCATTGAAGTTATCACGATCGCATTTTCTCCATCCATAAGAGAAATGTTGCAGGAAAAGGACCCGTCAGATCTCACCTCTGCGATTATTCCGTTTATGCTCAGGATGGATCCCGGCTCGGTGGTGCCATGAACCGTAACAACCGGAACATCGGTATCCGATCCATCCTCGGGAGAGGATACCGCAAGGGTCGGGGGAGTTGTATCGGGCATCACGAACCTGTTCGCCCGGATATTCAAAAATGTGCCATCATGTTGGTGCCATACCGCCATCGCATTGCCAGATCCTTCAATGGCAATCTGTGGCCTGAAAGCATCTCCGGAGTTGACCGTCTCGATCAGTTCCACCTCATCCCATCCGGCACCCTCCGTGTACCTATTGGACAAGATGTTGTAACGGGTCCCGTCTGATTGAGACCATACCGCCACCGCATTGCCAGATCCGTCCATTGCAATTTGAGGATATTGAGCATGTCCGGAATTATCAGTCTCTATAAGTTCCGCCGTGCCCCATCCGGCACCCACAGTGTACCGATTGGACCAGATGCTGTTCCGCCCACCGCTCGGCTGCCTCCACACCACCATAGCATTTCCTGATCCGTCCATTACAATCTGCGGATTGTAAGCAGATCCGGAATTGTCCGTCTCGATCAGTTCCGCCTCGCCCCAACCGCTATCTGCCGCATACCGATTTGACCAGATGTTGTTTCGGAGGCCATCGGATTGAGACCATACCGCCACCGCATTACCTGATCCGTCAAGGGCAACCTGCGAACCGGACACAGTACCTTGCTCATCTTCAATTATTTCCGCCGAGCCCCACCCTGTTCCTTTAGTGTATCTATTGGAATAGAGATTGTAACGGGTGCCGTCGTAATGTTGCCACACGGCCACGGCATTCCCTGATGGGTCCATTTCAACCTGTGGACTCAAAGCATATCCGGTATTATCAGTCTCGATCAGTTCCGCCGTGCCCCATCCGACACCCACCGTGTACCGATTGGACCAGATATTGTTCCTGGTGCCATCATGTTGATACCATACCGCCACCGCATTGCCAGATCCATCCATCGCAATTTGAGGATATTGAGCATGTCCTAAATCATCGCTCTCGATCAGTTCCGCCTCATTCCATCCGACACCCACCGTGTACCGATTGGACCAGATATTGTTCCTGGTGCCATCATGTTGATACCATACCGCCACCGCATTGCCAGATCCATCCATCGCAATTTGAGGATATTGAGCATGTCCTAAATCGTCCGTCTCGATCAATTCCTCGGTGCCCCAACCAATATCCGCATTGTATCTATTGGAATAGAGATTGTAACGGGTGCCGTCGTAATGTTGCCACACGGCCACGGCATTCCCCGATGCGTCAAGGTCAACCTGTGGATACATGGCATCTCCGGAATCTCCGGTTTCTATGAGTTCGTCAATTCCCCAACCCGAATGCGGTACCGAATCGGCGGAAATGACCATCAATGGCGCTACCATTATTATCATTGCAATAAAGAATCCCATCATCGTTCCCTTTATATCCTCCATGCTTGACCCCCGGTCCTATAATCGATTCATCTATAAGTTACTGTTCCTTGCCATTTTCTATTGTGACAATCACAACACATATGCTGCCTTCAATCAAAATGGACAATAAGAATTTCTCAGATCAAAAGAGGGCGGACATTGAATCAGGAAAAACAGGGTCAGACGGAAAAACTCCTTTTCAAGAAAATATCTCCAAGCTGATATTAGATAATAATTGGAGTAGATGGCCCTCAGAGGATCGTGGGAAAGGACCTTTATATGAACATCTATTTTCTGAGTTTTCCGGTCAGTTCATATCTTGTCCCGGGTCCATTCCCCTTCTTCCTTACAAGGTTCATCTCAATGAGATCGTTCAGCTTTCTAAGCACCGTAGGTTTGCTGATACCCAGTTCTTCTGCGATCCTTGTGGATGACATTTCCTCTTCTCCAATGAAATTCAGAAGATGCCTGTGTTCATCCGAAAGTCCCTTGTCGGACCTTTCAAATCTCAATCTGGTCGCATTGGCAGTAAGAATGTACCTGAATTCGGCCAGGGGATGATCCTCACATTCCTTCGATATGAGATCTATCCCTCTTCCCTGCCTTTCAACATATCCCGCCCTGAACATCAATTCGTACAGCACTGGATTCCTTGGAACAGGCATGGGTTCCTCTGGTGATGTTCCAGGTGGGAACGATCCCGGATTCCGAATTTCGATATGGTCCTTGCCGATCTCGATGAACACCTCGGATTTTATCGCATAGTTTCGATGTGTTATGGAATTGACTATCCCTTCCCTGAGAGCCTTCATTGGAAATTCCGGAATATCGATCCTTCTGAAACCTACCTGAATCGATATCCTGCCCATATGTTGTTCCAGGTCCTTCTCTATCTCCCTTATCACCTTGACCATGGGACCCGAATACCTCTTCCACCTTTCTCCCTCCATCATCACCCTGACCGATGAATGGGGGAGCATCGATTGGGGATCCTCGTGAAAGAACAGCAAACCTGCTAGGGTAAGGAAACCATCCTTATCGATGGCACCTATCCTTTTCAGAACCTCCATTCTGTTCTCATCGGTGGATCCCAGAATATCATCAACAAGGTCTCTGTCAAATTCCTTTTCCTCTGTCGGGGTCCTGTCAATCTCATAGAGAAGGTTTTCCGTCCCCATGGTGAAGATCTCCTGGATCGACAGAGGCCTCTTGGATGTTCCTATTCTCACATAGGCAACTCCACCGATCGAACAGATGTTATTGACACGTGGGACATCGATGATAAGTATCTCTTTCTCATCCACATCGACCATATCAAACGATATCTTTATCGGAGGAACGATGTTGGTGGTGTACCGGGTTGCCTTTTCCTTTGCTCTCCTGGCATTAACACCCTTTATCCTGCCATCGTCGCTCACTCCCACCAGAATGGTTCCACCGAATGCATTTGCCAGGGCGATTATCTCCTCGCCAATGTAACCTGTCACCTTGGATTTGAACTCCAGGCGATCGCTTTCACCGTTTTGCAACATCCTAAGGAGATCCGCCATCTTCATATCATAACATAAATGTTATGGGATATTTAACGATATCGTTAAGTCTATCGTAATATCTGCTATACGGTAATATATGCCACCATGATATGACCACAGATGTCCCTATGGATCATGTATCACTTTTTCCCATCTACCTGATGATGGGATTGAGATCTGTTGGGTCTATGTGTCCCTTCCGAATTTTCCTTCTTCCAGAACATCCCAGCACTTTTCAACCTCATATTCACAACCTGTCTTATTCCGCTTTCCATTGGCCCACTTCCAATTGGGAGTTTCTTGCTCCAAAAAAATCGTATATCATCCTCTCCTTGTTCTCCTTGAAATAATTTCAAATGCTCAACCACCTGGACCAATTTCACATCAATAACTGAGGTTCAAACCCCTACGTCACTGAAAGCTACCGAAGCATGATTGCGACGCAGTCGCAACCATGCATGGTGTCGGGGACGGGGTTTGATGCAGCAGCAATTCCTCGATCCCATATCGTTGACGAGACGGAATGGTGCGCACTTGCAAGTTTGCATATCGTCAATTCTTCTAGCGCAAACTTCCAAGACCTGAACTGCTGGCAGGATGCTGAATGAGGTTCAAACCCCTACGTCACTGACAGCTACCGAAGCATGATTGCGACGCAGTCGCAACCATGCATGGTGTCGGGGACGGGGTTTGAACCCGCGACCTCCGGATATCTCCGGATCCTGGGAGCAATAAGAATTGCCACGAGGGCCCCTATGAGTCCGGCGCTCCACCAGGCTGAGCCACCCCGACAGAAAAAATCAAAGCTCAGGTCACTCAGGAATGGGGGCAAAGTGCTATTTTTACTTAAAGGTTTTTAACTAAAACCTTCTCCTCGGGGGAGCTCTCCTGACATCCCTCGGGGGTTCCCCCATGCTCCTGGGTCGCGGCGGAGCTCTTCTGACATTGCCCCTTCTATTCTTCTCTCTCTCATCGATGTCATGGAATACCTTTCCGCTCCTCGGTCTGTCCAATTTCCCGGTGATGGGAACCTTTCGCGGCCCGAGGGGCCCCTTTCCGGCTTTATATCTGCTCGGGGAACCGATATCCTGGAGTTCACCGTCCTTTTTGTCCTCGGGTGTGGGTTTGTAGAATATGAGCAGAAGCAGAAGAACAATGATCAGAACAACGACGATGGAAGCGGCAATGAAGACCAGTGCAGGACTGTCCTCCTGCTTTTCATCGGGTACATACTCCAGCTCCATGAAGGAATCCGAACGGATATTGGATCCTGCAAGGGTGGAGAGCTCTATCCTGACCAACCCTTCCGTATACTCATCAAGGGAGAAGATCTGGGTAAAGGTCTCCCCGACAGAGAAGTCCAAGCCGTCCGAATAGACCTTGTGATCGCCTACCCAGATATCCACGTTGACCATATTTATTTCCCTTGGTCCGTGGAAGGATACCTCGGCTAGGTACATGTTCTTCTCACCTGTCACCTCCCTCACGGAACTCTCGAAGCTTTCTGCCAAGGAGACCATCTCGATCACGATGGACCCCTGGGAGACGGTAATACCGCTGTAGGATGCAGTGATCGGTATTGAATAGGAACCTATTTTCGGATCACCCCGAACGTTGATGGTTATCTCCTGTTCCTGACCCGGGGAGATCGGGGTATTGGCATGGACCTCCATACCTTCCACTTCTCCTGTGGAGATCTCCAGATAATCGTATTGGTAAGCATTCAGAAGCGATAATTTGGAGATATGGGTCACCCCCCCTTCCTTGTAAAGGGTTCCGACCTGGGGAGTTATGATCAGTTGAACGTCCGCATTTACATTGACCATTATATCCACGGAGGACGAATGAGAGCCGGAGACAGCGGTGAACGTGAGCTCCACTTCCGATGGGCCCTCGAAATCCTCAAGTGCCTCGATGTCCACTGTGAATTCCCGGGTCTCCTGCTGCTCGAGATCATCAAGTATCGGGATATCGATGGACAGTCCCGGATACGGCTCCGCCGATAGCATTACTGGTCCCGTGTACATGCCTCTCGATCTTATGGTGAGGTCTATCTCGGCGGTTCCCCCCACAAAGAGATCGATCTCATTCTTCGTGGCTTCCAGGACGATGCCGTCCTCCTCATACGCAAGAAGCTGTATCCAGCCCTGCAGTGATGCGACAAGTACCTCATTCCCCTCATGATCGCTTAAAACGTCACATACTTCCACACCGTTGATCTCCATCCTTGGATTGTCCACTTCTTTTTCCCATGCAAGATCGGCAATGAGCTCACCATCTGATTCGATGATCTGAGTGACTTTATTGTAATATCCGGTGACCATCGCCTCGTCACCATCGTGGAGCGGATTGAAATCACCAATTGTAAGGCCTTCAAGTCCCGAAGGGGAGCCCGATATCGTATCCGCCTGGAATATATTCTCCATCTGGAATTCGGTGCCATCGTAATAGAAATATCTGCACCATCCGGACAATTCCGTTATGATCAATTCATTCCCGTCATGACCGCTCCAGAGGTCTCCAGCCTTCACATTTGCTATCAGTTCGGAAGGATGTGTATAGATGATATTCTCCTCCCATTGGTCTCCCACATTGAAGTATTGTGCTAGATGGGATTCAATCCCTTCGTCACTCCATCCGGCAAGGGTGGCATAGACCTCTTTTCCTGGTATGTTCGGGTCAGCATCCGCCACCGTCACTGCCTTCGGTGCTTCGATTGTGGGGATCTCTTTCGCGATCCAACCATCATCCGATCGGCAGAGATAACGGATGGCCAGATCCTCCTCATGTTGGAAGGAAGACAGGATGATCTCGTCACCCTGGGCTGGATCGATGTCCCCTATCTCAATATCAAATGTCTTGAAAGGACTGGAGTAAATGATATCCGTGGTCCATTTTGAGCCATCATAGCTCAGCAGAAAGACATCCTTTTCGCCTTCCGGTCCGACATCTCCGGCGGTTACTATCTCAACTCCGGGTCTGTCGGGGTCAAGATCATGGATCACCAGATCGAAGAGAGTGCGGTTGGAACCTTGAGTTCCCTCCACCTGCCATATGAAGTTCGGCTCGAAGCCCCCGGATCCTGTTGGTTCCAGAAGCATGACATTACCCTCAAAATCACAGAAGGCCACCTCGAGATCGCCATCATGGTCCGGATCTCCGGAATCCATTCCCCCTGTGAGCGACCTTCTGGAGCTGTATATCTCCTCATCCGAAAAGAAACCCCCTGCCCCACTTCTCATCTCGTCACCGGAAGATGACATGGGGGCTATCAGCATGATAAGCAGGGCAACCACGGAGAATGTGCGGACGAAATTGTCAACGAACAGCATATCCATACCTCATTTCGTAATGATTGAACGTTTTGGGATATTAAACCTTCTGTTCCCCGTTTTACCTTTCAGATATATGTGACGCATCTGTACCGGAAGTTTAAAATCACATTCGTATTGATTATTGATACCATTCAGGTCAACGGAGGTCTGATCCCGGTATGGAAGGACATGACACAACAAGGCCACCAAAAAGGGTTATCCCTGTGGTATTGATCGTCCTGGGTATGGCTGCACTTGCGGCAGGAGGAGCCATAGCCATGGACAGGACAGGGGATGAGCAGAGGACCAGCGACCTTGAAAAGGACTGCATTGAGCTCATCGACATCCTGGAAAGGGAAGGCGCGATCTCGATATCGTCGCTGTCCAGCTTAGGCCTGAATGAAAGCGAAATAATATCCGGGCGTGCCGCATGTATCGAATTGGCTCCCATGCGTGGAAAGAACGTCACTATATTCCTGCCGGACAGGGAGGATTTCGATTCCAGACCGAATGCTAGTGAGAAAAGCTCCAGCAGGATAGTATTGGCAGACATGAATGACGGGAGCCTCCTGCCGGCCAGGTTGGAGGTGGTGCTCCGTGAATGAAACCGAAGGACCTGATATCCTCAGTGAAGAGGGTTCCCGGAAAAGAAGGTTCGAGATACCCATGTCCGCCGCAGCAGCCTCATTCGCGATAATGTTTGCCGCAGCATTGTTCATAGGAGGTGTTCTTCCGGGTTTTCTTACAGGCGAGGAAGCGGCAGAAGAAGGAGATATTAAGGACCGGAAGATGGACATATTATTATCCTCCACACTGGATACAGTACATACAGATGAAGGAACATATCAGAACGTTCCTCTTCCAATAACCTTCGAGCTTCTCTTCTCCGAGGGGTTCGATGAGGAACACATCAAGGTCATCGACGCACAGCTCTTCGACCTGATAGAGTTCGTTTTCAATGTCCCCTCCTCGTTCGGTTTCCATTCACGCACCGGTCAGGGTTGGGGAGAAGGAGCCGGCGAATACGAAAAGCAGTGGGGAAATATGACCGGGGAGCCATTGACACTGACAAGAGAGGTGTCGGTGGGGGCGGACAGAACCATATTCATCTCATTGGAAATCCAGGCGGAGGGGTCGGAATGAAAACGAGCGGAAAGATCGGAGCAGTGATCGTGATAGCCACTCTCATTATCTCTACAATGGGTGGGGTATACATCTTCAGCTACCTGGAAGGAAAGGAGGAAAAGACCCGGTCAGGTGCTGAAACGGGAACCGCGAGACAGCAGCTCATCTCCCTTACGCATTCAACACTCTCCACCATGGAGAGCATGGACATGGAGGAGATAGAAAGACAGATCGAGATAAAGAGCAAGGAGTGGATATCATCCAATAGGGTCATGGTCAAAGATCATATCATGACCGTTCTCTCGGTGGATGTGGAGGCTGCGGAGACAGAATTATACCTGGACGTACCAGTGCCCCCTGGGAACCTTTATGGTGATTCGGAGGTGTTACTAAGGAATTCGATGATGTACGGTGGTTCCGGTGCCTTGCCCCTTCTACCGGCTGTGAGGACCAGAACGCAGATCCGTGTACTTCTTGAAGGGGATGAAAGGTCCTTTGAAGACATCATATCCTATGAGAACGAGGTCGTGGACCCTGAGAGGGGTTTGCTCGAACTGATCGGGATCATAGAGAAGGACATGAACGGCTGGAGTTCCGGAATGTCAAGGGACATGGAATACATGCTGAACACCCTGGCAAGGACCAGGACCAAGAACGATTGGGGATCCGGCGCGGGACAATCGGACCTGAACGTGCTTAACGATGGGGACGTGGAGCTGGCCTTCAACATCGCCCTGGCCCTGAGGATATCCAGGTGGACAGGACAGATGCCGGAGAACCTTGTAAACGACATCGATGCTTTCTTCCTGGACCAGGACATAGAAGTCGTTACCAACCCGACGGGGCTAAGGATATGGGGGGAAGCGGAGAAGGAGAATTATAGGGAAACTTGGAGAAAGGCCGGGACCCGGCTCAGGAGATATCTTCCGGACCTGATATCCTCGGCTCTACAGGCGGGTCACGGCGACCCGGCTGACATATTCGCAAGGTACCTGTTCCTGGATAAATGGGGACGCAATGAGGACCTGAACATGCTGGACATTTCATCACCACTGGAGGACAAAAACCTGTTGAGCGAGAGAGAACCATCGGACAAAACCGATGCCTTTGCATTGGAGCATCATACCTCATTTCCGGACCCCGAAGGCATAGGGGTCTCCCCCCGGGATCGCTTTGACGAGGTGGAGAACGGAACGGTCCACCGCATCCTACCAAGGATTGAACCTGATCAAAGCTATATGATACTGGGCAGGGACCTTCAGGTCAAGGGGCTGGATGAACCGAGAGCATGGTTCACCGACTCCAACCCTGACCTTGATGCCTCCGAACTGGTCGCGGTGGGTGGACTACCTGGTGAAAGATGCGGTGCAATTCCACCGCCGCAAAAACCCCCTGGGCACAACTACAGGGTCCAGTGGGACCTCAGGATAACGGGCGAGATGGACCTGAACGGTGAAAACGAAGGATACGGGGGTAACGTCCTGAACCGGAACAGGACCAAAAGTACCATATCGTTCGATCTTCCCCTGAGGATACATACCTGGTTCGACGAGCGGCCCAACAATGATGGTTTCCTCTTCGAGAACATCAACCAGGGCAGAATGTACTGGACCGATCTGATGACCGGTTGGTACATCACCGAGGAGTCCAACGCCACGGAGATATTCGAGGACAAATTGTACAGGGAAATAAAACAGGGAGTAGGACTACTCACATCCCAGCTCAGGAACATGCAGTGGAACATGGAAATGGGAATCATCGATGATATCACCCTGAGAAAGATTTTCCAGACCCAGGCAATGACCCTGGTCAAGCATCTCGGTGCCTGGTCAGCGGACCCGAACATCTGGTCGGATCTAGATTTGTTCTGGAGAGATCACATAGAAAAACCCGGGATACATGTGGAGGACCTAGGGACCGTTATGGTCGAGGGGCATATGTTCAAGTTCAGCTACTCCGATATCAAGGACAGGATGGACCTGACATCCAAGCTGCCGGTAGGAGAGATAAGGATCTCCTTTTTCGGCCCTAGGTCCGGGGAGAACAAGGTGGAGGCGGGATTGGAGACCGGATCAGGGCTCCGGGTCGACCTCAGACCGGAGAGTGAAGAGTTCTCCATTAGGGGAACACTTGGCGGCCGTTACATAGATGACGGACCGTTGGACCCGAAAACAGCTTCGGACCAGGTAGGGGACCTCTTCATCAGGTCCGGATGGATAGCAAGAGGTCCGTCCTTCAATATCAGGACCTGGTCGGTGCCCGGTCAATATCTGGAAACCGACAGCTCACAGAAGGATAACAAACTCACCATGTCCTTCGTACTTGCGGGAAGGAACGATCAGGAGGCGGGACCCATAGTACTGGAAGCATCTTCCCGGCTCGAAGCCCCCGATAAACTGGGGGAAGCAAACTGTCTGGACCATCTCCACGAGATCGCGGATCATGCAGTTCAGAAGGACCTCTGGTTCGGTATTTCCGTCGCCCTCAAGGGAACTGATATGGCCCATCCTGTCGCCAGGGACCTTTTGATAAAGGTCAACGATATGGATATTATACTGCGGCTGTTATCATCGGGGGCACTGATCGATATTGTAAGGGGTACCATATGGGGAGCGGGTCCGCATATCTTATCTGACATATCACTGCATGAAGAAGAGAGGATCGACATCATCATGGCCGAGTCCGTTCCCTCCTGGGTCACATCGGTGCCTACGGAATTCTCGTCCAGGGAGCTCATGTTCGTATCGCACCATGTCTCGGAGGTCAAGGATATCGTACATGATAATGAAATGCTGAACGTGTTCTCCTACGAGGAAAGCAGCGGAAGGTTCCTTCTGGATGAAAAGGGTTGGTCTTCCTCGGCCATTGAAATGCCTACTTTGTTATGGTGAATCTTTCACCATCTCTATGACCTTATCCACCCGTTCACCCGCCACGCCGGTATATCGGGCGGGGTCCAGTGCCTTCTCAAGCTCCTCCGAGGAAAGGAGTTCCGATACCTTTTTTTCCTGAAGTAGTGCCGTTTTGTAGGGTGTCCCGGAATAGGACCTCATTGCAGCCTTCCTTGTCACCTCATGTGCATCTTGTCTACCCATTCCCCTCTTCACCAGGGTCATGATCACCGATTCGGCCATGATGACGTCTCCCGCATTCCTCAGGTTATCGGAGATACTCTTCTTATTCACCTGAAGACCATCCAGTACCTTTGTTATCTTGTACAGGATCTCATCCATTAAAACCATTACATGGGGCAGTATAAGGCGTTCGGAGGATGAGTTGGACAGGTCCCTCTCATTCCACTGGACAGCACTTTCGAAGGCGGGGTTCAGGAAACCACGAAGGGTCCTTGCAAGCCCAGTGACGTTCTCGCAGATTATTGGATTTCTCTTGTGGGACATTGTTGAGGAACCCACCTGATTCTTCTGGTCGAAGGGTTCGGAAAGTTCCGCTATCTCGGGTCTCTGGAGCGTCCTGATCTCGGTTGCGACCTTTTCCACGGAAACGGATATGTTCGACAGATGAGAGAGCATCTCGATCATCCTGTCCCTTTGTACTATCTGTGTCGCAGCTTCCTCCCTTCCCAGACCGAGTTCATCCATGACCATCTTCTCAATCCTGAATGCATTCTCTCCCAGGGCGGCTCCGGTGCCCACTGCACCGGACATCTTTCCCACGAGAAGTCTCGGAAGCATCTCCTTCAACCTGGTTCTGTGTCGATGGAACTCGGCCAACCATACCACCATCTTCAGACCGAGGGTTATCGGTACAGCATACTGTCCATGGGTCCTGCCGAGCATGACCAGGTCCCTGTGCTCCTTTGATCTGCTTATCAGTACCGTCTCAAGCCGCCCGAGGTCATCGTCGATGATCTTAAGGGCATCCCTCATCTGCATGGCCAGTGCGGTATCGACGATGTCATAGGATGTGGCTCCCAGATGGACATACCTGCCCGCTTCGCCATTACACTGCTCGGTAAGAGCATTGACTATGGCCATCACATCATGACGGATGGAGGATTCGATCTCCTCCACCCTTTCCAGGTCCACATGTTCGAGCGAGGCTTTTCTGGATATCTCCTTCGCCGCCTCCTCCGGGATGTTGCCTATACCGGCATGTGCCCTGGCCAGTGCGGCTTCGACCTCCAGGCATCTCTCCACCCTCGCTCTATACGACATGAGGTCCTTCATCTCCTTTCTTCCATATCGATAATCCAGGGCACAGACAGGGTCCATTTGCATCACCTTCCTGGTATCGGCTCATAGGGTAAAAACATTATCTGCTAAGCTTCGAGTGCGTCTATCAGCATTCGTAGGGACCTCGATGCCGTCTCCACCTTGAACCGATCCCTTGAGAGGTCCTCGAGATGGAAGAGCCTAGTATCATCATATCCATCCCTGCTTCGGACCGATATGTAAACGGTTCCCACCGGTTTTTCTCTCGTGCCTCCTCCGGGTCCGGCGATCCCGGTTACAGCAACGGATAGGTCCGAACCAAGAACCCTCATAGCTCCCCGGGACATTTCCCTGGCGCACTCCCTGCTGACAGCTCCATACTCCCTCAGTGTGCTCTCTTGCACACCCAGGACCTCGATCTTTACCCAGTTGGAATAGGATACCACACCTCCTTTGAAACATTCCGATGCACCGGGGACATCGGTGATCCTGGAGGATATCAGTCCACCGGTGCATGATTCGGCGGTGGACAGCCATATCTTCTTCTTTACTGCTGTGTCTATCAGCATCTTCCAATTCTCTCTCATATCCCTCCCCTCTTCATCAGGTTCTTGATCCTCTTATCTCCCTCTAATGATAAGATAACGCTGCTGACCGGTTCGGGTACCAGGTGTTCCCATTCCACACCCTCTGCTATCCTTTTCCTAATCCCGATCCCGGAGTAGTTCTCCCTTTCCACGAGCTTGGTCGAAGTGACCTTGTAGCCGGCCTCCTTGAAGAGCGTCACGGTAAGCGGATTGTTGGAGAAGACCACATCTATTCTGGGGCTTAACGAGACCACATGGGAGACCCAGATCGAATACCTGTTTACGTCCCTGATCGGAACAAGGATGATCCTGTCCTGCCAGTACCTCTTCCTTATCACGGCCCGGAGCATCTCAATACGCTCTCCGGCCGTGAAAGGGTCCTTTTCCGTGAAAGAACTCTCTGCCGAACCGATGCCGATGACAAGCTCGTCGACCACTCCCAGGGCTTCCTCGATTATGGAAAGATGGCCTTTATGGAACGGTTGGAAGCGTCCTATGAAGATACCCCTCATACAGGTTGAATGAGGGAACAGGTTATTTCATATTTGTCCCTGGCAGGCTGAAACCGTTTAATATCTATTGCCCGATGGACCTTCATGGGGAACAGGTTCTTGTTCATGGTCGCCCTTATGGCATGTATCGGATCGGTCGAAGGACTGGTCACCTTTGATGAGGATACATCCGCGTCCTATGACCTTGATCTCTCCGTTCTCTTCCCCCGGGACACACCCGATAACATTAGCTTCGAACCGGGAGAAGGCCTTGAAGTCGAACTTCTGGAGGGGGGAGCATTGAACATCTCATCGAGTGAGAACTGGAACGGGGCCTCCAATGTGACCCTCTCCAATGGAAGCGCCGAGTTCACCATTGATGTGGAGGTAATTCCCGTGAACGATGCCCCTGTTATTCTGGAGGTGATCGGCCCCGAGAACCTCACCGATGCGGAGAACCCGCTTGTAATGACCGTGGTAGCCGAGGATGTGGAAGGGGATGAAATTACCGTGGAATGGTTCCTCCAGGATGAAGAGGATCCTGTGGTAGTCAGCCGGACCTTCCGGAGATGGGTCTATCCCGGGACCAAGATATTACGGGTCAGGGTAAGCGATCCTCACGGTGCGAATGAGACAAAGGAGTTCGTTGTCTCGATGAAAACCCCGCCTGGCATGGAGGAAGGACCGGACAATATCAAAAACAGGGTAATATTCTGGACTATCTTCGGCAGTGCCGGGCTCATCTTCGGACTGTTATGCTATTGGATAATGATGGGTAAGGAGAGAGGTGCGAACAGATAGAAGTCACCAGTTATTTGACAAATATGCATTATCAAAGCAGGTAAATTATTATATACAAAATAGTTTGTTCTTTCA
This sequence comes from Thermoplasmatota archaeon, assembly GCA_046483845.1. Classification (GTDB taxonomy): domain Archaea; phylum Thermoplasmatota; class Penumbrarchaeia; order Penumbrarchaeales; family Penumbrarchaeaceae; genus JAYEPK01. The sequence continues at coordinate 35,195 of JAWOCK010000027.1, read as the reverse complement.
AGGTCCATAGGATACGGAATGGGGGTACTTTTATGTCCGGGGAATCCAGGAAAGGGAAAAAGAAAAAAGAAGATGAACTGGAAGAAGAAGAGCTTGATGAGGATGAATATGATATCGAGGAAGAAGAGGACCTCGAGGACGAAGAGCTAGAAGATGATGAGGACTACGAGGAAGAGGAGGACCTCGAGGAAGAAGAATTAGAGGACGAGGAGTCGGAAGAGGAAATAGAGGATGAACTTTCCAGACCATCCAATGAAGAAGAGCCGGGCAGGAAACTCATCACAATTGGAATAGTGGCATTGATGATCCTATCGGTCATTGGTATCGGCATAGTGATCATGCTCCAGGAGGATGACTCAAAGAAAGATGACATCGGTGATGAGGAAATAGACCCTTACGATGGACTCGGTAACGACATGATATCCACCAATCCGCTGCAGGCCTCTATCTCCGAGGTGAACCCTTCCGGTGAATGGTTCGAGGTCTATATACGCGGCACCGGACCCGGGACCACCGAGGGATGGAGGGTCACCACATTCGACGAACCGCTCTTCACGATCCCTACCGTAACCGGTCTGGAGATGTTCGGTTTCATTCTGTTCCATACTGGAAATGGTACGGACGACCTGGATGGCTCGGATGGAAATGCCGAGGTCTACCTTGATATGGGCGAGGATGTTCTTTCCGATGACGGAGACGAACTTGCCATCTTCGACAAGAGCGACAATCTCATCGACTTCGTCGGATGGGGGACCGGCAATGGTGACACCCCAAGGGATGGCTGGAACATACATGATTATATTCCTGCACCCGGAGAGAATGAAAGCATTTCTCTGCAGGGCACTGATAATGATGAACATTCCTACTGGACCGTTGGTCCCTCATCACCAGGGTCGAACAATATCATCAAGATGGACCTGAGCCCCAATGACGATTGGAATGCATATCTGGTCAACGGAAGGCAGAATAAGATAGAGGTCAACGAAACGGGTGAGGACTGGAGATATCTCGATATAAATGTCTCCGTGGGTATCCCGGCAGGTCATTCAGTGGATGAGGATACTATCGATGATGTAAAGGAATACCTGAACTTCACCTACAATCTTCTCAAGGAGATGGGCTTCGGGGACGCAATGGCATCCGGCACAGACAGCAACGGGGACCCGTTCGTGAAGATCACCATCACCGCCAACGGCACCTATTCGGGTGCATGCAATTCCAACGGGGAGATAGAGGTGGACATTGGTTCCAACAAGGTTGCATCGAAACAGACCGTCGAGCACGAGATGACCCACAACTTCCAGTTCGCAAAAAGGGACGATGGCAGCTCCCATATAAATCCCTGGAAGAACAATTTCATAGACGAGGGAACAGCTGAGTACATCGGCAGGATATCGGCCATGAAAAACTTCAACAAGACATGGCAGGAAGTTGAGGAAGAGCTGGATTCGGCAGGCAGTCTGAACATCTATGACTACTATCATTATTCATGGTATGACATATTCACGGAGTGGCCCGGTACATACAACAGGTCCTACGTGCATTCCGGTCACTACTACGCCGGCTCATTCCTTTTCATGAAGTTCCTGAGCGACAAGTTCGGCGAGGATATCGTGGTGGATATCTACAATGCAGTTGTAAACAATCCGGGAACCGGCAATGATACCACGGGAATAAAGGCGATCGAGGAGGCCACGGGAATGAGCTTCGAGGAGCTTCTCAGCGAGTTCAACCTTTATAGGCTGGAGAACAGGTTCCCCCAGTATAAGGGCGATCCGGACTTCCAGAACACGGCCATCGACAACGAACACGAGTTCAACGGTCATGATCCCGTGACCGACGACGAGCAGGTCGAGCAGTATGGCTCGAGGATCAACAAGTACGAAATGAACGGTACCTCGGGTTTGGTCTCCTTCGAACCAAAGACCAACAGATCGCGGTGGCAGCTGACTGTCGTCAAGATAAAGGAGGACGGCTCCAGGGAATACGAGACCGTTGCCCTGGAGAAGGGTGAGGATGGTCTGGTCCACATACCGGAAGGATATCAGCAGGTGATCATTATAAAGACGAGGCTCGACGGGTCCCTCAAATTCTCAGAAGGGTTCAGGATCACAATGAAGCAACCACCCGTGATAACACCAATGGGTCCCCCGGACGACGAACACATAATGTGGGACCCGGACCCGAGATATATCGAATGGTTGGTGGAGAACCTGACAGAGGAGATGCGGATAGAACTCTGGATCGACAATACCTCCACCTTCGCTCATCCATGGTATAAATGGACGCTACCGTGGAACACCACATCCTGGCCCATACCGGAGGACATTCCAAACGGTACCTGGTGGTGGAAGCTCAGGTACAGATGGGAGAATGATGAGGTCGACACTCCGTGGACAGATCCCTGGAACTTCACCGTCTGGAGGAACTTCGACAGACCGAAGATAATGTGGGATCCGGAACCTGTGAGGTACGAGAACTTCTCCGGTAGCTGGGCGGTGCTGTATCCCGGAATGAGTGTGAGGATAGGAGGGATCGATGTCCCACCGACCATTGACCCAGGTGACGGACACGGAGAGATCAGGTTAGAGGGACCGACCAATTCCACAGGCACCATCGAGATACCTCTGGGAGAATGGCATTCTCTGGATGATCTCCCCAAGGGGGACTATGATAAGTTGTTCTACAGAATAGTCTACGATGATTTCGAACCGTGGCCGTGGTTCAGGGACGATATACTCTGGGATCCCGTGCCCCCCAGCATCGAGAGCCTCCTTCCGATACCGGAAAGGAGGAACACCAACACCACGGTCCAGATCGGTGTGAACGGTTCAATGCATGTGGATTCTTTCTTTGATATCTATTACGATATCCCGCCGGGACCTCAGAAGGAGTATACCATCGATCCGATATTCAACAGGACCGAAGGGGACCTGAAGATATACGATCTGCATCTGAACCTCTCCGAACTTCCGGAGGATGTATGGCATTTCAATATCTCAACACGGGACAGCTATGGAAGGGTCTCTGACTATTTCACCTTCGATATCGATGTGGACAGGACCGCTCCGGAGTTCGTCATAGAGACGGACCCCACCGGCGATCCCCCATTCTTCAATGATTACTTCGAGGTCTATGTCTGGACAGAGGATCCCACTGCGGTGTCCATAATGGTGGAGATACTGGACGATCATGGTGGGGTAACGCCTTTGGAAATGGCCGAGCCGATGCCTCCCTGGACACACGAGCATGAATGGATAGGAACGTATGATCTCCTGGCCAACCCATTACCAGAGGGACCCATTACCATTCTCGCGATCATAGTGGACGATCTGCACAACGAGGGAGAGACCTCTTTTGGAGCCGTCATAGATACGTTGAGCCCTGAGATCGATATACTCAGTCCTGCCGAAGGTGAGAACTGGGAAGTGGATAGATACCATACGGTCCACGTCAACGTACTGGAGGACCAGACCGCTTTCCCGACCATATCGGATGTCTTCGTGGTCCTTAGGTGTATGGAGAACAGGACGGAGGCGGTCAACGTCTCCCTGTCATGGAACGAGACATCCTTCTTCGAAGGCGATCTCCTCGTCCCGGCATGGGCAAGTACCTCGGTCCCGTGGAAGATAGAGGTCTACGCGGTGGATATGGCAAGAAATACAGGGTCCTCCAACAGATGGATATCCCTTATCGCAACGGGTTAGAACATATCAATGAACATCTCGTGGAATCGTATGTCCTCGGTAAGCTCCGGGTGGAAGCTTGCCGCAAGCAGGTTATCCTGCCTCGCAAGGACCATCTTCTCACCCAATGTGCCAATTGCCCTGCAGGATCCCCACACCTTCGTTATCAAGGGTGCTCTAATGAAGACGCCGGGATAGGTTCCTATATTCTCTATTCTGACATCGGCCTCGAAGGATTCCCTCTGTGGTCCGAAAGCGTTCCTGTTGACCTCCATGTCCATCAAGCCGAGGAGCTCCGTCCCTGTCCTCCGAACAAGCTCATCACCTTCTTTGGCAAGGAGAACGCAGCCGGCGCAGGTTCCCAGGACGGGGGAGCCTTCCGATGCCATGGCCTTGATGATATCACGGAGTTCAAAACGGGTTACCAGCTTGGATATGGTCGTTGATTCCCCGCCAGGAAGAACGACACCATCGACGCCTAGCATGTCCGCTGGCCTTCTGGCCCATACGATCTCTCCTTTCATTCCAAGCTTTGAAAAAGCATTCTGAAAGGCTTTGATATGTTCCTCGACATCCCCTTGCAGACCTATCACAGCGACCTTTAAGGAATCCATGGTATCTGTGAAAGATTATTTCCATATAAACCAATTGATTTCAGGTCGGTCCGCAATATCTCCTGGAGCATCATCGGACAGGCATCCTTTCCACCTCCAGTGAATCCCAGGTCGGATAGACCTCGGAGATGTAGCATTCTTCCTCCAGTTCTGGACCTATCTCCTCAAGAACCCAGGCAGCGATCTGAAGCTTGTTCCGCCGTATGTCCATCAGCTCAACGGGAACCTCGAAGGTTTCAATTATCCAATTGCGAAGTCTGTCCGGTACATCGGTCTCGATGATACCTCTCAGAAGGGTCCCATCATCTGTCACGGTATCATATGGACCCTTGATGTTATCCGCGGTTCGTTTCAACCTGTGCCTCAATTGAACAGAATCCTTGTAAACAGAGGTGCAGAGATGAAGGACTGTTCCGCTTTCAGGGTACTTCTTCTGCATCTTGTCCATTACTGATAGTGCAAGTTCCCTCGACCCCTTTACCGCCATGGAGTCCCCCACAAGTTCATATCCCCTCTCCTTGAATGTCTTCATATTGGTGTGGGAAGCTTCCAGTTCGTTGATGTTGACGAATTCCAACCCGTTCTTGATGGCATATTGAGAGAGTTCCTCCAGACCCTTTGAATATTCTCCTTGGCACCGGACATCCACCACCGCCGGTATCTCCAACCCGGTGACCAGATCAGCTTCCTTGGCCTTCATTATCAGTTCGTGATAAGGAGCGGATGATCCATTTGCAGGGTCAGTGAAGGATGGCCAGGTACTCACCGGAGGATGGAACCTTATCTCATCCAGTCCCGATTCTTTCATGTCAGGTAGGAGGGTCATATCGAACGGACCGGTGGTGTAGAGATGGATGTGATGTCTTACCCCGAACTCGTTCTTTAGGACCTTTATTATTTCCATGGTTCTTTCGGGTACCACCATCGGGTCCCCTCCCGTGATCCCTGTCCCGAGCGCCTTCATCCTCTTTGCCTCGTCCAGGATCCGGTCCGACCAGTCCCCGCCTTCCACCTTCCTCTCGTTGGCGTAGATGACATCCTTATCCTTCTTCTTCTCAGACAATGGGCAGTAGAAACATTCCTGTTTGCAGATACCCGTTATGTAAAGCACCATCTTGGCTCCCCTGTCGCAGTATCTGCATCCAAGAGGAGGTATTCCCATGGAAGAATCGAGCAGTTCATTCGTGTACCTGATTGGCATGGGATCCGAACCGGGCCTGGTTATTATATATTTTTCAGGTCAACACTAATCCATTTATATCGAAGTTCCACTATATGTGAGTAGAAGAGGCGAGCGGAGGGGTTCAGTATGGTATCGAAAGGAAAGAGGTTGACGGTCGGGGACAAGATAATGGTCCTGCTCCTTGATTATACAAGGTTCAGGGGCGAACTCCAAGCCCCACTTGACGTAACCCAGGACGGTATCGCCAACAATCTCGGAATAATAAGGTCCGCTGTACCTAGGGCTGTCGGTTCCCTTATCAACAAGGAGCTCGTGGAAGAGCATCTCGCGCACATAGACGGGCTCACCAGGAGAAGAAAGGTATACATGCTCACGGACAAGGGCGTAATGGAGGCAAAGGAGCTGCTCGATGAACTGAAAGCCATCAGCGTTGAGGTGAAAGATGAGGATAAGAGGGACACGAAGAGTATAGGGGAGCTATTGGAAGAGGGGAGCGTTAACCTCAAGAACGTCTCGGAGGTGGTGAGCTCCGGAAAGCTCGACAAGGACAGACCACCGGAGACCAAGGAGGACAGGAAAGGACATATCCTGTACACACATTCCCTTTCACCACCGGACATGTTCATGGGAAGAGAAAGGGAAATTGAGGAGATCAAATCGTTCCTCTCATCCCCAAAGAAGAAGATCTATGTCATATACGGTATAGCCGGTGTTGGCAAGACCACCTTGAGTTGGAGGATAACCCAGATGTTCCAGAAAGAGATGAACATTTTCTATATTGACCTCAAGGAATGGACCTCCATAAACTACCTCTTCAAAGAATTGGGTAGATTCCTTGCAAGGTCAGGTTGGGAGACCCTCAGATCCTATTTGGAGAACACCCAGGACATAGATATAGAGGCCGTATCGGACCTTCTCCGTGAGGCTCCGTCAGAGGTTCCGTACCTGCTCATCATCGATGACCTTCACAGAGGACCGGGGGAGATCGAGATGTTCCTCACCTCCTTCAAGGAAAGGATTGGTAACCTGAGAAAGTTCAACATGCTTGTCCTTTCCAGGAAGAAGGCATCGTTCTATGATATCAGAGATGTCAGGATAAAGAACCTCATAGGTGAGATGGAACTTTTGGGCTTCGACAGGGAAACCTCAAAAAAATTCCTGCAGAAGAGAGGTTTCAAAGACGATGAGGTAGACACCATCATAGATAGAACAGGAGGTCACCCGCTTGCGCTTGTACTCGTCGAGAGAGAGGGGTACAATTACGATATCGCCGATTTCGACCAGTTCCTGGCCGATGAGATCTTCAACAATCTGACCAGAGAGGAACTGAAGGTCCTGGGTCTTCTTTCCCTGTGCAGGCTCCAGCTGGGAGAGGATGATATAAGGATGGTCATGGAGGTGGACCCCGAGGTGATGAAATCGTTGATGGACCATCACCTCATATTCGGGACCCCGGGGAGTTATGTTATACATGACCTGATCAAGGACCACTCGGTCACGAACCTGTCCAGGGAAGACCGTGTAGAGGCGCATAGACTCCTTGCCGAGCTCTTTCACAACAAACTGGAATCACTCGGGTTCCACGAGAACATACAGGGTGATGTCCCTCCATTTCCATTCGGAAAGGAGGACGAATCCGGTCTGGGGCCGGTGCCGCTCTATGTGTCAGAGGAGATATACCACCTCTTGGGGTCCGGCAGTGCGGTGGAATCCATGGAGACACTGATCAAGGCGAATATGCAGATACCCACCAAGGATCTGTTGAAGGAGATGGGGAGGAATATCGGAGAAGCACTGGTTTCCAGACTTGATCCCAAACATAGGATGATGAAGGATTTCATGTACTCTCTCATTGATATCCGGGATGATGATTTTGAAATTGCACTGAAGAGGTTCAGGAAGATAGATATAAAGGAACCCAAGGATGATATTACACGCGCCATAGCTGATTGCGTGAAACTTTGGACCCCCTACCTAATGGAGAAGGTAGAGGGACCCGGGAAATCCTTGAAAGCCCTGGAGAGGATAGATGATGAGAAAATACCTAAAAAATTGAGGTACTATTTTATGGTCACAAAGGCTTCCCTTCTTTACAAATTGGGTAACCATGAGGCCGCTTCAGAAGCATATAAAGATTTCCTGGGTGCAATAAAGAGCAATGAAGAGCTACCGGAGAAGCTCAAGGAATACATAGATTCCTCTCTAGCCAGGGCGGAGGATGGGTCCATACAGGTGGCGACAGATAACTTCCAGAAGATAATGGAGCTCACGACGGCGAACAGGGATGTGTTGAGAGAGGAGATGCCATATGTTGATGTTGACCACCATCTGCTTTCGGCAATATATTCATCGTACCACGGAAGAAAATAGTGCTTTCCTTCAAAGGTTTTAAAAATAAGTTCCCATTCCATGTCCTGAGGTGCACAGGTAGGAACATATTCTCCGTTCCACTCATATTACCTCATTTCATTTGCCAACATACCGTGGGCCCGTGGGTTAGCTTGGTATACTTGTGCGTTCGGGACGCATAGACTCCGGTTCAAATCCGGGCGGGCCCATCTTGTTTTTAATAATATTCCAATTGTAGAGATGGGCCCGACCGGACAATCAAAATCGCAGATCCATTTTGATATCATTCGATTTTGATATGTCTGACACCCTAGGGTCCCAGCTTCCAATGGTGGCAGATTTTCACAACGATATCTCACCTGAAAGAAGAAAATCCGGGCGGGCCCACCAGCGTTTTGTTTCAAATCCTAATGGGAGTTGGTGGGAATCAATTTATCATCGTTTTCTTCCCGCCCGAATTGATCGCTGATAAATTTATGGCAAGGCGAAAGATGGCTGAAATCTTATTCTGATCTTTTTCGCGGGAGCCTGCATTAGGATCCATGCACTTCTATTTTCCTTAGGGCGCTATACCGTTTCGCTTTAGGAGGCATAGGATCTGTGGCCCCTACTATCTGGGGAGACCGGCTGGCCAGTGTGCGGACCACAAATGAAAAACCAGTGGAATACTGATAAAAAGCAAAATCATTATTTACTAACTATTCATTCAAGCTTTCTGTTTATTGTACTGGTGGTACAAATGAATCCCGATGAAGATGACTTGGAATTCGAATTGGAAGATGAAGATGAGAATAAGGACAGGAAAACTTCAAAAGAAGCTGGATCGGGAAAAAAGGCAAAGATGACGCCTATACCTGAAGGGGTCAAGAGGAGGATGGCCATTTACCTTGGGAAGATATCCAAACTGAAGGAGGAGCTCAAAGAATATCAAGATGAAAAGAAAAGTTACGAACATGAATTGGAAATGTTGGAGGACGAAATAGAAAATCTCAGATCGAATAAAGAGAAACTCGAAGAGGATATAAATAAGCAGATAGCATTGGCAAATGCTTACGAAAAGAAACTGAACAGAAATCAAAAAGATTTTGAAAATTTTAAAAAGAGAACAGATAATGAAGTAAAACGCCGAATCAAACAGGGTTCAAAGAATTTGATCCTGGGATTGATCGAAGTGTTGGATAATTTTGACAGGGCAATGATGGAAGCAGAAAGATTAAGTACTTCCGAGGCGAAAAAGATCTATGAAGGTGTGGGGTCAATAAAGAAAGGCCTCATCAAGCTCCTTGAGGTCAATGATGTGGAGATCGTCGATCCAATGGAAGAAAGATTCGACCCAACTTTCCATGAAGCCATTGAAATAAAGGACAGGAAGGACGTTCCAGATAATACTGTTATAAGAGTTGAGTCCAAAGGTTATCTATTGGATGGAATCGTATTGAGACCGGCAAAGGTCGTGGTTTCCAAGGGAGGGAAACCAAGAAAGAAAAAGTCGAAAAAGAAGGAGAGAGATGAAGAAGTCGACGAGATCGGTGAAATAGAAGAGATCGACGAAATAGAGGAGATCGACGAAGTTCTTGATGAGGTAGATGAATTGGATGAGGAGTGACATGGTATTGTCCAGACATCTCGATATTTACCCTGATTTTTGAGAGGTGGGGAAATTTATAAATACTAATTTAGAGTTGAAACAGACAGCTATAATATGCTAGTTTCTTATACCGGAAATAGCGCTACTGTGATGTTCGTATCAAAATAGACCAATGCGAAAGGAGGAGTTCTAATATGGCAAAGGTAATAGGGATCGATCTGGGGACTACCTATTCAGCTATGGCAGTCCTTGAGGGTGGTGAGCCTGTCGTTATTCCAACGGCTGAGGGAACTAGGACTATGCCGTCCGTTGTGGCATTTACAGAAGATGGTGAGGTCCTTGTTGGTCATGTGGCAAAAAGACAAGCAGTTACCAATCCCGAAAGAACGATTTCATCGATCAAAAGGAAAATGGGTACAAAATACAAGGTCAAAGTAGATGAAAAGATCTACACACCTCAAGAGATATCAGCAATGATCTTAAGAAAGCTCAAAAAAGATGCCCAGGAATATCTGGGTGAGGATATAGATAAGGCCGTCATCACTGTTCCAGCATATTTTGAGGATCCTCAACGTCAGGCTACGAGGGATTCAGGTAGAATATCCGGTCTCGATGTGTTGAGGATAATAAATGAGCCAACTGCTGCTTCGCTGGCATATGGTCTGGATAAGCAGGAGATCGAACAGACCATCCTAGTATTCGATCTAGGAGGAGGTACCTTCGATGTATCTATCCTGGATATAGGAGAAGGTGTTTTCGAGGTGAAGGCAACCTCAGGGAACAACCTATTGGGCGGTGATGATTTTGATGCTCGTATTATGGATTGGATGATAGAAAAATTCGAGGATGAAACGGATATCAGTCTGAGAGAAGACAAAAATGCAATGCAGAGACTAAAGGAAGCGTCTGAGAAAGCAAAGATAGAGCTATCATCTAGGCTTGATACAAGCATTAATCTTCCCTACATTGCTGCTGATGAGGATGGGCCCAAGCATATAGATTATACTCTGACAAGGGCCAAGTTCGAATCTTTGACAGAGGACCTGATCGATGCGACCAAGGGACCTACAAAAAGATCATTGAAGGATGCTGGCATCACTCCAAAGGACATCCATCAGATCCTATTGGTGGGTGGATCTACAAGAATGCCCGCAGTCCAGAACTTTATCAAGGAATTCTTCGGGAAGGCTCCTAACAAAGGGATAAACCCCGATGAATGCGTAGCTGTAGGTGCCGCAATACAGGGTGGTGTTCTAACAGGTGAGGTAAAAGATGTACTCCTATTGGACGTAACACCATTATCCCTTGGTGTTGAAACAGTAGGAGGTCTGACCTCGAAACTGATACCGCGGAATACCACCATACCTTGCAGGAAGAACCAGATATTCTCCACTGCTCAGGACAATCAAACATCTGTAGAGATCCATGTCGTGCAGGGAGAAAGGGAGATGTCATCAGATAATAAATCATTAGGTAAATTCCATTTGATAGGGATACCTCCAGCACCGCGGGGTGTACCACAGATAGAGGTTACTTTCGATATTGATGCAAATGGTATTGTCAATGTTTCAGCCAAGGACCTTGCAACAGGAAAGGAGCAGAAGATCACCATCCAGCCATCTTCTGGAGTAACAGAGGATGAGGTATCCAAGATGATAGATGATGCCGAGAAGTATGAGAAGCTTGATAAGAAGAAGAAGAAGCTGGCCGAACTTCGAAACCAGGCTGATGCATTGGTCTATTCAACAGAAAAGGCCATGGCAGAGCTTAAGGAGAAGTTAGATAAGAAGAAGGTTAAGGAAACAAAGGAAGCTCTAAAGGACCTAAAGGAAAAAATGGAAGGCAAGAACGTAAAGGAATTGAAGAAAGCCATCGATGAACTCACCGAAAGGTCCCAATCCTTATTTGCTGATGCATACTCAGGAGTGTCCGGGGAGGATGAAGAGGGCTACGAACCCGTCACCATCAAATGTCCGAAATGTAAAAAACCCATAAAGATCACCTCCCCAAAGAGACCTTTGAAGATCACCTGCCCACATTGTGGCGCCAAGGGTACCATCAAGGGTTCTCCAAAGAAGAAGAAGAAATCCAAGCCAAAAGAGGAAGAAGAGGAAAAACCAAAGAAGAAAAAATCCAAATCAACTGGTGAAAAGACAGGGGAAAAACCAAAGAAGAAGAAGAAATCAAAATCAGAAGATAAGGAAAAACCCAAAAAGAAAAAGTCCAAAAAAACCTCAAAGAAGAAGGAAGAAGAAGAGGTTGAGGAGGAAGAAGAGGAATATGAACCGGAGTACATTGATTGCCCGAAATGTGGTGAAGAGATCGAGATCGATTCTCCGGAGAGGCCTCTTAGGATAAAATGTCCAGATTGTGGGGCAAAGCTCAAGATAACCGAATGAGGCAAATTAAATCAGGGGGATCTCGATCCCCCTTTCCTTTATATTTTCTACTTGGATACAATAAAATAGGAAGAAAGCTTACATGCTTCCTGTTCAAAAGGTGATAGATTGGACGATGATTATTACAGTATCCTGGGAATAGAAGATGACGCTACTCAGGATGAGGTAAAGAGGGCTTACAGGAAACTTGCAAAGACCCTACATCCAGACCTTAACAAGGACACCCATGATGATGCAGCTGTTAATTTCAAAAAGGTCAAAGATGCCTATGAAGTCCTCTCAAACCCTTTGAAAAGGGAAAAATACGACCTTGAACTCATGAGAAGAAATGGAGGAGGTGGTGTCCCTCAACAACCTCAGCAGTCAACTGGTTATGTATACAGCGGACCCCAAATAGCTCCTCAAAAAGGTTCTGATACTAAATTGAACCTCAAGATATCTTTCCAAGAGTCATTCAACGGTGTGAAGAAAGATGTAGATGTTCAGATGCCTATCAGATGTAGCTATTGTGGTGGTTCCGGAGCAGAACCCAACACCCCCGTCTCAGCCTGCCCTACATGTAGGGGATCGGGAGCCCTTCTACAACCTGTTCAGACGCCTCAGGGGTATGTTAATCAAAGAGTGACCTGTTCCACCTGCAATGGAAGAGGTATCCTTATGCAGAGATTCTGTTCAAATTGCTCAGGTATAGGTCTTGTAAATGGTTATGAGACCGTTAAGATCTCTCTTCCTCCGGGTGTAGAAGATGGTGCTATCATCAAATTAAATGGAAAGGGCGGATACGGTTTGGGGAGCGGTCCAAGAGGAGACCTGCTTGTTACTGTCCAGGTCGAAGAACTTCCAGACATGAAAAGAGTGGATAATGACCTTTATATCGAAGCTTCGATAACCTTTCCCAAGGCAGTTTTCGGAGGTAAACAGAGGATCAACACCCTTGAAGGAAGGAGAACTCTGAGGATCCCCCCAAGGACAAGGAGCAAAACCGAATTCCTCATAGAAGGTGAAGGTTTTCCAGATCCTGTTTCCGGTGATCAAGGAGATCTGTACGTTGTGGTCTATATAGATCCTCCTGAGAAAATATCAGAGGGGGGCAGGAAAGCTTTGAAAAAGTTCGCTTTGGAATCAGGTGAAGATCTAGACGACCTTGCAATTTGATCACTTAGGATAAAAAATAATTAGTACCATATGCCTCTCAACTTTCGATCGGAGAGCAAAAATGATAACTCTTGTGGGTATAGGACATGTCTTCTCCATAAAGGAGGGTGTAAAATATATAATCCATACCAGATCCCCTGAGGCAGTCTGTTTGGAATTGGACCAGATACGGTTCGATGCACTGGAAAATGGAGAACTGTCAGATGCTGATGCCCCCTTTATCTTCCGAAGGTTAAGGAGAATATATGAGAAAGCGGCGAAGACACAGGGTGCAGAAGTGGGTGAAGAGATGATAGGTGCGGCTGAAGCTGCTGATGAGATAGGTGTTCCACACTTTTTCATCGATGTAGAAGCTACCCCTGTTGTTTCCGGGATCTTGAAGGATCTTACCGTGGGTCAAAAGATGAAACTTGTGGGATCCGTCCTTGGAGCATCCATACTGCCACAAAAAACCCTGGAAACAGGGATACAACAGATCGGGGAAGATCCGGACACTTATATGGAGCAATTCGGAAAAGCCTTTCCCCAATTAAAAAAGGATATTGTAGATTACAGAGACAGATATATGGCAAAGAAGATACTTGAACTCTCCAAGGAATATATGCATATACTTGCAGTGGTGGGCGAAGGTCATATCTCTGGCATGTCAAAATATCTATCCCCATTCGGCCTGGACATCATACATCTCAAGGAAGTTAAAAAAATCGCAGAAAAAGTAATGAACGGGAAACTGAGGTACAACGGTCATAATGGTGGAAAAGGTACGAACACATCGGTCAACTTCGGATTTACCTTTTCCCAATAGAAGCAGATCCAGTAAAAGTATCTATAATAAATAGTAGCTGAGGGATTGGAGGTCTTAAGTTGAAGAAAAAGTGGAAAGGGGTACTCGTCCTGTTTTTTTTACTTGGGGCATCTACACTGCTATCGGGTTCTTTGATTTTATACCGAACTTACGAAATGGACAATTTCGAAGGTTCCTCAATTGTGATGGGAAAGGTCGTTGATATTGAGGAAAGACCTATTGAGGGGGTTGTTATCTCCTACAGGGAGAAGGAGACGACCTCTGATGATAGAGGTGAATGGAGATTGGAGGGGGTCGATGAAGGATTGATTAAATTGTACTTATACAAAGATGGATATGTGCTAACCTCCATCAAATGGTTCGTTTACCCGATCTCCGAAGTAGGAAAGGAGATCAAAGGTTCTGTAAACGATATCTCCGCATCCTTCGATATAGAGTTACAGAGGGAGTTGGAAACAGTAGAGATAATGAAAATGTACAATGATACCCTTGGTATGAGGATAGACCTCCCAAATGGATCGGACCTTGAGGGAAAGAAAATATTCTACAAAGGAGTATCGAACAAGGATCATATTCTTGAGGGAGGGGAGAACATCCTGACCATTGAGGGGAATGGGACCTTTGAGATCTCCTTCTCAAAGTTAAACAATGACACCAGTGGGCCATCGCTTCATGGCATATATCCACCGGGCAGTGTGATAGATATCAATGAAGATATAAGATCACTTTTCGTTTCCAAAAAGGATCAGTTCTACCAGGGTGAAACGGCATTTCTGTCAATTAATTGGTCGGAAATGAAATCTGAATATGAAAGCAGTATAGAAGTGCTTAACCAGGCCGGGGAACTGATCATATCTGAGAACATAACCACCAACGACGATAAAGATTGCGAGATGACCATTATACCTGGAATATATCGGATACAAATCAGTGGCAGGCACATTAGGGATCGAAGTTATCGCTGGATCTATTTGAACAACTCTGAGAAAAAAACCGTTGATATGGAGTTCATTCCGGCAACTGAGGAATCAATATTTGAACACTATTCGATCAAATCTGATTATACAGTTTCGATAGCTTATATCATCCTTTCCGTTATTATTTTCATTGGCGGCCTGATCTTCAGAAAGAGGGGGACCTGGGCATTGGTGCTGGTGATCGCTTTATTGGGTTTTCTTACATGGGGAATGTTCGGTTTTATACTGAACATCAATACCATATTCACAATTATATTGATCTTCTTACTTATAAGGGCAAGAAATGAGTATAACACCAGGAGACATTATTTAAGAAAAGCAAAAAGGATCACTGGTTAGAAACCATGTCTTTTGTTGTTGCCCTCTTTATTGTGCTTTCAATGTCTTTTATTATCCGTTTCAGCCCCGTATTTGCTTCGGATAGAAAGACCTTGTCCGTTTTGAACCCTGAGGCATGTGGACACGAAGGATCTATGACACCACTATTTCCATTGGAAGTCAATGGAAACACCTTACAGGCGGTCGGTCGGTTTTGATAGACAGAACATTGACCGTTTTCCAGGAATACGCATTTTCCATCTACAAAGATAAGCTCTTTGAGATTATAACCCCATTTGGATATTCTGGCAAATGTCTGTTCATAATGCCCCATGGTCAATAGCCGATCTATATCCTCGTGTGTCAGAATGACCTCTCTGTCATGACAACATTGACTACAATTGAGATCCCCGCAGATAGACATAATGCATCCCGTCCCGAAAGCGAATCATAGAAGGTTGATGATGTATTTAAAATTATTGTACCATGATTTCCATTGGAGAACCATCATGCGTCGGTCCAACTCTCCGGTATTCTAGGAGGGTGTCTCTTATATTATAACCTTTGGCCCATCGGGTCTCACGAATATTGCAAAGTTTTAATAGATATTTGTTGTTTCACTGTTTGCAATCGATTTACGACTTGGGGGCCTCTTTCAATGGTAGACTACGAATATGGAAAGATAAAGACCGGCCTATTCTCCGGTAAGAGCGTAGGATATGAAAGTAAGCTGGTAAGACCTACGGCAACAGGAGAGGTGAGGTCATTGACCATGTATGATTATGATTCCTCTAAAAGATTGGGGAGCATGGAGTATGAAATAGATGGCAGTAAAGCCAGTGTGAACGGTTTCTCCTTCACTGAGTGGGATGATATGAGAATGCCCGAAGGCTTCATAAAATATTTTCTCAAAAAGATGAAAAAAAGGGGCGTAAGCAAAGTGGTGGTGGAGCTCTACGATACTGATTCTAACACTCATAATAAATTATCGGTTTTTAAAAACCTAAAGTTCGAGACAGATAATACTGGTAACATGACCGGTTACCAATCCTGGCTTTTGATAAGGGAATTGTAGGTGAATATAATGATGCCCGGTAGAATGAACCCCCGTCAGATGGAGAGGATGATGAAGAAGATGGGGATGAACATGGAGGAATTGGAAGATGTAAAAGAGGTAGTGATATACACAGATACCAAAGAGATCCATATAAGTAATGCATCGGTCACTGTTATGAACATCAAAGGAGAAAAGAACTTCCAGGTCCAGGGAAAGGTTGTTGAAAAGTTGCTGAAGGCAGAGATCCCAAAAGAGGATATCATATTGGTCATGGAACAGGCCGACGTTTCCGAAGATGAGGCCAAGAAAGCTTTGGAAGAGGCGAACGGCGAACCGGCCGAGGCCATTATTAGATTGATGGGTGGTTGAATATGGGGCACCCCCCGGTTATCCCATGAACTTCTTTTTAGTATTGCTGTAGTTGTCCATATGAACATATATGGACGATATAACAAGAAGAGAACCAAAAAAAGGGATGAAAAGTTCCTTTTCAGCTGTTGTTCCGTCGATCGAAAATATAAGCTTACAGTATGCTGGCTATATTGGAGATCCGAAGAAAGAAGGATCAATAGGGACCACCATATCAATGCTGTCCGACCATCATGAAGGATATTATAGTAAAAGCACATATATCACTGAATTGTCAGATGAGGTAAGCTCCATGGATGGTGGCATCTACCATCAGATAGGTTTCAGCATATGTTCCAGGAATGTGCTGGATATAAGAAAATCCTATTCCATTTTAAAGAAAAAGGACAAGGGTCTCATAGAGATCAGATTGGATTCCCTGCGTCCCATTGATTCCCCAGAATCAAAAGCAAGGACAAATGTATTTCTTAAACAGATAGCTTCGTTTTGCAGTAAAGGATCCATTGCATCAGCCCCTTCAGGAAGGACCAGGGGTCTCGTTGATGAAAGATCCTTGCCAGAAAGATATCGGTATGAGCTATTAAGGAAGATATCCGGACAGGGTTATTCCTGGATAGAACTGGATGATGAGATTCCAGATGCAATATTCAAGGAGATGTCGGATCAAGCCGGGCAGAAAGGGACAAAAATAATGCTTTCCTCGTATATGGAGGATAAACTGGAGTGGAAACCCCCTTCTCCGGAAAAGATCGACCTCTCACAGGGAATAATGGTTTTCATAAAGGTAGATTCAGGGCCTTCGTTCAGGAGGCTCATAAGGACAGCTTCAAAGATCAGACAGATAGGAAAGGGAAAGACAAAGGTGATAAGAACATTGCCTGGAAGCATACCCATATCCCGAAGCATACTTGGACTCCTTGGAATGGACCTGTCCTTCATAGATATACAGGGTGTTCTGGAGGAAAACACCGACCCCGGTTCTTCTTCCCCCTTCTTGATGGAGTTCAATAGAAGATGCGGAATAGAAAAAGGACTCAGGACCACTGAATGGTCCTTATCTAAACATCTTATAGGAGAAGATACCGATATATTGCTTCATTTGGGGAATCCTATTGATGATGACATATCCTTGAAGGCAAATAACATCATCAATAATAGAATGGGAATGGACAGGATAATGATCCCATATCCATGTAAACACGATACATTGGATGAAGAGCTTGAACGGATAAGGTTCATGGATGTGAAAGGATTGTTCGTAGATCTACCTTTCAGATCCAATATGGTTCCCAAGCTCGATTGGTGCGACCCTATCTCATTGACCTCAGGAGGGGTGAACCTGGTATCATGTTCAAAAGGTAGATTGAACGGGTATAACACTGAGATATATTCCATATCGGACACCATCTCTGCCACTGGAATCATAGATCGAGGGTCCTCTGTTCTGGTTCTTGGAACAGGACTTGCTGGAAGAGCTGCCGCACTTGGCGCCTCTATAATTGGAATGAAAACCTATCTTGCAGGGCCAGGGGAAGATAGGGTTCAAAAAGCATCAGAGGATCTGGGCAACGGGATTAAAGGCATTTCGTTCACAGGATTGAAAAGATCAAGGTCCAGTTTCGATGCTATCATTAACTCCATACCTTTCAGAGAAGGGGCGTTTACTGCAAAACAACCGGCTCCGGAGGAGTTCGTTAGAAGGATAGAACCAGGTCTGGGGATAGACCTGAACCGTTCACACCAATGGTCACCTTTTTTATCCTCCGTGGAGTCAAGAGGGGGAAGACCCATTCAGGGATCGGAGATACTGATCAGATCCCTCACATGGGATAATAGATTATGGACGGGGACCGAACCGGACATTGAGATGCTGAGGGACATTGTACTTACCATTATGTGATCTTTCTTGAACCACACTCCGGACATTTACCTTCTCTTTCCATATATACGGCACCGCAGTTGGAACAGGTTTTCTTGCCCTTCTTGTCCACTCCACCCCTTAATTTCAATATATCCTGATCCTTCTTATCATCCTTACCTTTCTTTACCGGTTTCAACCTGGATCCGCATTTAGGACATTCCATATCTGTCGGGGAAATATTATTCCCGCATTTACCACAAATATGCTCTTCTTCTTCAAGATCGGCTCCACATTTTGAACATGTATCATCATCGGGTCCGATCTCCGTGCCACAAGCTGAACAGGTTATCTTTATTGCACCAGTGGAAGCAATGTTCTTGTTCTGGATCCTTTTGCCTTTGAAGTAGGACCATGTAAGAAGGATGACTATGAATGTCAAAAAGATGATCGATAGACCGCAGTATAGCTTCGGCAAACCGAGGATTGTATCGCCTTCACTCTCTGTTTCTTTCTCCTTTATTTCTATGGCACCTATAGGCTCTTTAATCCTGGAACCGTTTTCCAGTTCGATGATGATCTCGAGATCAAAGGATCCTGGTTCCTCTAACTGCTTCGTACATGAATATAGAACACCTTCTCGCCAGATCGTTTCATCCGAAATATTCTCAACAGAGTACATCTCTGAATAGTTGTCGCTGATCCGTAGGTATACGTTCTTTGGTCTGCTGGACCCATTCGAAATGATAACAGTATGGAAGTATGTTGTCTGGCCGGTTTCAATCCTTTCGGGGAACCAGTGCGAGCCTGTGGAATATGTTCTACAATCAAAGTTTGGGGTCACGACCAGGGTTAAGACCAGCAGAAAGATCAAGATCAGTACCTTCTTCATAATTATCGAAATGTTACTATCATAGATAAGACCATGGAAAGTATTTTTGAAGTTTGAAAGCACTGTTCCCTTCATGGGTGTAAAACTGGGTGATCTCGTGAAAAAGAGATCCATCGCAGAAGGGGAGCTCAAAGGTTGGACCATCGGGTTGGATGCCTACAACATATTCTATCAATTCGTATCTTCGATAAGGACAAGGGAAGGGCATCTTTTGACGAACGAAGAAGGAAGGGTCGTTTCTCATCTTAAAGGGATCCTTACAAGGACATCCAATATGATAGAAGAAGGTATCAGACCGGTATACATATTCGATGGAAAACCACACGAATTAAAAAAGGGCACCCTGGACCTGAGAAAGGAGAGAAAAGAAAAGGCAAGGAAGGAATGGGAAGATGCCCTGGAAAAGGGCGATATGGAAGTAGCAAAGAAAAAAGCACAACAAACATCAAGACTTACTGATGAGATGATAGATGATTCAAAGAGGTTGCTAGACCTGATGGGTATCCCATATATCATATCCCCGGGTGAAGGCGAGGCTCAAGCTTCCTATATGTGCAGGAAAAAAAACATCGACGCCGTATCTTCACAGGACTTTGATACCCTTCTTTTCGGTTGCCCTTTATTGATAAGAAACCTTGCCATATCCGGTAAGAGGAAACTTCCAGGTAGGAAGATATGGATCAATGTAGAAAGAGAGATCATTGACCTGGAGGAGACTCTGACCTCATTGTCTCTGACAAGGGAACAGCTGGTGGACATGGCCATATTGATGGGAACCGATTTCAACGAAGGAGTGAAGGGAATAGGACCAAAGAAGGCTTTAAAGCTGATCTCGGAATATGGAGATCTTGAAAATGCTGCAAAGGCAGACCGAATACCTCTTCTTGAGTGGAGCGAGGTAAGGAATATCTTTCTTGACCCTGACATCACTGATGATTATGAGATCTCATGGAGTGCCCCCAGGGAAGAAGAGCTCATTGATTATCTCGTGGAGGAGATGGACTTCGGCAGATCCGGCGTGATGCGCTCCATAC
Source organism: Thermoplasmatota archaeon (assembly GCA_046483845.1). GTDB lineage: Archaea > Thermoplasmatota > Penumbrarchaeia > Penumbrarchaeales > Penumbrarchaeaceae > JAYEPK01. Next base: position 14,911 of record JAWOCK010000027.1, on the reverse strand, counting down.
GGCTCATGAAGGTAGAAGATGACTGCCCATCCCAATCTTCACTGGATTCATTTTTTTGATACCACATTGAGCATCATTCAGAAAAGGGATGAAAAGAGAAAACCCAGAACTGCTATCAACATACCGGACTTTATCATCAAATGTCCTCTTTTGGGGTCATTGAATGAATTGATAGCCCCTAATATCAACATGATATCGGCCAAGGCGATGAATATCACATAGATGGGATCCGGGCCGATGAAGAAGGGCGGTAGTAGACTGAACGAAACAGCTGCCATCATGAAGATAAATGCGATCTTGAGGGATCTGGCCTCTCCTATCCTTTTCGGCAGGGTATTTCTTATTGATCTTTCTCCTTCCAGGTCCTCCACATCCTTAATTATCTCTCTCGATGTAGTACTCAGAAAAGCAAGTACGGCCAATGATATTACAAAAGGGCCGGGTTCAAAAATGGAGGCCCCGTAAATGAATATCATACCGGTCAAAAGACCAATGGTAAGATTCCCGATGAATCCTCTTCTCTTGAAATAAACTTCATAGGATAGATCCAACAGCATGGCAAATGTGAGTATTATGATAGGTAGTGGGTCGATGATAAGAAATGAAATGAAAGCGGCAAGGATGACGGACAGCGTCCATAATGAAATGAATGATGCTGATGCTTTTCCTTCACTGAGCTTCCCCGATGAGATCTGCCTTCTTGGATGATTTATCTGATCTATCCCTCTGTCGTTTATGTCATTTATGACATTGGCTCCTCCAAAGGTCATGAAAGTTGATATGGAGAGCAAAATAACAAGGAAAGTCCCACAAGAATAGGTGGAATCCATTTCAACGATGGAACCTGTTACGGAGGCCAACATGGCGATGGCCGCGTTCAGTGGGCGCATTGAAGCTATTATTCTCAGAACCGTTCTCATGTGGATTCTTAACATCTTCATGGTGATTTAAACTGTTCGCCCTTATAACGAACAATGCAATTACGATAGATATGATCATAATAATACCCAATCCGATCAAAACTAAGGTGACTATGGTTGGTCCGTTCTCACCACTTTCGTTCCCGTCCGTGGTGTTCAACTTGAACAATATCTCCCCTTCCCGAAAGATCCCCTCTTCTTTGCTTGATATATTGATCGATATGGACCCAGGTATCTCTTCTACGGGACCGGAGATAGAAATTGCAAGATCGATCGAATAGACCAACCGTTCTATATCATTGGGGATTATCGTCAAGGAAAAATTTTCGGGCACCCCAATAACTTCAACGGAAATACCTTCCACTGTGCCTCCTATTGGAGAGAGGGATATAATGAAATTTGCCTCCGAGACACTTTCATCCTGATCTTCGATCTCGAATAGGATCGGTTCATCGGGAAATATTACCTCAAGGCCCAGTTCAGGAGGCTCTATATCAATTCTTATATATGCCTCTCTAATTATCTTTTCCCATTGTCCTACGATGGTTATGAAATATGTGCCAACTGCTTCAATGACAGAGATATTCAATACGACCTCGCCCGAAGGTACAATAGAACTTTCCAATAGCTCTATCTCCAATCCTTCAGGCACATCGGCAATAGAAAGGTTGACCCGATTGGAGAAACCGTGAAGTGATATGACCCCTATGGAAACAGAAGAATTGGATCCCTCGTGGGCTTTTATGGATGGTTCTTCAACTGCTAAGATGAAATCTGACAATGATCTCTCCTTTACATGGACTATTATACCTGTGGAGCTTGATAGACCTTCATTATTTGATGCGATCAAAAAGAAATGGTAAGAACCTGGTTCGATCACAGAAAGTGCTGAAAAGGAGATGTCAAAATTGATAGGAACAGTAGTTCCGGATGTTATTCGATCTTTTTCGGGCACAGCCTCTATCCCAAAAGGAACATCGCTCGTTTTGATATCTATATCCTTACTGATACCTTCTTCCGAATAGATGGTCGCCCTTTTCACTATCTGTCTATCTATGCTCAGATCCATCTCAAGGATCGTGGGTTCTAGGTGGAATTGATCGATGCTGTCTTTCACTACTATCTGAATTGATCCGTTACTTTTTCCGTAAGGATCGATAGATTCTATATCGATCGTATACGTACCAGGCTGTTGGGGACACTCAACATGTAGATAAGTGATATTATCTGCATTGATGGTATCATCATCAAGTGAAGCATTTATACCAGCTGAGGATAATGATAAGGACACCTGACCCTTGTAACCCCCTCTGCCTTCTATTATGATGGGTACATTAAAGTAAGAGTTGGGAAGGGCTTGTGTTTGGTCATAGGGAAGCACTATCTCGGATCCTGGAACGGATTCAAAGATAATGGTGACCCTTCCAAAATAACTCAGGGCTACGACCTCCTCCCCCTTCCTTGTAGGATCTATGTCAAAGACACCGGTCCCCATTATATTGTATTCCTCTGCATATACTGGCTTGTAGGACCAGTCATTATCCTTCCAGACCAGTACGATCCTATGTCCATAGGTGGCTATGGAGAGTACCTCGTTATCCCCTACGGAGCCGGTCTCCAGTCCATAGATCACTCTTCCTTCTGAATGTACTTTATCACTGGTCCATGATCCTTCATCCCTGTAAATAGAGAAAAGATCCCCCGCGGTGGTGGATGCATAGATCTCTTTTCCAGGGATGTCCTTGTCGATATCTGCAACAACAATATCAGTGATGAATTCACCGAGCATCTGGACATCCATATTGTTCCACGTGTCGTTATCCTTGTAGGAAATTGATACGGCCCCTCTCCCTCCTCCAAATACGATCTCGTTACCCTGATACTCAGGAAGGATATCGGCTATCCAGCAGGCATCCAGAGAATCCTTGTCCGTAAATATGACCTCTCCGGTCCACCCATCATCGGTCCTTTTCACAAGTGTCCCTTTCCTTGAATCCGAGACAACTATGATCTCGAGCTGGTCACCGTTCTCCTCGAGCTCACCGATATCCACTTCGAACAACCAATCATCTGTAACAGGCCAACCAATTATCTCTTCGGAAATCCATCCGACATCCTCATCATGTCTTATCAGATTAACAGCATAGTTCTCGTCGACAGCGACCAGTTCATCGCCGGGATATTCAGGGAGCAGGTCTCCAGCATCGATGGAGAATACCTGTGCAGTTTCCATCCTATCATCACCATGATAGGACCTGTGAGCCAATTCCGAGTTCCAGCTACTCCCGCTTCCGTAAGTGACCACCACCTTTCCGTTCATGGAACATGTAGCCATCTCCATACCCTCCCGGGAAGGTATTAGGTCACCGTAGGCCGATCGGTATACCAGATCGGTCTCCCTGTAGACCTGGGTGTGACCGAATTCCATTTCATCGACAGAGCTTCTGAAATCTTCCATCGCTTTGGCTTTTTCTGGTATCTGGTAGAGGACCATTACCATGCCCGGGAGAATAATGATGATTTCTATCATGAATGCAAACAACTGTATGGAACGACTTCTCATCATTATCGAAGCTAACCTTTGGGTATATCAAAATATCGGTACATGAACTGAGAAAGGAATGTTCCCGATATGATCTTCAAGTTTCTGTACTCTCCACTTTCTGCCAGTAGGTATATTCGACCCTGACATCGTATTCATTACCTGTATCGTCATCCACCAGGAAGCCTAGATTGAAGATACCTTCGTAGTTACCCACCGACGTCAGGTCAACGGTGATATTGTGTTGTCCCGTTCCTATAGTATTGTCACTTTCCGCTTCATACCTCTTGGAAAGGAATATCTCACCCGGTGAATTCCTTGGATTGCTTTGGGAATCGGAGAGGTCGGTTGAATTCTTTGGTTCATAGGTTAATCTGAAGGTGTCTGGCTGGTTCTCGTAAGTTCTGACTATCAATTCTTGATCGGGCTCATCTTCCCATATCAGCGTAATATTTACCCATTCTATGTTTTCATTATCCAAAGTGAATGTATGAACGTCAGATTCCCCTTCCTCGAGATAACCGTCAAAATTGATGGAATCTGTGATAAGTTCGTATGCAAAATCATCTTTTTGGCCATCATCCTCTGATCCTATGTACTCGAACGTGCCCCAGGTACTTCCGGCTATTATTACGATAGGTATGACTATCCAGGGTAATAGGAATGAGAGTCTGTGGTTGAAGAAGTTCTTCTTCTTTTTTATCTCCAGTTTCTTGTTAATGATAAAGTTATAAAGAAGGAAATTCCCAATTGTAAAGAAACCGATCCCTATGTATATCGACCAGAAAAAGGATGGCTGCTCCAATGCCATCGCTATCTTATCCCAGAGAACTCCTCCTGCCAGGGAACCAGTGACGTTTCCCAAGGCCGAGGGTATGAACGCATACCCCATGTAAAGCGCCAGTTTCTCATCTGGAGCGATCTTGGATACATACGAAATGAAATTGGGGTGTGTGATGAACTCACCTATTGAGAATATGAATATACCGATCATCATGGTATACCATGCAGGGAACATACCTAAGAGGAAAAGGCCCATTGAGAACACGAACATTCCCATTATCATCAATCTTAGCGATTGGAACCTGTCCATGAACTTTGAAAGGAAAGGCCCCAATGCCACTATTGTAAGCGGATTTATGGCTGTCATCAGTGGAGCTTCGAACCTTTCGAAGGGCTTAAGTCCGAATTCGGTGTAGTATACGGGAAGGAATGTGTGCATGGAAGAAAAGATAAAAAAGAACCCGGCATAGATGAGCAGCAATACGGCGAACTTCGTATCGCTCAATACCAGGAACATGTTCTTTATGGAGTTGGATATCTTCTCATCCGGCTCTCGCTCGACAGGATTATTGTAAAAGAAAAAGGTGATCAGAAGGTTTGCGGTTATCAGAACTGCGCCGATGGCGAATGCGATATATGCGAAAGCCTCCGGTATCAGTATCCCTATGGCCACCATAGCGAGGAGTGACCCCCAATTTATGGAGAGGTAATAGATGGAGTAAGCTGAATTCCTGTGCTCCTTTTCCGTAACGTGAGCGATGGTTGCGGATACCATCGGTTTGAAAGCACCTGCACCGATACCCCATGCAATTATCAATGGGAAGAAGGCTAGATATGATTCCACAAAGGTCATTGCCAGGTATGCGGGTGCAAGCATTATGAAAGCAAGAAGGAGTATCCTTCTAAAACCGAACTTCTTGGCCATTGATGATGCTACGATAGGCACGGTATAGAGCAGAGCAAGAAGAGTTGCATAGAGAATACCATATTGGGTTCCGGTGAAGCCCAGGTTCCTGACGAGATGAACAGGAAAATATCCCATTATACCATAATACGCACCCCTTTCCAGAAGTTCAAGGGATATCACTACCCAATATTGAATCGGATAGCCCTTGATTGTCCTGTCCGAATTTCCCTTAAGCCCCATCAGGATGTTCCTCCGGCCTTACATCCGAAGGCGGAAATTATATAGGTACTTTTTGAAGAGGCATATCTTCACTTATCGAGGTAAGATCATTATTTCTATCTCAATATCCTAAAACCATTGAATTCGGGTTCTCCGGTCGACCAGTTGAGATCAATGTCATCTACCCTAGCATATGGCTGCGAGTTCCGGCACCATTCAACCATTTCCTGGAGTTTCTCTTTATAACCTTCGGCCTTCATCTCAACCGTGCCGTCGGGCCTGTTCCTGACCCATCCTGAGATCCTCAGAGAAACGGCTTTTTCTTGGCAGTTCGCCCTGAAGAACACTCCTTGGACCTTTCCGTGAAATATCGCATGGACCTTTTGCATATGGTACCCTATATAATTGATTATTTATACAGATTCGGAAAAAAAATGTGAATGATAATGACGCCCGTATAAACAAGGAAAGGTTTATACTATACCTCTCTATACGACAAACACCTGGTCCTCCCTTCCTAAGGAAGGGAGATGGTATGAAATGACATTCCACCAAGGGGTAATCAAATGAGCAAAAAGTCTAATATGAAATCCATGGACGGGAACACGGCAGCCGCGCACGTAGGATATGCTTTTTCGGATGTAGCAGCGATATATCCGATAACCCCATCTTCGCCGATGGGAGAGGTGGCCGATTCCTGGGCAGCCCATGGAAGGAAGAACATTTTCGGAAATGTATTGAAGGTTTCGGAGATGCAGTCCGAAGCTGGTGCGGCAGGAGCTGTTCACGGAGCCCTGTCAGCAGGAGCCTTTACGACCACCTTTACGGCCTCTCAGGGCCTGATGTTGATGTTGCCGAACATGTACAAGATAGCCGGAGAGCTGATGCCCACCGTTTTCCACATAGCCGCAAGATCACTTGCCGCAGAGGTCTTATCCATTTTTGGAGATCATTCCGATGTGATGGCCGTTCGTGCAACCGGATACTCCCAGATCGCTTCTTCTTCGATACAAGAGATCATGGACCTTGCACTCGTATCACATCTGGCCACTCTCAGGTCCTCCGTTCCTTTCATACACTTCTTCGAGGGTTTCAGGAGTTCGCACGAGATCCAGAAGATAGATGTTATTGAATACGATGAGATGAAGGAGCTCGTGGACTGGGAAGCGGTTGAGAGACACAGAAAGAGAGCTCTCAATCCAGAACATCCCCATGTAAGGATGGGTGCCATGGGTCCAGACACTTATTTCCAGGTCAGGGAGCGGGGAAATGAATTCTATAACAGGATACCCCAAATAGTACAGGAAGAGATGGACAGGGTTGCAGAACTTACAGGTAGACAATATCATCTCTTCGATTACATAGGTGATCCAGAGGCAGAAAGGGTTGTGGTCATGATGGGAGCGGGCTCCATGACGGCCGAGGAGGCAGTGGAGTATATGAATGCCAAAGGAGAGAAGGTAGGTGTCGTGAAGGTGCGGCTCTTCAGGCCGTTCTCCTTTGAGCATTTCTACAATGCAATCCCAAAGACCGCAGAGAAGATCGCAGTGTTAGACCGGACCAAGGAACCCGGAGCATATGGAGAGCCTCTTTACCTTGATGTCTGCTCTGTCTTTCAACAGATGAAGGATACAAGGGTAATAGTAGGTGGAAGGTACGGATTATCCTCCAAGCAGTTCAGTCCCTCAATGGTAAAGGCAGTATTCGATAACCTGAAGCTTGACGAGCCAAAGAACAACTTCACCGTAGGTATCGATGACGATATGACAGGAACCTCGTTAGAGTTTTCGGAGAAGATAGACACCACCCCCGAATCCGTTGTAAGGTGCAAGTTCTGGGGTATCGGAGGTGATGGTACCGTCGGTGCTAACAAGGATGCTATTAAGATAATCGGAGATAATACCGACAAATATGCCCAGGGATACTTCGAATATGACGCAAAGAAGTCCGGTGGGGTCACGCGGTCCCATCTAAGGTTCGGTGACGAACCTATCAAATCGAGGTACCTGATAAATACGGCTGACTATATAGCCTGCCACAACTCATCTTATGTGGACAAGTACGATATATTAAAAGGAATAAAAGATGGTGGGATATTTGTTCTCAATTCATCCTGGGAATTGGAGGATATGAATGAGAACTTCCCCGCATCATTGAAGAGAACGATCGCTCAAAAGGGACTTGAATTCTATAATATTGACGCTGTTGCTATCGCAAAGGATGTGGGACTTGGCCAGAGGATCAACATGGTGATGCAGACTGTTTTCTTCAAGCTGGCTAACATTCTGCCGGTGGACGAGGCTGTTAGATTGCTGAAAGAGGCGATCAAAAAGAGCTACGGTCACAAGGGGAACAAGATCGTTAACATGAACCATGCTGCTGTTGATAGGGCCTTGGAGAATGTGAAGAGGATCGACTATCCCGACTCATGGAAGGATGCGGCCGATGAAGAGGTGAAGGATGAAGGAGAAGAGAAACCCGAGTTTGTAAAGAGGGTGGTAGAGACAATGGGATCCCTGAAAGGGGAAGATCTTAAGGTCTCCGATTTCGAGCCATCCGGTTTCTTCCCTCTGGAGACCTCCAGGTACGAGAAGAGGGGCATCGCCGTTGAGGTTCCCGAATGGGTTTCCGAGAACTGCATTCAGTGCAATCAATGCGCCTTTGTATGTCCTCATGCCGCCATTAGGCCTTATCTCGTTACCAAAGAGGAGGTTGAAAACGCACCCGAAGGTATCACGACCCTGAAGGCCATAGGTCCGGGTATGGATGATTATCAGTTCAGGATACAGATAGCAGTGGAGGACTGTGTCGGGTGCGGGAACTGTGCTGATATCTGTCCTGCACCAAAGGGAAAAGCACTGGTCATGAAACCCTTAGAAACCCAAATTAAGGAGCAGGCACCTCTGCACAACTACCTGGATGCGCTTCCCAGGAAGAACACAGAAATGGATAAGTATACTGTTAAAGGGTCCCAATTCAAGCAGCCGTTACTGGAGTACTCGGGAGCCTGTGCAGGGTGTGGTGAGACCCCTTATGTCAAATTATTGACACAGCTGTTCGGCGATAGGATGATCATCGCAAATGCCACCGGTTGCTCTTCAATATGGGGTGGTTACGCTCCATCAGTCCCCTGGGCAAAGAACGAGAACGGACACGGGCCCGCATGGGCGAATTCTCTGTTCGAGGACAATGCCGAATATGGTTTTGGAATGCATCTTGCTACCTCCGCAAGGAGAGAAGCCCTTAAGGACAGGGTTGAGAAAGCCCTTGACGAAGGTGCTGGTGACGAGGAACTGCAGGGTCTGTTCAGGAATTGGCTCGATAACTTCTCCAAGGGAGACGAATCCAAGGATATTTCCATGAAGATACAATCAAAAATGGAAAAAATGGACAAGGAAAGCGTCCTGGAAGAGATCTGGATGGAAAGGGATATGCTTACAAAACCATCTCATTGGATCATAGGTGGTGATGGGTGGGCCTACGACATAGGCTATGGCGGATTGGACCATGTCATCGCACAGGGACAGGACGTGAACATACTGGTCCTTGATACCGAGGTATATTCCAATACAGGTGGACAGGCCTCCAAGGCGACCCCGATAGGATCGGTGGCGAAGTTTGCCGCATCCGGCAAGAAAACCAACAAAAAGGATCTTGGTATGATGGCCATGAACTACGGCTACGTTTACGTGGCAATGGTTTCCATGGGAGCGAACAAGAACCATCTAACGAAGGTCATGAAAGAAGCGGAGAGTTATCCCGGACCTTCACTGGTGATTGCATATGCTCCTTGCATCAACCATGGTTTAAAGAAAGGAATGGGACATTCTCAGCTGGAGGAGAAAGAAGCCGTAGAAAGTGGTTATTGGTTCCTCTACAGGTATGATCCCCAACTGAAGGAGCAGGGGAAGAATCCATTCCAACTGGACTCCAAGGAGCCTACCGGGGACATCAAGAAGTTCCTGATGGGAGAGGTGAGGTATCATTCTCTGACTCTATCCTTCCCCGATGAGGCCGAGAAACTCCACGATCTACTTGCCAAGAACCAGAAAGAGAAGTACGAACAGTACAAGGAACTTGCAGAAAAGTAAAGGTTAAGAATAAGAGGCCCCTGTTGATGGGGCTTCTATATTTTTTTATTAATTATAGAGATAACCAATATGTCCAATCTTATATTCCTTGAATTTATTCTATATTATGCGATGTTCAAAGTGTGGCCGAGAAATAGAAAAAAAATCTCATCAAAGAATATATTCTAACCTTAAACTCCCCCGTTCTTCAGGGAATAACTACCCATTCGCGCAATTGAAAGTAATTTCTCGAACAAACTCTTCACTCCTCTTTTAGTTCACGGTCCTCGACATTGCCGAATATGGGATCCAGATCTGCCTGCTCTTCTTCGTCCGTTCTATCATATCTTCTCTTTAACAAGAAGGTAGCAGTGATGGTAATTACCGCAACCAGGAACATCAACAGTATAACCCAGAGCGTCATATCGTCGTCCCTATCCTCATTGACCCCGCCACTATCCTCTCCCTGTCCCTCTCCGCCGTTCCCCTTTTCCTTCACTGTAATATTTACCTCAGTGCTCACATTGTTTCCTGGTGTCCTATCGTAGACATAGAGTCTTACTGTATGGTTTCCCGACGAAAGTACTGAATCTATCTCGAAACCGTTTCCCATGTGACCATCTATAGATGATATCCAGGTGAAACAGAGCATTTCGGGATCATCGTAGATATCATCGGTTGTCCCAAATGCGGAGAAATGTATCATGACTCCATGTTCGAAGACCTGCCCTTCTTCAGGTTCCGATATGACCGCCTGCGGAGGGAGATTGACCTGGACCCTTGATATTGTAATCCGATATTCGTCCGATATCATTGAATTTCCTACAGAATCCGACACCTTGAACTGATACCTTATCTCACCATTGATACCTCTAAGGTATGTGAATGCCGTGACACTTTCCCTTGAAGGGGTTCCCTGTTCGATGGTCATTTTTTCCCAAGTGGACCAGTCCTCTCCAACCATCGAACAGCGGTAAAGGACCTTTGACTCGTCCACACCAGAGCCCCCTATGTCACCGGTGGATATTGTCAGCCTAACCTGATTGGCGGTGATGTTCGAACCTGGTACGGGATCCAGTAGATCCATCGAAGGTGCGTCTGTGTCGACACCGAACCATACCTTGTCGGATATGGAGGGGTTACCAAGCCGATCATCTGCCCTGACCTGGACAACTCCTTTCCATTCCTCATCAAGTTCGGGATCTATGACCATTCGAAAGGGATCACCATGGTTGTTACCTTCTTCGTCAAGGAACCAGAGGTCCTTTTCCATCCATTCAGACCAATCACCCCCATCACGCTTCATACGGTATTCGATCGATCCGGCATCCGTACCTGATGAGTGGAGGGGGTCTCCATCATCCAACTTCACCTTGATCGTGATATCTGTACCTCCATACCAGGACCTCATATCCTGGAAACTGATCTGAGGGCCCACATTATCTATGAAACCTTCTATATCAACGGCGGCAGACCTCTTTCCGGTCCAGTCAAACGTAAACACGGAAACGTTCAATAGGCCGTTGATATCCTCCTCGATCACCGTCCGATTGGACGGAACATGCAGTCTGTCTTCTTCCATGACCTCATAAGAACCGGAACTATCGAGATATTCCATCTTGATACCGGACCTACCCGTCCCGTGTCTGTAGTATATCTCTATGGGAAGCAGAGTCGGCCCGGTCACCTCGTATGGTCCTATCCTGGGAGTACCTCTCAGATCGAACCAATCAAGAACCAGTGAATCGTTCAAGAAGATTTTCACCTGTCCTTTACCGGACAACCTGACGTATTGGGGGTGGTCCTCCTCAAGCTCGATATATCCATGCCATCTGACGGAGAAATGGTCGGGCGGGATCACAGAGGGATCGGGGCTCCAGAGGCCCCATTCGAGGAAATCTATTGAGCTGTCCACCCTATCAAAGACCGCATCGATAAATTCGAAGTCCTGGTAATACGTCCCCAGCAGACCTCCGGATCTCTTCGGGAACACGGAACTATCCTTATATTCCAATCCATAGCTCTTTATACCGGAATCCCCGGGATCTCCTTTCATCCCTATAATATCCGACCACTCCAGATCGAAATGACCTGTACTGGAAAAGTTCTCCACACCGGACCTTGAATGGATACTTAGGTCTTCAGGAGGTAAGGGCCTCTCATTGTCCACCGGTATCCTGAACTCAAATGGATCTCCGGTATCAGGAAAACCATACACCCAGTCCTGACCTTGATCATATTCGGCCGAAGCCCTCAGGGATAGGTTGTACATCGGTGTCTTCTCAATAACCGTTGAAAGACCCCCTTCTCCGTCGTGTTCAAGGGTATCAAGTACTTCTGTTGTATTCCTTAGGAGCTCGAAGGTGAGCGGTGCGCTGGTGACCGCCCTCGAGCTATCATGTTTGTATCTCAATACAGGTCTATCCACACCAAGTTCCTCGCCAGGAGTGAACCACCTACCGGGTTTCAAGACCTCGATGGTGTCATGGTAGGTCTTTGGTTGGTTCGATATATGAACATCGTTGCGGAGGATCAATGCTCTTGGGAACATCCTTGTGATGGTCTCGTTGTCCTCGGAGATTAACTCGGTATGAACGTTCAACCATTCGTTGGTTATCAGGTCCCAGTCGAGTTTGAGGGTGATATTGACATTGCCCTTCTCTCCTGATCCTGTCCACTTCAGGTCAACATCCTCAAAGAGCAGTGAATCCTGTAGATTTTGATTGATCAAGACTCCATCCCTGGTAATATCTATCTGGAGGTCCATATTTCCGGGATCTATAATGATCTTACCCTGAGATATTCTGTTTGACCCATTGGTATAGGTATATGGGAGGTTCAGCCCAAGTTCACCATCTCCAAGGAACACGTTCCTCCCGGTTACGGCGGGACCTGTTACTCCCAGTTCCTTAATGACAAGTCCCTTACCGCGGATCACGTATGCTTCACCGCAACGAGGCCTTGTATTGTCCGGTCCATCTGCCATGGGGGCGGTGAGAAAGATATCCTTTATTCCGTCGGTATCAACATCTTCCAGGAGAAGCTGGTATCCCAGGTTGTCCTCGATATCATAACCGTGGAGAACGAATATTCCCTTTGAATTGCTTATCTGGACTATCCTGACCTCATCGTTGAACAGATCCTTTAGTTCGTAGACCATCACTATACCTGCCTTGCTTCTCTGCCTCCCATCCTTCTCCGGAAGGTTTTTCAGAGGCAGCCCGGCAATGAACTCCAGCTCTCCATTTGCGTCGATATCTGCTATTTCAAACTTGTTACCAAGTGAGTCGGCCATTACCTCGGGTGGTCCCGGTTGGTAACCCTGATCACCGTATACAATGGAATCCGCGCCGTTGTCTGCATCCAAAACCTTCGGGAAACCGTTCTGGGGCCTTCCTTTGAACATGTAGATCTGGCCCGAGTTCTGGTTCAGGTCGGCAGGACCATCGGCATAGGGAGCTCCTATGAATATCTCATCCCTCCCGTTATCATCAATATCGTAAAGTCTTATTTTATTACCGAACCAGTCCTTTTCACCGGATCCCCAGATGATCGCATCGTAGCTCTCGTTCATCGGTATGAACTGTTCATCTACAATGTAATCTCCGAAGCGGTATTTGGATATGTTGAAAAGTACCATTGCGGCACCGTAGTTTTCGGATTCTTGCCACTTCTTGGACATGTAGGGGGCTCCCACAACTAGATCGAACTCCCCGTCCCCGTCTATATCTCCGAGGTCAAAAGATTCGCTCATGAAGCTCTGGCCCTGTTCTTCGAAGAGAACGGTCTTGTTGCCGGTGGAGCCCCAGTAAATAGATAGTGTCCAAACCCGAGGCATTTTGCCATAAGAGTCCGTTAGGAAACCAGCCGAGATAAGGTCATCGTAACCATCTCTATCTATATCCTCCGTGAGCATGAAATCGTTCGTTATATCCCTTTCCATGCCGAAGGAACCCTTGGGTGTTAGGACCAAATCCGTATACATGGGTATCATCTCTTTGCTATATTGTCCAGCTGTAAGTATGGTGAAATTATAATCGGCCTCATATCCGTAGGTGAGATTTACTACGATCTCTTTGGGGAGCCCCCCTTCCTCACCCCAGATTATTACAGATTCCCTTACACAGGTTACAGCACGGGGTACAGAGAGTATGATATCGACATAACCATCATTGTTGAGGTCCCCTATCTCCATCTGGTTCCCGATACAGCTCCAACCTTTGACTGGGACAGTTGCATTATCATCCCTGTAAGCATCACCCATGATTATCTGGTCAGCCTCCTTTTCATCCAGGTCAATGGCATCAGGAATTCCACTTTCGTTTCCGAAAAAGATATAGATCCTTCCGTCACCCCGGACACCTTGGGCACTGTAGTCCTCCATGGATGTCAATGCAATGTCATTGTATCCGTCACCATTGATGTCACCGATGAACGAATATGTACCGATCCTGTGTCCTGCACCGTCGAATGTCTTCCCGGTTATCTGGGTGTCGATGGCATCATATATGTCCACTTCCCCGGAAAGGGATATCCCTCTGGATGGAACATTAGATGGGAGTTCATCTGTTGGACCATCATCAGCTTTGACTGTTGATACCAGAAGCAAACTCTGTACGGCAATGATCATCAGAAGCATCGATATCGACAATGCCAGAAACCTGTGTCTAACACTATTTCTGTCTTGCGAAAACTCTTTGGGTGAATGTTTATTGCGAACTTCACAGACCATGGGTGTTATTTTGCATGAACCGTTTAAAAGTTTATTGGTTTTCGATTTGTATCATATAAGACTGAACCGTTGCCATGGGAACATGATTTAAACGGGCGGGGTCAGCTTAGGAGTAAATATTACCCACTCATAAAGATAATCGGATAACGATAATGTGAGTGGGCCCGCCCGGATTTTCTTCCTTCAGGTGAGATATCGTTGTGAAAATCTGCCACCATTGGAAGCTGGGACCCTAGGGTGTCAGACATATCAAAATCGAATGATATCAAAATGGATCTGCGATTTTGATTGTCCGGTCGGGCCCATCTCTATAATTGGAATATTATTAAAAACGAGATGGGCCCGCCCGGATTTGAACCGGGGACCTCCGCCGTGTGAAGGCGACGTCATAACCAGCTAGACCACAGGCCCAAAAAACGTTATTTAGGGTGCATGTCTAAAAACAATATAAACCTTACCAACATTCATTCAGGGGGTCCAATAGCCTGAACGTCAAAAGGAGGGCTCAAGGTCATGAAGGACAAAGGTAAGCTCACTATCCTCGAATTAGACAAAGAAAGGTCCGAATGCGGGACCCCTAAAGAACAAAGACTGTCGGTGTAAAAAGCTGTTGCCATTATCAAATCCCTTGGTTATACCCTGAATAAGGTCCTTTATCCCATTGAAGAGCATGTCATAATTATATTCTCGAAAAAACAATAGGTGAAGAAGAATATGTTATCGGTCAATCTACTTTAG